>JBDTQF010000292.1:0-4757 GCA_039932275.1 Burkholderiales bacterium
GCACCGCCGCGCGATGGAGCTGCAGGAGGTGCTGCGGGTGTTCCTGGTGACGCGGCAAGAGAACACCATCGGCGCGTACTGGCCGATCAAGGGCGAGTTCGACGCATTGCCGGCGCTGTACCGCTGGACCGAGGCCGAGAACGAAGGCGGCGAGCCGCGCTACATCGGCCTGCCGGTGATCGACCGCGAAACCAAGCAGCTGCACTTTCACGTCTGGTACCCGGGCTGCCCGATGGAGGACGACGCCTTCGGCATCCTCAAGCCCAAGGGCACTCCGGTGTTCGAGCCCGAGTTGCTGCTGGTGCCCTGCGTGGGTTTCGGGCCCAAGGGCGTGCGGCTGGGCTACGGCGGCGGCTTCTTCGACCGCACGCTGGCCACGCTGCAGCCGCGGCCCTACACCGTGGGGCTGGCCTTCGCGCATGGCCACGTGCCCTGGCTGGAAGCCGAAGCCCACGACGTGCCGATGGACGCCATCCTCACCGACGAAGGCGTGTTCTGGCAGCGCAAGGACTGAAAGCCCGGGCAACAAAAAGCCGCGCGGATCACGCGCGGCGCTTGCGGGAACCTGCGGTCCCCTTCGTGAGCTGAGCTCAGAACTTGTAGCCCAAGCCCACGGCCAGCAGCGTCGGGTCGATCTTGAACGTGCCCAGGTTGGCGGCGCCGGCGCTCACGTCGGTACGGATCTGCACCTTCTTGACGTCAAGGTTGAGCGACCACTTGTTGTTGATCGCATAGTCGACCCCCGCCTGCAGCGCCAGGCCGAAGCTGCTCTTGTCCACCGTGACCGCGCCGCCGGCGAGGTCCACGCGCGAGAAGCGGGTGTAGTTCAGGCCGGCACCCAGGTAGGGCTTGAGCGCGCCCAGGCCGGTGAAGTGGTACTGCGCCGTCAGCGTAGGCGGCAGGTGCTTGAGTGAGCCGAGCTTGGCGCCGTTCAGGGCCACGTCCTGCTTCTGCGGATAGGTCAGGATGAGCTCGGCGGCGATGTTGGGCGTGAAGAAGTAGGTGAAGTCCACTTCCGGCAGCCACTTGTTGTTGATGGACACCTCGCCGGCCGTCAAGGTGCTCTTGTTGGCGTCCAGGTGAACGGCGCGGACGCGGGCGACGATGTCGCCAGCGGCTTGCGCCATGGCCAGGGGAGCGAGGGCGGTGGCAGCCAGAGCAATGCAGAGCTTCTTCATGGTGGAACTCCTGTCGGATGGATAAACGGAGCCGGTTCATTGCCGGCGTGAATTCATTTCATCCGAAGGGGCACCCGCCGAAGTTGAGCGCAAGCAAGCTGCCACGGCTCGACGGCCCTGGCGCACAGGCGCTTGACCTGCATCAGACAGCCAGGTGCCAAGCGATGCGCGCGCGCCACAGCATGCCGCCGCGGCGGCATGCTCAGGTGCCGAGCCGCTGGCAGATGGCGAGGGTGGCAGTGCTGGTGTTCATCGTATAGAAGTGCAGGCCCGGCACGCCGGCCGCACGCAGGCGCTCGCACAGCGCGGTGATGACATCCAGCCCGAAGGCCTTGATCGACGCCGTGTCGTCACCGAAAGCCTGCAGGCGCAGGCGCATCCAGCGCGGGATCTCGGCGCCGCAGGCATCCGCGAAGCGCAGGATGCCGCTGCTGTTGGTGATGGGCATGATGCCCGGCACGATGGGCAGCGTCACGCCCTGGGCCCGCACTTCGTCGACGAAGCGGAAGTACGCATCGGCATTGAACAGCATCTGCGTGAGGGCCGAATCCGCGCCGGCGCGTACCTTGGTGACGAAAGCCTGCAAGTCGGCCTCGGGTGAGCGCGCCTGTGGGTGCATCTCGGGGTAGGCGGCCACTTCGATGTGGAAGTGGTCGCCGGTCTCCTCGCGGATGAAGGCCACCAGCTCGCTGGCGTAGCGAAACTCGCCGAAGCCGCCGTGGCCGCTGGGCAGATCGCCCCGCAGCGCCACGATGCGCCGCAGCCCGGCGGCCTTGAACTGCGCCAGCTTGTCGCGGATCGAATCGCGGCTGGCACCGATGCAGCTGAAGTGCGGCGCCGCTTCGACGCCCTCGGCGACGATGGCCTGCACGGTCTGCAAGGTGCCGTCCTGCGTGGTCCCGCCGGCGCCGTAGGTGACGGAGCAGAACTCGGGCTTGAGCACATACAGCGCCTGGCGCGCCTGCGCCAGCTTGCCCACGCCCTCGGGCGTCTTCGGTGGAAAGAACTCCAGACTGATCGGCGTCATGTGCGCCTCAGTACCGGTAGGTGTCCGGCTTGTAAGGCCCCTGCTTGGGCACGCCGATGTACGCGGCCTGCTCGTCCGTCAGCTCGGTGAGCTGGGCGTTGAGCGTCTTGAGCTGCAGGCGCGCGACCTTCTCGTCCAAATGCTTGGGCAGCACGTAGACCTTGCCCACGTCGTAGGCCTCGCTGTGGGTGAACAGCTCGATCTGCGCGATGGTCTGGTTGGCGAAGCTCGACGACATCACATAGCTCGGGTGGCCGGTGCCGCAGCCCAGGTTCACCAGGCGGCCCTTGGCCAGCAGGATGATGCGTTTCCCGTCGGGGAAGATCACATGATCGACCTGCGGCTTGATCTCTTCCCACTCGTACTTCTCGAGCGAGGCCACCTGGATCTCGTTGTCGAAGTGGCCGATGTTGCAGACGATGGCGTTGTGCTTCATCGCCGCCATGTGGTCATGCGTGATGACGTCGCGGTTGCCGGTGGTGGTGACGAAGATGTCGGCCTTGTCGGCGGCCCACGCCATCGTCACGACGCGGTAGCCTTCCATGGCGGCCTGCAGCGCATTGATCGGGTCGATCTCGGTCACCCATACCTGGGCGCTCAGGGCGCGCAGGGCCTGCGCCGAGCCCTTGCCCACGTCGCCGTAGCCGGCCACCACGGCGATCTTGCCGGCGATCATCACGTCGGTGGCGCGCTTGATGCCATCCACCAGCGATTCGCGGCAGCCGTAGAGGTTGTCGAACTTGCTCTTGGTGACCGAGTCGTTCACATTGATGGCGCGGAACATCAGCGTGCCCTTGACGCTCATTTCCTGCAAGCGGTGCACGCCGGTGGTGGTTTCTTCGGTCACACCGATGATCTGCGCGCCCTTGCGGCTGTACCAGGTCGGGTCTTCAGCCAGCTTGGCCTTGATGGCGGTGAACAGCTCGCGCTCTTCTTCGCTGCCCGGGTTGGCGATCAGGCTGGCGTCCTTCTCGGCGTTCTTGCCCAGGTGCATCAGCAGCGTGGCATCGCCGCCGTCGTCCAGGATCATGTTCGGGCCTTCGCCATCAGAGCCCTTGGGGCCGAAGTCGAAGATGCGGTGGGTGTAGTCCCAGTAGTCCTTCAGCGTCTCGCCCTTGTAGGCGAACACCGGCGTGCCTGCGGCCGCCAGCGCCGCGGCGGCATGGTCCTGCGTCGAGAAAATGTTGCACGAGGCCCAGCGCACCTGGGCGCCCAGGGCCTGCAGGGTCTCGACCAGCACGGCGGTCTGGATGGTCATGTGCAGCGAGCCGGTGACGCGCGCGCCCTTGAGCGGCTGCTGGGCGGCGTACTCGGCGCGGATGGCCATCAGGGCCGGCATTTCGGTCTCGGCGATCTTGATCTCCTTGCGGCCCCAGGCGGCAAGGGAGAGATCGGCGATGACGTGGTTCTGGTCGTTCTTGGATTGGACGACAGCGTTCATGGTGTGCTCCTGCATGCAATGCGGTGAATCCGCCACGCGACAGGTCATGCAGGAGGGCAGGCCACACCAGCCGGTGCTGGTGGAAGGGCTCACCCCGCTGCATCGCCGGTGGGCGTGCGGGTGAGCGCCGTTGCCTGGATAGGGGTCCGAGCCTGGGACCGGCGGTGGGCCGGCCTCGCAACGCTCCTCGGACGCAAGGCGCGATTGTAGTCAGCACGCGCGGCCTCGTCGGCGGCGCGGGCACGGCAAAAGTCGCGGTCGGGGCCGGCGCGCAGGCCGCGCCTTCTTCTTACACAAGAAAGCCGGCTCGGGGCCGGCTTCGGTTCAGGTCGGCAGGCGCGATGTTGCGCCTGCTTGCTTCACAGCCCTGCCAGGTCGCGCAGCACCGCCACCTTGTCGGTGCGCTCCCAGTTGAACTCGGGTTCTTCACGGCCGAAGTGGCCGTAGGCCGCGGTCTTGGCGTAGATCGGCCGCAGCAGGTCGAGCATCTGGATGATGCCCTTGGGACGCAGGTCGAACACCTCCTGCACGATCTGGGCGATGCGGTCGTCTGAAATGACGCCGGTGCCTTCGGTGTAGACCGTGACGTTCATCGGCCGGGCCACGCCAATGGCATAGGCCACCTGGATCTGGCACTGCTTGGCCAGGCCAGCCGCGACGATGTTCTTGGCGACGTAGCGCGCGGCGTAGGCGGCCGAACGGTCGACCTTGCTCGGGTCCTTGCCCGAGAACGCGCCGCCGCCGTGCGGGCAGGCGCCGCCGTAGGTGTCGACGATGATCTTGCGGCCGGTCAGGCCGCAGTCGCCCTGCGGGCCGCCGATGACGAAGCGCCCGGTCGGGTTGATGAGGTACTTGGTGTCCTGCAGCCATTCCTTGGGCAGCACCGGCTTGATGATCTCTTCGATGATGGCCTCAACGAACGAGGCCTTCATCTTGGTGGG
This sequence comes from Burkholderiales bacterium, assembly GCA_039932275.1. Lineage (GTDB taxonomy): Bacteria > Pseudomonadota > Gammaproteobacteria > Burkholderiales > Burkholderiaceae_C > Sphaerotilus. The sequence continues at coordinate 4,588 of JBDTQF010000292.1, forward strand.
CGTCTCGCTCTGGTCGGGGCTGTGCTGGGTCGACAGCACCACGGTGTCGATCGAGTGCGGCTTGCCGTCCACATAACGCATCGTCACCTGGCTCTTGGCATCGGGGCGCAGGAACGGCAGGCGGCCGTCCTTGCGCAGCTGCGCCTGGCGCTCGACCAGCCGGTGCGCGT
>JBDTQF010000293.1:0-4751 GCA_039932275.1 Burkholderiales bacterium
GCCAGCCCGCGGTGGCGATGGCGGTGCGCTACAGCGGCAGGGCCGGCGACGAGGGGCCCGGCGCACCCCCCCGCGGCTGGGTGGTGGCCGAGATCCAGGCGGCCAGCCTGCTGGGGTCGTTCCAGCGCGTGGCACTGGCACCCGATGCGCGCATGGTGGTGCAGCGCAGCGATGGCGTCATCCTCGCCGGTAGCCTGCAGCAGAGTGCGCGCCTGCCCGCTGCGCCCGAAGTGGACGACCGGCCCGATGCCGATGCAGTGCAGGATCTGCCCGACGGCACGCTGCGCATCGTGCAGGTGCGCCACCTGCCCACGCTGGGCCTGCGCCTGGTGATGACGCGCGACGTGCGCGAGGGTCTGCGCAACTGGCGCGAGCTGGCCCAGGGCGCGGCCATCGCGCTGGTACTGGTGTACGGGGTGCTGGCGGCGCTGCTGTCGCGCATGCTGCGCGCCGAGCGGGCGCGGCGGCAGACCCATCAGGCGCTGCAGACGGTGCGCGACCGTGCGGCCCTGGCCTTCGCGGCCGCGAAAGAGGGCAACTGGGACTGGGAACCCGCGGGTGGCGAGTTTTACTTTTCCCCTCGCATGAAGGAGCTGCTCGGGCTGGCCCGCGACGCCGATCTCGCCGGCGCCACGCTCGAACAGGTGAGCCAGACCCTGCACCCTGACGACGCGACGGCGCTGCGGGAGGCGTTGCGCCTGCATGGGCAGCTCGACGCCGAGCCGCCGGTGGGCGACGGACCCGAGGGCGCGCCCACACTGCCGGCGTCCGATGTGCTGGACCTGGTGGTGCGGGTGCGGCACCCCGACGGCCAATGGCATGCCGTCCGCCTGCGCGGTACCGCGTCGCACGACCCGCGCGGACAGACTTTGCGGGTGGCCGGCGTGGCGCTCGACGTCACCGAGGAGCAGGAACGCGCCGCCCATACCCGCCAGCTCGAGGTCAAGCTCGGCCGGGCCAGGAAGCTCGAATCGCTGGGCACGCTGGTGGGTGGGGTGGCGCACGATTTCAACAACATCCTGGCTGCGGTGCTGGGCTATGGCGAGATGGCGCGGGCCGCGGCGCTGCGGGGCAGCGCGCAGTCGCGCCACCTCGACCAGGTGCTGCAGGCGGCCTTGCGTGGCAAGGCCGTGGTGGAGCGGCTGCTGGGTTTCAGCCGCGGCGGTGCGCGGCCGCACAGCGTGTTTGCGGTGCAGCCGGTCGTCGAGCAGGTGCTGGGCCTGCTGGCCGCCACGATGGAGGCGCGCATCCAGGTCGAGCGGGTCTTCCAGCCCGACACCAGCGGCGCGCCGCTGCAGGTGCGGGGCGATGCCACCGGCCTGTTCGAAGCCGTGATGAACCTCTGCACCAATGCGCTGCAGGCGATGCACTCACGCGCCGGCACGCTGACGGTGGGGCTGGCGCGGCGCGAGCTGGCCGCCGAGCACTGGACCTCGCACGGCCGCCTGCCGCCCGGCCCGTATGTGCGGCTGTGGGTCGCCGACACCGGCCCCGGCATGGCGGCCGAGGTGCTGGAGCGGCTGTTCGAACCCTTCTTCACCACCCGCGGCCGTGCCGGCACCGGCCTGGGCCTGACCGTGGTGCATGGCGTGGTGGAAGATTTCGGCGGTGGGGTCGACGTGGTCAGCGCGCCGGGCGAGGGCAGCTGCTTCACGCTGTACCTGCCGCTGGCCGCAGACCAGGTGTGCGGTGCCGGCCCGGCCCTGCTGCGCCGTGCCGGCGACGAGGCTGCCAGCGCCCACGAAGCGCCGCTGCCGATGGGTCGCGGCGAGGTGGTGCTGGTGGTAGATGACGAACCGGCGCTGGTGGCCCTGGCCGAGGAACTGCTGGCGGAGCTGGGCTACGAACCGGTGGGCCACACCGACCCGCAGCGTGCGCTGGAGGCGCTGCAGGCCGACCCGCAGCGCTTCGACCTGCTGCTTACCGACGAGGTCATGCCCGGCCTCACCGGCACGCAGCTGGCGCAGCAGGCCCGCGCGCTTCGAGCCGACCTGCCGATCCTGCTGCTCAGCGGCTGGGGCGGGCCGCAATTGGCCCAGCGCGCGGCGGCGGTGGGCATCCGGCGCGTGCTCAGCAAGCCCATCGTGCGTGCTGACCTCGCGGCGGCGCTCGCCCTGCTGCTGCCCGCCGAGGCGTCGCAGTAACCCCGGGCCCAGCGGCGGCCGGCGGGCGCTTCACGGCATCGTGAGGACCACCTTGCCGGTGGTCTTGCGTGCCGTGATGTCGTTGATGGCCTGCACCGCCTGGGCCAGCGGGTAGGTGGCGGTGACCAGTGCGCTGATGCGGCCTTCGGCCTGCCAGGCCAGCAGCTGGGCCATGTCGTCGCGGGCTTCTTCTTCCCACAGGGTGTCGCGCCAGACGTCGTGGCGCACACCGCGCACGTCGTAACCCTTGACCAGCGGCAGGTTGACCTTCAGCGTCGGGATGCGGCCGGAGGTGAAGCCCACCACCAGGTAGCGGCCCATCCAGCCGATGCAGCGAATGGCCTCGTCGAAGCTGTCGCCCCCCACCGGGTCGTAGATCACGTCCACGCCCTTGTCACTCGTCAGCGCCTTCACGGCCAGGCGCCAGTCGGGCTGGGTGTAGTCGATGGTTTCGTCGGCGCCATGTTCGCGTGCCAGCGCGCGCTTGGCCTCGGTGCTGGCGGCGGCGATGACGCGTGCGCCCAGCGCCTTGCCCAATTGCACTGTCGCCAGCCCCACGCCACCAGCTGCGCCGAGCACCAGCAGCGTTTCGCCGGGCTTGAGCTCGCCGCGGCGCTTGAGCGCGTAGTACGAGGTGCCGTAGACGATGGGAATGGCGGCGGCGGCCTCGAACCCGAGCCGGTCGTCGATCGGCAGCACCCGCATGGCAGGCAGCACCAGTTCGGTGGCGAAGCCGCCGGCGTGCCAGTCGGGGATGCCGATCACACGCTGGCCGACGCGGTGGCTGCGCACATCGGCGCCCACTTCAGCCACCACGCCGGCCACCTCGCTGCCGGGAATCCACGGCAGCGGCGGCTTGATCTGGTAGCGCCCTTCGACCTTGAGCGAATCCGGGAAGTTGACCCCGGCCGCGCGCACCGCGATGCGCACATCGCCCGGGCCCAGCGGCGACGAAGGCCAGGCGGTCTCCAGCACGAGGTCGTCGACAGGGGCGAAGCGGTGGCAGACGATGGCTTGCATGGGATGTGACCGGAACGAACTCAGGCCGGACGGGAGGCGAACAGCGGGCCGTCCTCGAACTGCAGCACCACCACCTCCATCGGGCTGCCGATGCGCGGCTCGGCGCCTTCGCGCTCGACCATGCGGGTGGCGATGCGCAGGCCGATGTCGAGATCAACCACACACACCGCGTAGGGCGCCTCGTCGGCGAACACCGTGGGCGGCGCGTGCACGCGGGTCCAGGAGTACAGCGTGCCCTGGGCGCTCAACGGGCGCCACACCATCCGGTCACTCCAGCAGTGCGGGCACACCGGCTTGGGCGGGAAGGTGAACTTGCCGCAGGCCTCGCAGCAGGTGCTCTGCCATTGACCCTGGGCCAGGCCCTGCCAGAACGGCTGCGTGAAGGCCGAGATCCGCGGCGGGTAGGAGCGCTTGCGCGCCACGGGAATGAGCGGCAGCGTGGTCATGGTGGTCGGGGTCATTGCACGGCCTCCAGCACATGGATCAGCGCGGCGTTGTAGTTGCCCAGCTCGCCGGTGGTCACGGCCAGCCGGGCGTCCTTGACCTGGCGTTCGCCGGCCCGGCCACGCAGCTGGTCGGCCACTTCGACCAGGTTGTAGAGCGAGGTCACGTAGGCCGGGTGGCCGCGAGACGTCAGCCCACCCGAGGTGGAGATGGGAATGCGCCCGCCCAGCTTGGTCTGGCCCTCGGCTGCGGCCGGCGCGCCCTGGCCGCGGCCGAACAAGCCCAGCGCCTCGCTGACCAGGATCTCGACGATGGTGCAGGGCGCGTACACCTCGGCCAGGCTGAGGTCGGCGGCGTTGATGCCAGCCTGCGCGTAGGCCGTGGCCGCGGCCTGCCTGGCCGCGATCAGCTCGGTCATGTCGTTGGGCACCTCGTTGATCTGGTGCGAGCCGTCATGGCAGAAGCCGCGGCCGCGCACCAGCGCATACGGCCGGCCGAGCGACTTGGCCACGTCTTCGGAGGCCAGCACCAGGCAGGCCGCGCCGTCGCTGCGGCCGGGCACGTCGAACAGGCCCAGCGGCTCGACGATGGGCCGCTGCGAAACCACGTCTTCCAGCGTCACCGGCTTGCGGAACTGCGCCAGCGGGTTCATCGAGGCATGCCAGCGGTTCTTCACCGCCACCGCGCCGATCTGCTCGCGCGTGGCGCCCCAGTCGTGCATGTAGCGCATCGCATCCATGGCGTACCAGGAGATCGGGATGAAGCCGGCGGTGGCGTGAAAGTCGACATCGCCGGTGGTGCGCATGCTGCTCATCGCATGCTCCTGCGCCGGCGTGGCCGATTCCATGTTGATGCCCAGCGCCAGCGCCACCTCGGCGCGGCCCAGCAGGATGTCGTTGCAGGCCTGATCAAAAGCCAGCGCCGCGGTCATGCCGTTGCCCATCACCTCCATCACGTTGGCGGTGCAGGCCAGTCGCAGGTGGCTGACGAGGAAGGTGTGGAAGTACTTCTGCAGCGTGTACGGCCGCGGCAGCGTGAACACCAGGCTCTGGATGTCCTTCTTCTCGACCCCCGCGTCCTGCACAGCATCGATCACGAGCCGGGTCATGACGATGATCGATCTCGCCATCAGTACGCTCAATG
>JBDTQF010000294.1:0-4746 GCA_039932275.1 Burkholderiales bacterium
GCGCCGTCCACGGCACCACCACATTCATCTCGTCCAGGAACTCGCGCTTGCGCGTGCGCTTGGCCACCAGATTCAGCCCGAGGTCGGTTTGCCTCATGGTTCAAATCGTCGCCGCACAGCGCCGCTCATGCAAGCTCGCCGTCGCGGGAGTTATGCAGAGCATCCCTAGCACGCGGCAGGATCAGAACACTGGACAAAACCCAGCGCCGCTGGCTGCGGCGTCGTCAGGCCATCGAGCCCATCATCGGTCACACCAAGCACGATCACCGCATGGACCGTTGCTGGCTCAAGGGCAGCGAGGGCGATGCGCTGCACGCTGTTACTGTGCGCTGCGGGCTTCAACATCCGCTGGTTGCTGCGGGCACTGGCCCGGCTGGGCCTGACAGCTCTTTTGTTGGCTCTCACCGCTTCGGTGGCGTGGCTCACCTCCAGCGTACGAAGCGGGCACCGCGCAGGGTTCGACTGCGGGGCACTGTCGCCATGCTGAGCAGTAGACCGACAGTTGCCGGTGCTTCAGTCACTCGCCGCGGGGTAAGTTGAATTTGGCAAGGCCGACTACTTCCAATACGACGCCATGAACCGCTAGACCGTGGTGGACGGCCTGGACGCTGCCGGCAACCTCGGCACCGTTGGCCACCGGCTCCAGTACGACAAGAACGGCAACCGTAGCCAGGATGAGTACTACGGCAACACGGTCGCCACCTCGGGTGGCGAGATCGTCATCGTCGGCTACGACGAAGACTGCAGCGCCATCTACCGCAGCGCCCCCGTCATCTATACCACCAGCTTCGGCACCGTCACCGAGATCTACCGCTACGACGCCCAGGACCGTCTACTCTTCGTCAACCGCGACGGCGTGCAGGTCGACCACCGGGAATACGACGCCGCCAACCGCATCCTCTACGCCGGCCCAGAAAACCTCCCCACCGGCTACGCCACTGTCGCGGCCTGCGAGGCTCTGGGCATCAACAACAAGTTCACGCGGGCATACAGACCTCAGACCAACGGCAAGGCCGAGCGCTACATTCAATCGGCGCTACGCGAGTGGGTCTACGGTTGGACGTATCAGAACTCCGCGCATCGAACCGATGCGCTGTCCCGCTGGCAACACCACTACAACTGGCATCGGCCCCACAGCGGTATCGGCGGCCTCGCGCCTATGTCCAGGCTTCCTGATTCAGGAAACAACGTCTTGACGGTTCACAACTAGTCGGCCTTTGTTAGCCGCAACTCGTTGTCCCGCGCAAAATTCATGACGAAGTCCCACGCCATGGGCTCGATGTCGCGTAGAGCTTCGCTGACAACCACGCACCTGACGCCTCCAATAACCGTGGGAATGCAATAGGGCGAGTAGCCGATGGCTTGGCCGATGCCCCCTTGGATGCCACCCGGCCGAAAGCACGACATGGCTCCGGCCAGCCGTTCGGCCCAGTCGCTCGGTCGAAAGGTCCGTCCGTCCCGGGTGGTGCCTTGGATGAACAACTGGCGCGGCTTGCTTGTTTTCGTCACGGGGCCAACTCGCATGCGGCCCACGCTGGGCCAGTGCTTGATGCTGTATTGTGCTGCACTGCAGCGTGATACGGGCCGCCGATCGCACTACACCGAGCCGCCTTGACCGGGCCGTTGCGTCGAGGACGCAACTCCATCACTCCGTACAATCGAGCTGGCGCGCAAAATTGGTATTGCGTGCCTTCTTTTCTTCGACACTGAAGTCTGCTGGAGCGTCGTTTCATGGCCGCTATCGGAGCATCACCCTCTGACCCTCGGGAGCCCCATGTGATGGGCACCTATGGTCGTTTGCCCATCGCGTTATCGCATGGACGAGGGTGTCAGGTGTGGGATACGACAGGCAAGGAATACTTGGATGCCTTGGCCGGCATCGCCGTCAACACCTTGGGCCATGCGCATCCTCGGCTGGTCGAAGCCTTGCGGCATCAAGTCGGGCAGATCATCCACAGTTGCAACTACTACCACGTACCCCTACAGGAAACCTTGGCAGCCAAGCTTTGCGAGTTGTCCGGGCTCACCAACGTCTTCTTCTGCAACAGTGGCCTAGAGGCCAACGAGGCGGCGTTGAAGCTGGCGCGCAAGTACGGCCATGACCGCGGCATCGATCGCCCCGAAGTGGTGGTGTATCAAAACGCCTTCCATGGCCGCTCGATTGCCACGCTGTCGGCGACGGGGAACGCGAAGATCCACAAGGGTTTCGAGCCATTGGTGGAGGGTTTTGTCAGGGTGCCCATGAACGACATCGACGCTCTTCAGTCGGTCGCCAGCGAACGCCCGAATGTGGTCGCGGTGTTTCTCGAAACGATCCAGGGCGAAGGCGGAATCAATCCTGTTCGTTGGGAGTACCTGCGTGCAGTCCGCGAGCTCTGCGATGCCAAGGGCTGGTTGCTGATGTTGGATGAGGTGCAATGCGGCATCGGTCGCACCGGCAAGTGGTTTGCACATCAGTGGGCCGGTATCCAGCCGGACGTGATGCCTTTGGCCAAGGGGCTGGGTTCGGGCGTGCCCATCGGGGCCGTCGTTTGTGGGCCGAAGGCCGCCAACATCTTCGCACCAGGCAACCACGGCACCACCTTCGGCGGCAATCCGCTGGCCATGCGGGCGGGTGTCGAGACACTGCGCATCATGGAGGAGGACGGGCTCCTCGACAACGCCAGCCGCGTGGGTGCGCATCTCAAGGCGTCTTTTGAAAAGGAGCTGGCCGGGTTGAGTGGCGTCGTGGAGGTCCGGGGTTACGGGCTGATGCTCGGCATTGAACTGGACCGCCCATGCGGCCAGTTGCTGGGGCAGGCGGTTGAAATGGGCCTGTTGATCAGCGTCACCGCCGACCGCGTGATCCGCCTGCTGCCGCCGCTGATCCTCACCTTGGCAGAAGCCGATCGCATCGTTGAATTGCTCGTTCCCCTGGTGCGCAACTTCCTTGCGGCACCGGCTTGAACTGCTGCGGCCTGTTTTCCGTCGGTTGGCTTGATGATGGCTCCTCCCTTGAAGCACTATCTGAAGTTCAGTGACCTCGACGCCGATGAGTACGCGTACCTATTCGGTCGCACCGAACTCATCAAGTCGAGGTTCAAGCGCTACGAGCGCTACCAGCCCTTGGTCGATCGGACCCTGGCGATGATCTTCGAGAAGGCCAGTACCCGCACGCGCGTGAGCTTCGAAGCGGGCATGTATCAGATGGGTGGCTCGGTGGTTCACCTCACCACCGGTGACAGCCAGATGGGCCGCAGCGAACCCGTCGAGGACTCGGCGCGCGTCATCAGTCGGATGGTCGATCTGGTGATGATCCGCACCTTCGAGCAGACCAAGATCGAGGGTTTTGCGCAGCACTCCCGCGTGCCTGTGATCAATGGTCTGACGAACGAATTCCATCCCTGTCAAATCCTGGCTGACGTCTACACCTACATCGAGCACCGCGGCGGCATCGCCGGCCGCACGGTGGCCTGGGTGGGGGACGGCAACAACATGGCGAACTCGTGGCTGCAGGCCGCGCAGGTGCTGGGCTTCAAAGTGCATGTCAGCACACCCACCGGTTATGAGGTCGACCCGGCAGTGGCGGGTGTCACCGATGCCCGCTGCTACCAGGTGTTCACCGACCCGCTGGAAGCCTGCCGAGGCGCCGACCTGGTGACCACCGACGTGTGGACCAGTATGGGCTACGAGGCGGAGAACGAAGCGCGCAAGCAGGCCTTTGAGCACTGGTGCGTCGACGACGAGATGATGGCCGTGGCGCATCCCCAAGCCCTGTTCATGCATTGCCTGCCCGCACACCGCGGAGAAGAGGTGACCGGCTCGGTAATCGACGGCCCCCAGTCGGTGGTGTGGGACGAGGCAGAAAACCGCATGCATGTTCAGAAGGCGCTGATGGAATACCTTTTGCTTGGGCGGCAGGGTTGAGGGGCCGCGTCATCACCGGATCCGCTTCCCGTTGGTCTGAAAGCGCACTCTCGGCACCCTGGATGCACGCATGAAGCTGGCGTTGATCACCGACATCCATGCCAACCGGGAAGCCTTTGAGGCTTGCCTGGAACAGTCGCACCTGCACGGCGCTGAGCGAATTGCGCTGCTTGGCGACTTCGTCGGCTACGGCGCCGATCCCGGTTGGGTTGTCGACCGCGTGCAGGACCTCGTGTTCCAGGGCGCGATCGCGGTACGCGGTAACCACGACGAGGCCGTAGCCCAGGCCGCGAGCCTGCATCTGGTCGAAGACGCCCGGCGCGTGATCGATTGGACGCGTGAACGCCTACGGCCTGACCAAATCGCTTTCCTGGCGTCGCTGCCGATGCAGCGTCAGGAAGCCGGTTGCCTGTTCGTGCATGCCAACGCCTACGCGCCCGCCGCGTGGGAGTATGTGCTCGGGCGTATCGAGGCCGTGCGCAGCCTGCATGCCACCGACTGCCGCCATACTTTCTGCGGCCATGTGCACGCCCCGGGGCTGTACCACTTGTCGTCCACTGGCAAGATCGCCGACTTCAGCCCCACCGCGGGGGTGGCCGTGCCCGTGCCGGCGCATCGGCAATGGCTGGGGCTGCCCGGCTCGGCCGGCCAGCCGCGAGACGGTAACCCGGCGGCCTGGCAGGGCCTCGAGCGGCGCGTCTTCGACTTCCTCACGGTCAAGACCGCGAAGGGCGAGTTGTCGCAGCCGATCACGCTGATCGCGATCAACGAGGAGGCGATGGCGGCGTTGAAGCAGCGCCTGCCCTGGCCGCGCTCGCGCTACGCCGACATGATCAACCG
>JBDTQF010000295.1:0-4716 GCA_039932275.1 Burkholderiales bacterium
GACCGCTACTACCAGATCACCAAGTGCTTCCGCGACGAAGATCTGCGCGCCGACCGCCAGCCTGAGTTCACGCAGATCGACATCGAAACCTCGTTCATGGGCGAGGAAGAAATCCGCGGCATGTTCGAGGGCATGATCCGCACGGTGTTCCGCAACACCATCGGCGTCGACCTGCCCGGCTACCCGGTGATGACCTACGCCGAAGCGATGCACAAGTACGGCTCCGACAAGCCCGACCTGCGCGTCAAGCTGCAGCTCACCGAGCTGACCGACGTGATGAAGGACGTCGACTTCAAGGTCTTCTCGGCTCCCGCGCAAAGCGACACCGGCCGCGTGGTGGCCCTGCGCATTCCGGGCGGCGCCGAGATCAGCCGAGGCGAGATCGACGGCTACACCGAGTTCGTCAAGATCTACGGCGCCAAGGGCCTGGCCTGGATCAAGGTCAACGACGTGGCCAAGGGCCGCGAGGGCATGCAGTCGCCCATCGTGAAGAACCTGCACGACGCCGCCCTCGCCGAGATCATCGCCCGCACCGGCGTGTGCAATGGCGACCTGATCTTCTTCGGCGCCGACAAGGCCAAGGTCGTGAACGACGCCATCGGCGCGCTGCGCGTGAAGGTGGGCCACAGCGAGTTCGGCAAGAAGAACGGCCTGTTCGAAGACAAGTGGGCGCCGCTGTGGGTGGTGGACTTCCCGATGTTCGAGCACGACGACGCCGAGGACCGCTGGAACGCCGTGCACCACCCGTTCACCGCGCCCAAGGACGGCCATGAAGACTACATGGACACCGACCCGGGCAAGTGCATCTCCAAGGCCTACGACATGGTGCTCAACGGTTGGGAGCTGGGCGGCGGCTCGGTACGGATCCACCGTGCCGAGGTGCAGGCCAAGGTCTTCCAGGCCCTGAACATCTCGCCGCAGGAGCAGCGCATCAAGTTCGGCTTCCTGCTCGACGCGCTGCAGTACGGCGCCCCGCCGCACGGCGGCCTGGCCTTCGGCCTCGACCGCCTGGTCACGCTGATGACCAAGGCCGAGTCGATCCGCGACGTCATCGCCTTCCCCAAGACCCAGCGCGCCCAGTGCCTGCTGACCGGCGCACCGTCGGTGGTGGACGACAAGCAGCTGCGCGAGCTGCACATCCGGCTGCGCACCACCCAGCCCGCGGGCTGACGGCCACTTGATGGTGCCGGTCACGCCCGACCGGTGCAGCTTCAGCGATCCTCACACCATGTCCTGGCCCGCGTCCGTGGGGCTGCGCTGGCTGAAGGCGGCGCGGCCCGGTTTCCTGGCCGTCACCCTCGTGGCCACTGTGCTCGGGCTGTCGGTGGCCTGGGCCTGCGGCAGCCCGGTCGAGTGGCGCACCGCAGTGGCCGCCGTCGTGCTGGCGCTGCTGACGCATGCCGCCGTCAACCTTCACAACGACTGGGGTGACGCTGCGGTCGGCTCCGATGCATTGAACACCGGGCGCATCGCGCCGTTCACTGGCGGCTCGCGGGCGGTGCAAGACGGCGTGTTCTCGCCGGAGCAGTTGCACCAAGCCGTGAAGGTGCTGGCCACCGTGGTCATCGGCGGGGGTGTGCTGCTCTCGGCGCTGGCCGGGCCGGGCCTGCTGGCCGTGGGTCTGGCGGGGCTCACATTGGGTTGGGCCTATTCGCAGCCGCGCGTGGCGTTGATGTCGCGGGGTTGGGGCGAGCCGGCCGTTGCAATGGGCTGGTGGCTGGTGGTGGTGGGCGCCGACTACGTGCAGCGCCATGCCTTCAGCGCGATCGCGGCCATCGCCGGCGTCAGCCCGGCGCTGTTGATCGCAGCGGTTTTGTGGATCGCGCAGTTCCCCGATGCCGAAGCGGACCGCAGCGCCGGCAAGCACACGCTGGTGGTCCGCCTGGGCGAGGTTCGCGCGGCGCTTGTTTACGCGTTGATCGTGCTGGCGGCTCACGCCTGGCTGGCCCTGTGGTGGTGGGCCGACTGGCTGCCCACCGCGGCTTGGTGGGCGGCGGGCTCGCTGCCGTTGAGCCTGGCTGCCGCCACGCTGCTGAGGCGGCACGCCCGAGCACCTGAGCGCCTGCGCGCTGCCATCGTGTTGACACTGCTGGCGGCGCTGATGCATGGCGGGTTGCTGACCGCGGCCTTTGTTCGCGTGGCCACGCTGCGGTGATACGGGACGCTATGCTCGCCTGCATGGCACGTGACGTTGATGAAGAACACCCAGGGGGCGCCGCGCCGCACGGGACAGCGGGCCGTCTGTACAAGATCCCCGAATCGGTGCTGGTGGTGATCCACACCCCGGCACTCGACGTGCTGCTGATCGAACGCGCCGACCAGCCCGGTTTCTGGCAAAGCGTCACCGGCTCGAAGGACAGGCCCGACGAAACGCTGGCCGAGACCTGCCGGCGCGAGGTCGACGAAGAGACCGGCATCAGCGTCGGCAGCGCCGCGGTGCCGGCTGCCAACCTGCACGATTGGCAGCTCAGCAACGTCTACGAGATCTACCCGGTGTGGCGCCATCGCTACCCGCCAGGCGTGACCCACAACACCGAGCATGTGTTCGGGCTGCAGGTACCGCCGGGCACCCCGGTGCGGCTGGCGCCGCGTGAGCACCTGCGCTGGGTGTGGCTGCCGTGGCGCGCGGCCGCAGACCGCTGCTTCTCACCCTCGAATGCGGAAGCGATCCTGCAACTGCCGCGATTTGCGGCCCAAGGAGCCTAGGATGAAGCCCCGACGCTCACTCCGTTCGCTGCCCCCAGGCCCCATGAGGGGCTTTGATGAGGCCCTGGAGGCGCGTCAGCGCCTTCCGGCGGCCGGGCGGCGCTGACATGCTCCGTTCCCGCAGCAAGAACCGTTCGGGTGGTGGCTTTCGGCCGTCGCGCTTCGGCCCGTCGACCTTCGGTTCGGGCCCGCTGCCCGAAACGCACCTGCGCATCGCCACCTACAACATCCACAAGGGTGTGCGCGGCGTGGGCCTGCGCAAGCGGCTGGAGATCCACAACCTCGGGCTCGGGGTGGCAGCGTTCGACGCCGACCTGGTGTTCCTGCAGGAGGTGCGGTTGTTCCACCACCGCGACGCACGCCTGTTCGACCGCACGCATTTCTCGTGGCCGCAGCAGGGGCAGGCCGAGTTCCTGGCACCCGACGGCTACGAAGCCGCCTACCGCACCAACTGCATCACCCGCGACGGCGAGCATGGCAATGCGCTGCTGTCGCGCTGGCCGCTCGGCGACATCGGCCACCACGACGTGTCGGACCACCGCTTCGAGCAGCGCGGCCTGCTGCACGTGCCGGTGCACTGGCAGGGTGTGGAGGTACATGCCATCGTGGCGCATTTCGGGCTGATCCACGCCAGCCGTTTGCGCCAGGCCGAACGGTTGGCCGACTACATCCGCGACGCGGTGCCGGCCGACGCCCCGCTGGTGGTGGCGGGTGATTTCAATGACTGGGGCGAGCGGCTCGATCCCGCCATGGCGCAGGCCGGCCTGAAGCGCGCCGGCGGCACGGGCGGGCAGCGCCCACCGGCCACCTACCCGTCGCGCATGCCGCTGTTCGCACTCGACCGCTTCTACACCCGCGGGCTGCGCTGCCACGGCCTGTGGGTGCCGCGCGGGCCGAGCTGGGCGCGCATGTCCGATCACCTGCCGCTGTTGGCGGAGCTTGAGTTGGCGTGACACAACCTGTGTCGACCGCCACCCGCGGGCCGAGCGCCGGGCCGTTCCCAAGCCGGCCCGCTGTCCCCTCGGGGGGCAGGCGAACGTACCCGTTCGTCGAGGGGCCGTCATGACCACGGCGGGGACGTCCGGCTTGGCGGCCTGGTCGTGGTACCTGGTGCCGCGGCCGGTGTACAGCGGCGGCAACGAGATCAGCCTGCTGCGCGGCGGCGACGCCCTCTTCCCTGCCATGCTGCAGGCCATCCGCCAGGCGCGGCACGAGGTCTGGCTGGCCAGCTACATCTTCCACGACGACACGGCCGGCACCGAGATGGCACAGGCGCTGGCCGCCGCCGCGCGGCGCGGCGTGCGCGTGCGGGTGACGCTCGACGGCTTCGGCTCGAACCAGACCGGGCAGGCCATCCGGCAGCTGCTCAGCAGCGCCGGCGTGGCGCTGGCGGTGTTCCGCCCGCTCGACCGCTGGACGCAGTTCCTGCAGCCGGGGCAACTGCGCCGCCTGCACATGAAGATGTGCGTGGTGGATGGCGACGTCGGCTTCGTCGGTGGCATTAACCTGATGGACGACCGCTACGACCTGCGCCATGGCCGCAGCGAGCGCCCGCGGCTCGACTACGCGGTGTGCGCCCGCGGCCCGGTGGTGGACCACATGGAACAGGCGGTGCGTGCGGTCTGGTCGCGCGCCTGGTTCGGCCGCGACTGGCGCCACGAGGCCCTGGCCATGCTGCGCGCGCCGCGGCCGCTGTCGGGCCTGCGGGCGCTGTGGCGGCAGTTGCGCATCACGCCGCGCAAGTCGGCCACGCTGGAGGCGCTCGACCCCGACGCGCCGTCGGTGCATGCGGCCTTCGTGGTGCGCGACAACATCCGCCAGCGCCGCACCATCGAACGCGCCTACACCCAGGCCATCCGCAACGCGCGCCAGCGCATCCTGCTGGTCACGCCCTACTTCTACCCCGGCAATGAATTCCGCCGCGCGCTGCACCAGGCCGCGCGGCGCGGCGTGCAGGTGCGCCTGCTGCTGCAGGGCAAGGTCGACTACCTGCTGGCCGGCATGGCGGCG
>JBDTQF010000296.1:0-4686 GCA_039932275.1 Burkholderiales bacterium
CCCAACGCAGGCCGAGGGCATCAAGAAGGCAGCGATGGCGTTCACTCGCGCACCGATATCTCGAGGGGTGGCTTGGTTGCGCCGTCTCTGGTTTGCCCGCTGACAGCGCCACTGGCACAGATGCCTTTTGGGTGATCCATCCACCATTGCTTGCGTCTGACAGCTAGTTCCTGCTCCGGCGTAAACGATTGATGCCAATTGACGCGGGCCAACCGACGAACCTCTACACCGCGTTGGTCGGGGGTGCCGACTCAGGCGGTTGACGAGCGGATGCCCAGTTCGCCGTTAACGCAGGCTGGCATCAGATTGCTTAGCAGGCCTGTCCTTGGGGGATGTCTGCGCACTGCGCCGGGGGAGCAGGCGATGTCGGCTGTACCCAGAAACCTGCCCTTTGGCACCGCAACTTCATGATGATTGAGTGACCGGAAATGGCCGGAGGCGGACGGTCATGGTGCGTGAGCCGATGACCGCAACCGCTGCGAAGCAGCCATCGCATGAATACAGGTGATGAGCACAGCCCAGTTTCTGCAGCCCCGAAGCACCCTCGCCCCAGCTTGTGTAGGCTCGCCTCATGCCCGCCCCTACCTCGCCGTACCCTCCCACCCTCTCCACCCGCTGGTCCATCGCCCTGGCCGGCGCGGTCTCGCTGGCGGTGGCCATGGGCATCGGCCGCTTCGCCTTCACGCCGCTGCTGCCGATGATGTTGGCCGATGGGGTGGTCGACCTGGCCACGGCCAGTTGGCTGGCCAGTGCCAACTACCTGGGGTACCTGGCGGGGGCGCTGTTGTGCACCTTCCAGCCGTGGATCTGGGCGCGGCTGCCGGGGCTGCCGGCGGTGGATGGGCCGCGGGTGGTGCGGGGCGGGCTGGTGGCCACCGCAGTGCTGACGCTGGCGATGGCGTTGCCTTGGCCAGCGCTGTGGCCGCTGCTGCGGTTTGCCGCGGGGGTGGCGAGTGCGCTGGTGTTCATCTACACCTCCGGCTGGTGCCTGGCGGCGCTGGCGCGGCGCGGTGATGCGGCGCTGGGTGGGGCGATGTACACCGGCCCGGGGGCCGGCATCGTGGTCAGCGGGTTGTTCGCCAGCGTGATGGTGGCCTGGCACTGGCGTGCGGCCAGCGGTTGGCTGGTCTTCGGCGCGATGGCCTTGGTGCTGCTGGCCAGCGTGTGGCGCACGATCCGCAGCGAGCCGTCTGCAGACGCCGCAACCGCCACCACGGCGGCGGCCACCGGCGGCAGTGAGGGTGGCGCCCCGGCAAACACCGCTGAGGTGGCCTGCCTGACGGCCGCGTATGGCCTGGCCGGCTTTGGCTACATCATCACTGCCACCTTCCTGCCGGTGATTGCGCGCGCAGCGCTGCCGGGTTCGCCGTGGCTCGATTTCTTCTGGCCCCTCTTCGGCCTCGGCGTGATTGCCGGTGCCCTGCTGGCCACGCGCGTGCGCATTGCCGGCGACCTGCGGCGCACGCTGGCGGGCTGCTACTTCGTGCAGGCCGCGGGCGTGGCGCTGAGCCTGGGGTGGCCCACGCTGGGCGGCTTTGCGCTGGGCAGCCTGCTGCTGGGCCTGCCGTTCACCGCGATCACCTTCTTCGCGATGCAGGAGGTGCGGCGCCTGCGGCCGGCCACCGCAGCCAGCACGATGGGGCTGCTGACGGCGTTCTATGGCATCGGCCAGATCGCCGGCCCGCCGCTGGCCGCAGCGCTGCTGCATCGCGCGGGCGAGGCCGGGCGCGGCTTCACGCTGTCGCTGTCGATCGCCGCCACGGCCCTGGTGGCCGGGGCGCTGCTGTACTTGTGGATGGGCCGCGCCTTCCCGAAACGGTGAAGGGCCCCTTCTTGCGGCGTTGCGTGCTTCGGTGGCCGTTTTGGCGCATGGCGTGGTAATCTGCCACGCACCATGGCCAGCAACTCCATCCGCATCTCCGCCGAACTGTTTGAGCAGGCCCTGCGCCAGGGCGAGGTGCTGTCACGCTCTGCAGCGCAGCAGCTTGAGCATTGGGCTCGTCTGGGCGCGGTGGTCGAGCAAAGCGGTCTGTCGGTGGGCGAACTGGTCACGTTGTTGCGCGGCGATACGGCGATGCACCCGCCCACTGAAGGTGCACTGCGGGCCAGCAAGCGGGTGCAGCAGGCGCGCGACATCGCGGCCATCGAAGCCGGCCGGGCCAGCAACGAATCGATGAGCTGGTTCTCGGGCGGCCGTGGGCGGCGCGCCAAGGTCATCGGTTCGCCGTTATGACCTTGCGGACAGGGGCATGCAGGGAGCGCGATGAGCAAGCGCCCACCTGAGCCGGCCACCCAGCCGCTGCTGCCGGAAGACGAGGCCCCACTGGACGCGGCCACGCTCAATGAGTTCCTGAAGGGCATGGGCACCGACATGGTCCTGGTCGGCGGCCAGGCGCTGGCCTTCTGGATGGACCGTTACGGTGTCAGTCCGGCAGCCGCGGCCATCTCCAACGATGGCGATGTACTGGGCAAACTGGTGCGCGCGCAGAGCATCGCCAAGCAGCTGCGCGCAGCGCTGCTGACGCCGCAGCCCGAGGCACTGACCGCGCTGGTGGCGCAGATCCGCATCCCCACCGGCTCGGACGGCAAGGTACGCAACATCGACGTGTTGCACCTGCTGTTCACTGTGAGCGGCTTGCGCAAGTCGCGCGAGTTCACCCAGGCGGTCTGGCGCGACAGCGTCGAAATCGAATGGAAACCGGGGCACCGCATCCGCGTGATGCACCCGCTGCACGTGCTCGATGCGAGAGTGCAGAACGCTGCAGGCCTGCTGGAAAGCAAAGGCTTGCACGTCGTCACACAGGCCATCTGGGCCGTGGACGTCGCGCGCGAGGCGATGCGCCGCGTGCTGCACCAGCCCGGCCAGACCCAACGCCTGGGCGCCATGCTGCGCCAGGTGCACACCCTGGCACGCAGCCGCGCCGGCCGGCAGGTCTTGCGCGAGCATGGCATCGAAGTGCTGGATGCCGTGCCCATCGGGGAGATCCGTGCGGCAGCGCCGGTGCACGAACCGCAGCTGCGCGCCATCGAACGCACGATGGCCCTTCGCGCCACGAGCGCGCCAAACGCCGAGAGTGAATGACATGCCCCGCCTCCAATCCGAAACCCACCGCCTCTACCACCCCACCGCCGGCACGACCGATGAAGCCCCGGGCCTGATCGACCCCCAAGGCCGCGTCCGCGCTCTGGTGCTGGAACTGGCCCGCCCGGCCGACGCGTCGTTGCTCTCAACGGTATGGCAAGGCGTGCAGGCCGACCTGGGGCTGCCGGCGCCGGGCATGGCGGTGTCGGGCACCGATGGCCTGCAGCTCTGGTTTTCGCTGGCCGAGCCGGTGAGTGCGGCGCGGGGGCATGCGTTCCTGGCGGCGTTGCAGCGGCGCTATCTGGCCGATGTGGCGCCGGCACGGGTGCGGCTGATGCCGGCGTCGGACGAGGCCACCACGCTCACGCTGCAGACGCTGCAGGTGCCGGCGCTGCACGCGGCCACGGGCAACTGGTCGGCCTTCATCGCGCCCGACCTGGCGCCGCTGTTTGCCGAGACGCCCTGGCTCGATGTACCGCCGGGCGACGAAGCCCAGGCCTCGCTGTTGATGCGGCTGGCCAGCATCGATGCGCGTGGGTTCGACGCGGCGTGGGCGCAGTTGCAGCAGGTGGAGGCGGCGGTGCCGGCGGCGCAAGCACCGCAAGTTTCAACGGGCGATGCGGGGGGTGACCCGGTGCGCTTCCTGCTGTCGGTGATGAACGATGCCAATGCACCGCTGGCGCTGCGCGTCGATGCGGCCAAGGCGCTGCTGCCCTGGCTGCCACCGGCTCCTACACTGCCGGCATGAGCGACGCTGACACGAACGACCTGGCCACTGACGCCGACGAGCCGCTGCACCAACCCCGCCTGTGGCGCGACCACGGCTGGACGGCGCAGGTGATCAAGAACGAAGACGACGACGGCTGGGCCGTGGCGATGTTCAAGGACGGCGAGCCCGAGCCCGCGCTGGTGGGACCGTGGACCATGGGGCGCGACAAGAAGAACCCCAAGCCGCTGGACACCAATGCCTTCAACACGCTGGTGAAGACGGCGTCGGAGGTGATCCGCCGGCATGAGCAGCACCTGCATGCGCAGCTGCACAAGCAGGTGACGGTGAACAGCGCGGGTGCGGGTGGGGCCATCACGGTGTCGCTGGACATCGAGCCCGATGACGAGCAGCCGCGAGCGCTGCTGAGCGCGCATGACGAAGCCGGCCAGCTGCTGGGCCAGGTGACGGTGAAGCCGGGCTTCAAGCTCGACCGGGCCAGCGCCAGCGCGTGGCTGGACGCGGGCTTCGCCCGGCCCACCTGAGGGCTGCCTCGATACCCGGACGCAAGCCCGGGGCCAGGGGCCTTCCTAGAATGCCCGGTCCTGCCTGCTGCGGCAGCGCTACAAGGCTTCGTCGATGTCTTCCGGATCACCCGTCAAAAACCGCCCGGCTGGGGCCGGCGCCACCGGTCTCATCAAGATCCGCGGGGCGCGCCAGCACAACCTGAAGAGCCTCGACCTCGACATCCGCACCGGCGAGCTGACGGTGGTGACCGGGCCGTCGGGCTCGGGCAAGTCGAGCCTGGTGTTCGACACGCTGTACGCCGAAGGCCAGCGGCGTTACGTCGAGACCTTCAGCGCCTATGCGCGCCAGTTCCTCGACCGCATGGACCGGC
>JBDTQF010000297.1:0-4598 GCA_039932275.1 Burkholderiales bacterium
GCGCACCTGATGCTCGCCACGCTCGACCGCGGCGACACGGTGCTGGTGCCCAACCCGAGTTACCCGATCCACATCTACGGCGCGGTGATCGCCGGGGCCGACATCCGCAGCGTGCCGATGGTGGAAGGCGTCGACTTCTTCGCCGAGCTGGAGAAGGCCATACGCGGCAGCTACCCGAAACCGAAGATGATGGTGCTGGGCTTTCCCAGCAACCCCACCGCGCAGTGCGTGGAGCTCGACTTCTTCGAGCGCGTGATCGCGCTGGCCCTGAAGCACCAGATCCTGGTGGTGCACGACCTGGCCTATGCCGACATCGTGTTCGACGGCTGGAAGGCCCCCAGCATCATGCAGGTGCCCCGCGCCAAGGAGGTGGCGGTGGAGTTCTTCACGCTGAGCAAGAGCTACAACATGGCCGGCTGGCGCATCGGCTTCATGGTGGGCAACCCGCAGCTGGTGGCGGCGCTGGCGCGCATCAAGAGCTACCACGACTACGGCACCTTCACGCCGCTGCAGGTGGCCGCCATCGCCGCACTCGAAGGCGACCAGCAGTGCGTGAAGGACATTGCCGCCACCTACCAGAAGCGCCGCGACGTGCTGGTCAAGGGCCTGCGCGAAGCCGGCTGGGCGGTGGACTGCCCGAAGGCCTCGATGTACATCTGGGCCAAGATCCCGCCGCCCTACGCCGAACTGGGCTCGCTCGAATTCGCCAAGCAGCTGCTGGCCAAGGCCAAGGTCTCGGTCTCACCCGGCGTGGGCTTCGGCGACCACGGCGACGACCATGTGCGCTTCGCGCTGATCGAGAACGAGAGCCGCATCCGCCAGGCCGTGCGCGGCATCAAGGCGATGTTCAAGGCGGATGGGGTGACTGCGGCGTAGCGGCGGTCGGGTCAGCGCAGGCTCGTCAGGGCCTGCGCAAGCGTCTCGCTGGCCAACCCAACAGCGTACACGTCGTCATGTGCTGGCCTAATTTCCACGGACACCTCGATGGGTGGAATCCACCTGGACGAGGAACATGAGCAAGAGACAAAGAAGGCACTTCGACGCGGCGTTCAAGCTGCAGGTCGTGCAGATGATTCGCGAGCAAGGGCTGGGGGTGAGCGAGGTCTGCCGCGACATGAAGCTGGGCGAGACAGCTGTGAGGCGGTGGTTGGCCCAACTCGATGAAGAAGCAGCCGGCCGCCCTGGCATTGGCAAGCCGCTCACCGCAGAGCAGCAGCGCATCCGTCAGCTTGAAGCCGAGAACAAGCAGCTGCGAGGCGATGTCGACATCCTAAAAAAAGCATCGGCCTTCTTCGCCCGGGAACTGCGTTGAGTCACCGACTCGTCGAGCAGTTGAGCAAGAAGGCCGGCACTGTGGAGCGCGTTTGCCGCGTGCTGGGCGTCAGCCGTTCGGGCTGCTACGGCGCTCGCCAGCGCGCTCGGTCCGCGCCCGCAGCGTGCCTGGCCAGCACGCAACTCAAGGCCGAGTTTGCCGCCAGCGGCAAGGTCTACGGCAGCCGACGTCTGTGCGCAGTGCTGCGCGCCAAGGGCCTGCGCCTGGGGCGGCACCGGGTACGTCGCCTGATGCGCGAGCACCGGCTGCGCGCGCTGTGGCGGCGCAAGTTCATCCACACCACCGACAGCGCTCATGCGCTGCCCGTCTGCGACAACCTGCTGGCCAGACGCTTCGATCCCAGCCGCCCCAACCTGGCTTGGGTGAGCGACATCACCTACATCCGAACGCGCAACTGGCCATTGCGCCAGACTGCGTTTTACCGGGAGCCGCTGTGCTTTGGGCACTTCGCGGCTTTGCGTGGCACCTGGCGCGGCGGCCTGCAGCATCCGCTGCACGAAGTCGTTATTGCCGAGGTAAATCTGCTGGTTCAGCGCCTCATCCCAGAGCGCCACGCCATGCCCGGCAGCCACCAGCGCCGCGTACCGCTGCTGCGCCATCGCCATGGCCTGCGGCGTATTCGCGTCGTCGCCGAGCAAATAACGGTGCAGGGCCGCTGTGTCCAGCCACGGCAACGCAGCGGCCTGCCCCACGTGCGCCCGGTAGCTGGACCACGGCCACTCGCCCGGCTGCACCACCATGCCCGCCCGGACCGGGTTCAACTCCACATACCGGCATACCTCCAGCAGGTAGGCGTCCTCGTCCACCAATATGGCTTTAAAGCGCCCCTGGAACACATGTCCCACCTTGCCGTGCCGCCGGTTGTACGCCTGCGAGTACACCCCGTTGATGTGCCGCATCAGCAGCGACAAATTCGCCTGCCGTGTGCAACACAAAGTCGTAGTGATTGCTCATCAGGCCGTACGACAGCATCACCGCATCAAGCCGCTCCAGCCCTTGGGCCACGACGGTGGGCCGGCAGTTGATGGTTAAATTTAAGACTTGACCCCGATCCCGGACCCGTGGCCGCACATGACCCCGTGGCCGCACAGTCAAGAAGAGGTGCGGCCGAGGCAATTTTCTGGCTCAGGTGACGGTTGACGCATGAGGCGCTGGCGAGGCTGGCCGCGGGGGCTCAAACAACACACCGCACTTGTGGCATTTCGTGGGTCGCAAAGCCACATAACTGCCAACTTCCACTTCATCACCTCCCAATGACGTCCGCGTTGCCATCGGAGTGGTGTTGCAGCGCGGGCATTTGAACTTGAGCATTTCAACGAGTGCCCAAATTATTGTTGGCGCCCCAAACAAGAAGTGCACTGCGGGAGGGGCATCAAAGTCAAACAGCTTCTTGGCCACTACTATCCCGCATGCATATGCAAACGGAGCAATCACCGCCCATATCATCCGCTTACGCTGTGAGTTGAATCTGTCGAACTCGATTTGCGTGAGAGGACCGTTTGGTCGTTCGAATCGCTTGATCATTGCCCACCTGACGAAGAGCGCTTATAGGACGTGTTGAACAAGTCCCACTTGGCAGAAGCTCCGATGTTGAGGAACGGTGAAGCCTTGGCCTCAATGAATTTGACCTCGTAGAAGCTGCCGAAGTTCTTATCGGTTGCAGGAACGCCGGACAGTGGAGATTGAACGCCCCATCTCATTTCGAGCCCCGTCAATGTCAAGAACGGAACCGCTCCTTCTATGCTAAGTTTTGTGCTCACCGCTCCGGTCCCGTCGGTCTGACCACCAACAGAATAGACAGGATTGATGGGCGCAGCCGCCCCCGGCTCAGCGCCCTTGATCCACTCAAAGCCAGTCTTGGCTCTGAACCCTACTCCTACCCCAATCGCTGCCTCAAACTCCGTGATTCCCGAGGCCAGCGGCCTGCTGATGTTGACATTGGCCGTCAACTCAAAGTTGCCTCCCAACATAAAGTAAGCCGCCCCGCCGAGCTTGACCTCAAACGCCAATTCACGGCCCGGACTCCCTACAGCGGCTGGCGGCAACTGGAATTTAGGCGCTACCGCATTGAGGTTGTTGACCAACTGCTGCGCATCACCCGCAGCGCCGTAGTACTGGGAGGCATAGCCCAGGTACTGGTCGCCTCGAGCCTTGTCGCCACGGTTGTAAGCCTGAACGGCTTTTCCCGCAAATTCGTCCGCAGCACTTTTTAGGATAGAGGCCGAGCTTGCAGAACTGGCCGCGGCAGCCTGAACCGGGGGGGATATAGCACCAGCGTTCCGCATGCCAGTCACTTGGTTAGCTGGCAGCGCAGCTACGGCCACACCCTCATTGGCGGCCTGCCGGTACTCCCGCTCGGACGCACGGAAGGCCGCCTGCATCTCCTCGGGTGTTGGCTGCGAGGCCACCCCACTCGTATCGAGCCGAGCCCTCGTCCCACCGCTGGTCAAGCTGAAGCTCGTGCTGCTGGTGTCATCGAGGTTGAACTGCGGCCCCCAGTTCGCGGCGGTTTCGGCCTTCACCTTCAAGCCCGAGCCCCCGCTGGGCGCGGGCTGCATCTCGTCCACGAGCCCCTGCCCCAACGCATTGCCAAACGCATCCGTCGCCACCTGCTGCATCGCCACCCGCCCGCCCCTGGCTAGCGACACGGTGATGCCCGCAGCCAGCCCCGAGGCTGAACGCTGCGCAAACTGCTGCGCTGCCTGGTCCCACCCAGCACTCTTGGCGGCGTCGCCCACTGCATTACCTGCTGCCTGCCCCGCTGCAGCCCCGGCCGCCGAGGCCGCCACGGCCTTCCAGTTGAACTGGCTCTGCATGCCGGTGGCGACCATCAGGCCCTGGGAGCTGGCGCTGACCATGGCCGCACGTTCGGCCACCTGCCACCCGGAAGCGTTTGGACCAAGCTGTCCCAGCGAGCTTGCAAACCCCGCCGACACGCCACCGCCCACCGCGGACTGCGCCACCTGCTTCCAGCTGAAGTCCTGCTGCATGCCCATGGTCATGGCCACGCCCTGGCTGGCGATGGAGCCCGCTGCCGCACCAACGGCCCCGGCAGCAATGGCTCCCCCTATGCCGATGCCAACGCTTGCCGCGCCACCAGTCATGACCGCGATGCCCGCGCCCCACATCGAGCCCGTCGCACCCATGGCCATGGCCGCAGCGCCAGCGGTCATCACCGTCGCCACCACCGCCACCACCGCCACCACCGCCACCACCGCCACCACGATGACAATGATGGTCCCCAGCCCCCCACACCCACCCCCAC
>JBDTQF010000298.1:0-4563 GCA_039932275.1 Burkholderiales bacterium
GCCGCGGCCTTCCTTGACGACGCTGATGAACTGCTGGTGGATCTGGTCGATCATGGCCTGCGCGAACGCGCGGTGCTTCTCCGACAGCGGCGAGAACGGGTCGAGCAGGCCCTTGTTCTCGCCGGCGGTGATCAGGCGCCGTTCGACGCCGAACTTCTCCATTGCGCCGGTGAAGCCGAAGCCGTCCATCAGCACGCCGATGGAGCCGACGATGGAGGCCTTGTCCACATAGATGGCGTCCGCTGCCACGGCCACGTAGTAGGCGCCGGAAGCGCAGGATTCCTCCACCACCGCATACACCTTCTTGCCATGCTTGGCTTTGAGGCGGCGGATCTCGTCGTTCAGGATGCCTGCCTGCACCGGGCTGCCGCCCGGCGAATTGATGCGGATCACCACCGCCCGCGCGCCCTCGTCCTCGAAGGCGCTCTTCAGGCCGGAGAGCAGGAACTCCGCACTGCCTTCTGATTCGGCCGCGATCTCGCCGTGCAGTTCGATCAGCGCGGTGTGCGGCGTGGTCGGTGCGCTGGCATGCAGCCCTTGCGAGAGCCAGCCCCACACCACGGCAATGGCCACGCTCAGCCAGGCCAGGCGCACGAAAATCCGCCAGCGCCGGTCGGTCCGCCGGTCGCGCAGGTAGTCCTGTGCGAACTGCGCCATCAGAGTGTCGATGGCCCGGGGCTCGCGGGCTGGCGCCGGTGCGGCCCCAGGTGCTGCGGGCGGGGTCGGTTCGGGGGGCGGGGTGTCGAAGGACGTGGACATGGGGTGCCGCCTGAAGCGGTGCGGTGGGGCGGTGCGAGAGTGCGAGAGACCGGCTCAGCCAGCCGACGACGCCGGCTGCAGGTGGCGGGAAGGATACCAATACACGCGGCCTTCGCGTTCGGCCACATCGATCGACCGCAGCCGCTTGTGGACACAGGGGCCGGCGACGCACTGGCCTTGTCCCGGGTCGTACACCGCGCCGTGGATGGAACAGATCAGCCAGCGTCCGGTTTCGTCGAAGAACTTTCCTGGCTGCCAGTCCATTTCGGCCGGCACGTGCGCGCAGCGGTTCAGGTAGCCGACGGCGCGGCCCTCGAAGCGCACCACGAAGGCCCGCGCGGGCTGGCCGTATTCCAGCAGGTCGAACACATGCGCCGTGCCACCCTCGGCCAGGTCGGCCGAGGCGCACAGGGCCTGCGGTGCCGGCGTGGCGGGGGCGTCCATCGATGGCGGCTCAGGCGTTGTCGCGCAGCCAGGCCGCCAGGTCGTCCACGCTGTGGGCGACGTGCCGTGGCGCATGGGGGGCAAAGCCGGCCACGCCGTGCGCGCCGTAGGCCACGGCCACGCTGGGGGTGCCGGCGTTCACCGCCATCAGCAGATCGTGCGTGGTGTCGCCGATCATCAATGTGCGCTCGGGCTCGGCGCCCAGTTCGCGCATCAGCTCGTTGAGCATCAGCGGATTGGGCTTGCCGGCGGTTTCGTCCGCCGTGCGGGTGCTGTCGAACAGGTCGCCCAGCGCGGCATGGCGCAGCGCTTCATCCAGGCCGCGCCGGCCCTTGCCGGTGGCCACGGCCAGCCAGTGGTGGCGCGACTTCAGCTCGGCCAGCAACTCGGGCACGCCGGCAAACAGGGTGATGGCGTGCTGGTCGGTCGAGTAGTGGTGCTGGTAGCGCCGGGCCAGCTCGGGGTAGCGCTCCTCGGGCAGCGCGGGGGCGGCGTGGCGCAGCGCGTCGATCAGGCCCAGCCCGATGACGTACGAGGCGTCGTGATCGGTCGGCACGGCGATGCCGATGTCGCGGCAGGCGGCCTGGATGCAGCGCGTGATCAACGCGGTCGAGTCGAACAAGGTGCCATCCCAATCGAACACGATCAGGTCGAACTGGCGCGGGCGGGTGCTCATGGAACGGATGCCGATGGGTGAGCCGGACCCTCGGGTGGGGGCAGGCGGGCCAGCAGTGTCGCGCAAGCGGCGGGCAGGGCGGCTTCCAGGGTGATGCGCTCGCCGCTGGCCGGGTGCTCGAAGGCCAGGCGCCGGGCATGCAGGAACATGCGGTCGAACTTGAGCCCGGGCACTTCGTCGCTGCGGCTCCAGCGCTTGTTGAGTGCGAAGTCGCCGTACTTGTCGTCGCCCAGGATGGCGTGGCCGGCATGCTGCAGATGCACCCGGATCTGGTGCGTGCGGCCGGTCTTGATGGTCACGTCGAGCAGCGTGTACTGCGCGAAGGTCTGTGCCACCCGCACCAGCGTGATCGAGCGCTGGCCCTGGTCGTCATCGGCGCTTACCACCCGCACGCGCCGCTCGCCGTCGCCGTCCAGGTACTTGTGCAACGGTTCGTCGATCACCTTCTTCTTGGCCGGCCAGTGGCCCAGCACCAGCGCGGCATAGGTCTTGTCGGTGGAACGGTCGCGGAATTGGTCCTGCAGCGCGGTGAGCGCGCTGCGCTTCTTGGCAATGAGCAGGATGCCCGAGGTTTCCTTGTCCAGCCGGTGCACCAACTCCAGCATGCGCGCTTGCGGTCGAGCCCGCCGCAACTGCTCGATCACGCCGAAGCTGACGCCGGAGCCACCGTGCACCGCCACGCCGGCGGGTTTGTCGATCGCCAGCAGGCAGTCGTCCTCGAACAGCACCGGGAATTCGCGCGCGGGCGCCGCGACGGCGGCCTGGCTGCGGTCGGCCAGGCGCAGCGGCGGCACGCGCACGTCGTCGCCGTCGGCCAGCCGCGTATCGGCGCCGGCCCGGCCCTTGTTCACACGCACCTCGCCGCTGCGGATGATGCGGTACACCAACGTCTTGGGGGCGCCTTTGAGCATCTTCACGAGGAAGTTGTCCAGCCGCTGGCCGGCGGACGATTCGTCCACCCGCAGGTGCTGGGCAGAGATGGCGGCCGGGGTTGCGGCTTTTGCCACTTTCGCAGCCGGGTCGGTGTGGCCCGGGTCGGGGTGGGCTGGCTCTATAATGCGTCGCACCACGTTCCTGCCGTAAGTGTTTGATTTGCCTGAGTTTAGCGGGCGCACCTGCACCGGTCGGCAAAGCGTGGCGAGCTGCGTCTGGCGCATGGTTGCGTAGGGCGCGGGAAAAATGCCGGTGCAACGCATACCGCCGCTGTCAGGCCGTCTCCCAAGGTGGGCCGGCGGGCAGTTCGGGGTCTGCGCAAGAAACGACGCAACAAGAATCACGACACAAGGTTTCCGGTTCAAGCCCAGACCCGCCCCACCGGGCTGGCGCGCCTGGTTGGCGCGCCGCCCTGCCGGCATGGTGTGCGGCTCGGACCCGCGTCCTCGAGCGACGCAACGCCACCATGTTCACGTCCTCCCTCATCCTCTTCAGCCCGCTGACGCACCCTTTGTGCGGACGGCGGCCTGGTGCTGCCGGCCGGGTGGCCGGCCGGCCGAGGAGCCGGGCAGGCCTCCACCGGCGGCCGCAGCGCTTGCGCCGCCACGAGGTGTGAGCATGCGCGCTGCCCGTTCCCGGCCGCACGCGCCAACGCTGCGCTGAAGCTTCCCGTCTTCGACAGACGGGGGCGGCGCGCAGTCCAGGGCGATTCCTTCACGGTTCTGCGGCGCTGTTTCTCTGCATCGATCGGCCAGATCCCACCGGCCTTGCGGCAGGTGGGTGTGGCCTCGTGTAGTGCCGCCTGTAGCCCCCTGGGGCCGGCGGCGAAGGAGACCGCATGAAACGCATGCTCATCAATGCCACGCAGCCGGAAGAACGGCGCCTGGCAATCGTCGATGGCCAGAAGCTGCTCGACTTCGAGACCGAAATCGAAGGGCGCGAGCAGCGCAAGGGCAACATCTACAAAGCCGTGGTGACGCGGGTCGAGCCCTCGCTCGAAGCCTGTTTCGTCGATTACGGCGAAGACCGCCACGGCTTCCTGCCGTTCAAGGAAATCTCCAAGCAGTACTTCAAGGAAGGCGCGAGCGTCCGCGACGCCAAGATCTCCGACGTCATCGCCAACGGCCAGGAACTGCTGGTGCAGGTCGAGAAGGAAGAGCGCGGCAACAAGGGCGCTGCGCTGACCACCTTCATCAGCCTGGCGGGCCGCTACGTGGTGGTGATGCCCAACAACCCGCGCGGCGGCGGCGTGAGCCGGCGCATCGAGGGCGAGGACCGCGAGGAGCTGAAGGAAAACCTCGAACAGCTCGACTATCCCAAAGGCATGAGCCTGATCGCGCGCACTGCCGGCATCGGCCGCTCGGCGCCCGAGTTGCAGTGGGACCTGAACTACCTGCTCAAGCTCTGGACCGCCATCGATGACGCGGCCAAGGGCGGCAAGGGCGCCTACCTGATCTACCAGGAGTCGTCGCTGGTGATCCGTGCGATCCGCGACTACTTCACGTCGGAGATCGGCGAGATCTTGATCGACACCGACGACATCTACGAGCAGGCCAAGCAGTTCATGCTGCATGTCATGCCCGAGACGGCCAACCGCGTGAAGCGCTACCGCGACGACGCGGCGCTGTTCAGCCGCTTCCAGATCGAGCACCAGATCGAGACCGCTTTCAGCCGCACGGTGAACCTGCCGTCGGGCGGCGCCATCGTGATCGACCACACCGAAGCACTGGTGTCGGTGGACGTCAACTCGG
>JBDTQF010000299.1:0-4519 GCA_039932275.1 Burkholderiales bacterium
GGACAGCAGCTCGGCGCGTTCCATCCCGGCCTTGCGCGGCATCGAGCCCACCAGCAGGGCGTAGTCGGTGTCCTTGAAGGCGGTGTTCGGGTCGCTGTGCGCTTCCATGCCAGCCAGCAGCGGGAAGGCGCAGTCTTCCAGTTCCATCATCACGCCCTTGAGCGCTTTCTGCGGGCCTTCGACGGGCACTTCCAGCAGCTGAAGAATGACCGGCTGGTCCTTGCCGAGCATCTCACCCGAGGCAATGCGGAACAGCAGGGCGTAACCGATCTGGCCGGCGGCGCCAGTGACGGCGACGCGAACGGGCTTCTTGCTCATGGCAGAACTCCTGGAGGCGGAAGTGGAAAACCGGTAATGATAGACAGACCGGTGCCGTCGCACGTCAACCGGTGCCATGGCGTTGCCGGGCCTGTGCCCGACTGCATGAATCCGGCAAGCGCCGGCCACATGCATGCGACACAAACGGGTCGGCAGTCTACGGGTCTGCCCGAAGCGATGTCAATGATCATATGTCTTATATAAGACATCTTCTAAAAACCATTGCGAGGCTATGCCGGCCTGTGCTGCAATCGCGCCCATGTCGAGTGCCGCCTCCCAGATGCCGCCTTCTGCCGATGAGCAGGCGCCGGCTGGCGTGACGCCCGCGTTCAGCCCGCTGTACCAGCAGATCAAGTCGCTGATCACCCGCGGCCTGCAGGACGGTGAGTGGAAGCCGGGTGAGGCCATCCCCAGCGAGGTCGATCTGGCCCAGCGCTTTCGCGTGAGCCAGGGCACGGTGCGCAAGGCCATCGACGAGATGGCGGCCGAGAACCTGCTGGTGAGGCGCCAGGGCAAGGGCACCTTCGTCGCCACGCACAGCGAAGAGAAGGTGCAATACCGCTTCCTGCGCCTGCAGCCGGACGAGAGCGTGGACGCCGGGCCGATGGAGCGCCGCTTCCTGGAGTGCCGGCGCACCCGGGCGCCGGCCGATGTGGTGCGCGCGCTCGACCTGAAAAGCGGTGACACGGCGGTGCAGATCCGCCGCACGCTGTCAGCGCGCGGCCGGCCGGTGGTGCTGGACGACATTTGGTTGCCGGGCCACTTGTTCCGCGGCCTCAGCGCCGAGCGGCTGAGCGAATGGCGCGGGCCGCTGTACGGCCTGTTCGAGACCGAGTTCGGCGTGCGCATGATCCGCGCCGAAGAAAAGATCCGCGCGCTGGCGGCCGACGAGGCTACCGCCGCGGTGCTGCAGGTGCCGGTGGGCGCGCCGCTGCTCAGTGTGGAGCGGCTGGCGCTGACCTATGGCGAACGCCCCGTCGAATTGCGGCGCGGCCTGTACACCACCGAAGCCCATTTCTACCGCAACGAACTGAGCTGAGCAGGGTGGTGATGAGCCTCCACGCGAGCCGTGGCGCAACGACGCGCTCACGAACACAGCGCTCCCGCTATTGCATTGCAATAAAATCATCAGGTTTTACCGCAAGCACAGCCCCCAGGACAACTCCCCAGGCATAGATAGATGCACAAGAGGCCCACCGATGGCAGACACCCTTAAAGAGCGCCCAGTCTTCAAGAACATCCACATCAGCGACATCCGCAGCTACCGTCTGCCGCCAGCCGGTATCGTGTCGATCCTGCACCGCGTTAGCGGCGCACTGATGTTTTTGCTGATGCCTTTCATCGTCTGGATGTTCGACACGAGCCTGACGTCCGAAATCTCCTTCGGCGAGTTCACGGCGGCTTTCTCGGCGGGCATCGGTTTTGTGCCGGGCTGGTTTGTCAAGCTGGTCGCTCTGGCGCTGATCTGGGGTTACCTGCATCACTTCATCGCCGGTGTGCGCCACCTGTGGATGGACGCCACGCACAGCGTGAGCAAGGCGCAGGGCCACTCGTCGGCAGTGATCACGCTGGCTTCGAGCGTGGTGCTAACGCTGCTGCTCGGCGCCAAGCTGTTCGGCCTGTACTGATCGAAAAAAAACGGGACCCCCACCATGTCCAAGAATTACGGATCCAAGCGCGTCGTCGTCGGCGCGCATTACGGCTTGCGCGACTGGCTGGCCCAGCGCGTGACCGCCGTCCTGATGGCGTTGTTCACGGTCGTGCTGCTGCTGCAGGTGCTGCTCGGCGGGCCGATGGGCTATGACCGCTGGGCGGCGATCTTCTCGTCGCAGTGGATGAAGGTCATCACCTTCGTCGTCATCGTGTCGTTGCTGTACCACGCCTGGATTGGCGTGCGCGACATCTGGATGGACTATGTGAAGCCGGTGGCGCTGCGCCTGGCGCTGCAGGTGTTCTCGATCGTATGGCTGGTCGGCTGTGCCGGCTGGGCAATCCAAGTGCTCTGGAGACTCTGATGCAAATGGCTAAGACCGTTGCACGCCGCAAGTTCGACGTCGTGATCGTGGGAGCCGGCGGCTCGGGCATGCGTGCCTCGCTGCAGCTCGCCAATGCCGGCCTGAAGGTGGCCGTGCTGTCCAAGGTGTTCCCCACCCGTTCGCACACCGTGGCCGCCCAGGGCGGCATCGGCGCCTCGCTGGGCAACATGTCGGAAGACAACTGGCACTATCACTTCTACGACACCGTCAAGGGCTCGGATTGGCTGGGCGACCAGGACGCCATCGAATTCATGTGCCGTGAGGCGCCGAAGGTGGTGTACGAGCTCGAGCACTTCGGCATGCCGTTCGACCGCAACCCCGACGGCACCATCTACCAGCGTCCGTTCGGCGGGCACACCGCCAACTATGGCGAAAAGCCGGTGCAGCGCGCCTGCGCCGCGGCTGACCGCACCGGCCACGCCCTGCTGCACACGCTGTACCAGCAGAACGTCAAGTCGCGTACGCAGTTCTTCGTCGAGTGGATGGCGCTCGACCTGATCCGCGATGCCGAAGGCGACGTGGTGGGCGTGACGGCACTCGAGATGGAGACCGGCGAGGTCTACATTCTCGAAGCCAAGTGCACGCTGCTGGCCACGGGTGGTGCAGGCCGCATCTTCGCGGCCTCGACCAATGCCTTCATCAACACCGGCGACGGCCTGGGCATGGCAGCACGCGCGGGCATCCCGCTCGAAGACATGGAGTTCTGGCAGTTCCACCCCACCGGCGTGCACAACGCCGGCGTGCTGCTGACCGAAGGCTGCCGCGGCGAGGGCGCCATTCTGCGCAACGTCAATGGCGAGCGTTTCATGGAACGCTATGCGCCGACGCTGAAGGATCTTGCACCGCGCGATTTCGTCTCGCGCTGCATGGACCAGGAAATCAAGGAAGGTCGCGGCTGCGGTCCGAACAAGGACTACATCAACCTCGACATGACCCACCTGGGCGGCGACACCATCCTCAAGCGCCTGCCCTCGGTGTTCGAGATCGGCCACAACTTCGCCAACGTCGACATCACCAAGGAATCGATCCCCGTGGTGCCGACCATCCACTACCAGATGGGTGGCATCCCCACCAACATCAACGGCCAGGTGGTGGTGCCGAAGAACGGCGATCCCAACAGCGTGGTCAACGGCCTGTACGCGGTGGGCGAGTGCTCCTGCGTCAGCGTGCACGGTGCCAACCGGCTGGGCACCAACTCGCTGCTCGACCTGCTGGTGTTCGGCCGCGCGGCCGGCAACCACATCGTCGATGCCGTGAAGAAGTCGGTGGCTTCGAACAAGTCGTTGCCCAAGGATGCCGCCGACTACTCGCTGGCCCGCCTGGCCAGGCTTGATGCCAGCACCTCGGGCGAATATGCCCAGGACGTGGCGAACGACATCCGCGATGCGATGCAGCAGCATGCCGGCGTGTTCCGCACCCAGGCCTCGATGGACGAAGGCGTGCGCAAGATCGACGCGATGCGCGAGCGCGTGGCCGCCATCGCGCTCAAGGACAAGTCGCAGGTGTTCAACACCGCCCGCATCGAGGCGCTGGAAGTCGAGAACCTGATCGAAGTGGCGCAGGCCACCATGACCTCGGCCGCCGCACGCAAGGAGTGCCGCGGTGCCCACACGGTCAACGACTACGAGCGCGGTGCCGACGACGCTGAATTCCCGCTGGGCCGCAACGACAAGGAATGGCTCAAGCACACCCTGTGGTTCAAGGAAGGCAGCCGGCTCGACTACAAGCCTGTCAAGCTGACCCCGCTCACCGTCGACAGCGTGCCCCCCAAGGTCCGCACCTTCTGATGCTCGCTGCTTGGAGACCTTCGAAATGACCCTGCGCACCTTCCAGATCTACCGCTACGACCCCGACAAGGACGCCAAGCCGTACATGCAGACCGTCCAGGTCGAGCTCGACGGCCATGAGCGCATGCTGCTCGACGCGCTGATGAAGCTCAAGGCGGTCGACCCGTCGATCAGCTTCCGCCGCTCCTGCCGCGAAGGAGTATGCGGCTCCGACGCGATGAACATCAACGGCAAGAACGGCCTGGCCTGCCTGACCAACATGCGCGATCTGCCGGGCTCGGTGGTGCTCAAGCCGCTGCCGGGCCTGCCGGTGGTGCGTGACCTGATCGTCGACATGACGCAGTTCTTCAAGCAGTACAACTCGATCAAGCCCTACCT
>JBDTQF010000300.1:0-4505 GCA_039932275.1 Burkholderiales bacterium
GAGGAACGCTGCCCCCTGCGTGAGCAGCCGGGCCGATGGATCGGCGCGCTCGTACTGTGCCCATTTGAGGCGGGTGTTGCCGATGTCGATGACGAGAAAGCTCATGCTGCAGGAAACGGAAGCAGGGACGAAAACAGGAACACGGATGGAACGGGGAAGACCGGAAGCGGCTGCATCAGGCGCATCAGGGAGCCAGCCAGCGCTCGGCTTCTTCGAGGCTGGTGCGCAGGCCGGGTGGCTCATTGCCCCGCAGCAGCCGGGCGCGGATCTCGGGCAGCAGGGCACTCAGGGCGCCGCGATCGCGCGAGCGCCGCACCCGCAGCATCGTGATGGCCGCGGTGACCGGGCCGTGTTGCCGCAGCAGCTCGAGCAGCTGCGCCCGCGCCCGCGCGAAGCCGATGTCGGTCTCGTCCAGCGCGGCCAGCTCGGTGTTGCTCAGGGGCAGCCCCAGCATGCCGGTATCTGATTCCTCGCCGAAGGCCAAGTCGCCTTCATCGGCCAGGTCCGCCAGCACCGCCGGTGCCGGTGCCACGTCGCCCGGCAACGGCTGCACCGGCGCCGCCAGCACCACCAGCCCAAGCGCCATCAACTCATCGAGGTAGGCCTTGGGCACGCCCGCCTGAGCGCCCAGCGCGAGCACTTCCTCAACGCCGCGCCTGCCGTCCACCAGGAACAGCAGCGTGCGATGACGTTGCGACAGCCCACGTTGACGAACAGCCAGCTCGGCATGCCCGGCAGCGGTCTTGCACGGAATCCCCAAATCGGACCTCGCTTGCGGTTCAAGGCGGGCCGTTCAGGTGCCCACCCCGGTGCGTGATTGTCCGTGCAAACACGGCAAAAAGCGCGCAAGGTGCCGGCTGCCGCCACCGCCGTTGCGCGCCCGTAACATCTTCGATGAAATGGTCTGACCCTTGCCCTCACGAACAGCGGCAGGCCGCAGCGGCCCGACCGCCGGTGACGCCACCGCCACAGGTTACGCCGCCTCGACGTGCGCCTGCTTGTGGTACAGAAACTCCAGCACCGCCTCGCGGGTCCGCAGGTAGTCGGTGTTGTGGGCCATCTCCAGGCGCGCACGCGGGGCCTCGCGCACCGGCACCAGCAGCACCGCCAGCACCTCGCCGATGGTGGCGGCCGGGCCGTTGGTGAGCATGACGATGCGGTCGGACAGCAGCACGGCCTCGTCCACATCGTGCGTCACCATCATCACGGTCGAGCCGGTGGCAGCGACGATCTTCATCAGCTCGTCCTGCAGCTTGGCGCGGGTCAGCGCATCGAGCGCGCCGAAGGGCTCGTCCATCAGCAGCATCTTGGGCTCCATGGCCAGCGCGCGGGCAATGCCCACGCGCTGCTTCATGCCGCCGGAAATCTCGCCCGGGCGTTTGTCGCTGGCGTGGCTCAGACCCACCAGCTCGAGCGCGGCGCGGGCCCGCTCGCGCAGCTGGGCCTTCTTCTCGCCAGCGCCGAAAACGCGTTCCACCGCCAGCAGCACATTTTCCAGACAGGTCATCCACGGCAGCAGCGAATGGTTCTGGAACACCACCGCGCGGTCGGGGCCCGGGCCGCTGAGTTCGCGGTCTTCGAGCAGCAGCACGCCGGAGGTGGGTGTGGTCAGCCCGGCCACCAGGTTGAGCAGCGTGGATTTGCCGCAGCCCGAGTGGCCGATCAGCGAGACGAACTCGCCACGGGCCACACTCAGGTCGATGTCGCGCAAAGCGACGAACGGGCCCTTCTTGGTCGGGAACGTCATGCCGACGTTCTCGATGCGCAGGTAACGGGCAGAGGTAGAGGTAGAGGTGTTCATGGCCATGCCTTTGAGCTCATTGATAGTCGAACCGGCGGGCCACCCATACCAGCAGCGCTTCCAAAGCCAAACCGACGATGCCGATCATGAAGATGGCGATCAGGATGTGCGCCATGTTGAGGTTGTTCCACTCGTCCCACAGCCAGAAGCCGATGCCCTTGCCGCCGGTCAGCATCTCGGCCGCGACGATCACCAGCCAGGCCGTGCCCACCGCCAGGCGCACGCCGGTGAGCATGTACGGCAGCACCGCGGGGAACAGGATCTTGGTCATCACCGTCCACTCTGACAGCTTGAGCACGCGTGCCACGTTCATGTAGTCCTGCGGCACCTGACGCACGCCCACCGCGGTGTTGATCACCATCGGCCAGATCGAGCAGATGAAGATGGTCCAGATGGCCGCCGGGTTGGCGGCCTTGAAGACCATCAGCCCGATCGGCAACCAGGCCAACGGCGACACCGGCCGCAGCAGGCTGATGATGGGGCCGGCCATCAGGTTGAGGAAATTGAAGCGGCCGATCATGAAGCCCAGCGGGATGCCGACCACCGCGGCCAAGCCGAAGCCCAACGCCACCCGCTGCAGCGACGCCAGCACGTTCCAGCCAATGCCCTGGTCGTTCGGGCCGTTGCTGTAGAACGGGTCGGCGAACAGCTTGAGCGCCGCGTCCCACACCGGCAGCGGACCCGGCAGTTGTTTGTCGCCGGTGTGCGCCACCAGTTGCCACACCAGCAACAGACACACGAACCCGAGCACCGGCGCCAGCCAGTGCGACAGCGTGCGGCGGCGTTGCGCCCGCGCCAGGCCCTCGGCCTGCTCGCGCAGCACCGCCTCGGCCGGGGTCTCGGATGACTTTGCTGCGGCCGCAGCAAGCACCGGTGCCGCGGGGTGGGCCACCACCGGGGCATGCGGCGTGGCCGTTGCGCTGGCGAGGCCCGCAAGGCCGGTGGGGCTGGCCGCCGGCGCCATAACCGACAGGCTGAGTGTGGAAGCGCTCATGGGTTCATCCTCTCAGGCGCTCAGGCCTTGATCTTGAAGGAGTCGGCGTACTTGGCCGGCTCCTTGCCGTCCCAGACCACGCCATCGATCAGCTTGGACGTGCGCATGTCCGACTTGGGCACGTTGATCTTCAGTTGCGAGGCAGCTTCCTTGTAGAGCGCGATCTGGTTGATCTGCTTGGCCACACCCAGGTAGTCGGGGTGCTCCTTGATCAGGCCCCAGCGCTTGTGCTGGGTCACGAACCACATGCCGTCGGACAGGTACGGGTAGTTCACCGCACCGTCGTTGAAGAACTTCATGTGATTGGGGTCATCCCAGGTCTTGCCCAGGCCGTTCTGGTAGCGGCCCAGGATGCGCTGGTTGATCGCGTCCACGCCCGTGTTGATGTACGACTTCTGCGCCACGGTTTCGGCCATCTGCATCTTGTTCTGCAGGCCGGCATCGATCCAGCGGCTGGCTTCCAGCACGGCCATGATCACGGCACGGGCCGTGTTGGGGTACTTCTTGACGAAGTCGGCGCTGGTGCCCAGCACCTTCTCGGGGTGGTCCCGCCAAATGTCCTGCGTGGTGTTGGCGGTGATGCCCACGCCGTCCATGATGGCGCGGTGGTTCCACGGCTCGCCGACACAGAAGCCGTCCATGTTGCCCACGCGCATGTTGGCCACCATCTGCGGCGGTGGCACGGTAATGAGCTTGGCGCCCGACAGCGGGTTGATGCCCGCGGCCGCCAGCCAGTAGTGCATCCACATCGCGTGGGTGCCGGTCGGGAAGGTGCCCGCGAAGGTGTACTCGCGCTTTTCCTTGGCCATCACGGCCGCGAGCGAGGGGCCGTCCACAGCGCCCTTCTCGGCCAAGGTCTTGGACAACGAGATGGCCTGGCCGTTGTTGTTCAGGCTCATCAGCACCGCCATGTCCTTCTTGGGCCCGGCCGTGCCCATGTGCACGCCGTAGATCAGGCCGTACAGCACATGGGCCATGTCGAGCTCACCGTTGACCAGCTTGTCGCGCACGCCGGCCCAGGAAGCCTCCTTCGACGGGATGATCTTGATGCCGTACTTCTTGTCGAAGCCCAGCACACTGGCCATCACCACGCTGGCGCAGTCGGTCAGCGGAATGAAGCCGATCTTGACCTCTTCCTTTTCAGGCTTGTCGGAACCGGCCGCCCACACGCCCCCGGGGATGACGCCGGCCACGCCGGCCGCCACGGCCGTACTGCGCTGGATGAACTGACGCCGGTCCAGGCTCTTTTCGCTGACGGGCTTGTGGTCTTGCTTCGACATGAACGCGGCTCCAAAAAAAAGCGGCGTCACGATCGCGATCCGACTCCACGGCAGAAGCCGTGGCATCGGGACGATCGGACGCCGTTGTCCAAAAATGTCCCACCTAGTGAGACCACATCGCTGTGGATCTCGCAGGAGTTATTGCAGGGACCGTGCCAACCCTTTCGGGACTTTCGGACGTGCTTTTCTTGCAGATTTCGGCAGTTCAACCCAGCGAATTTGTGCAACGCACCATGGCTATGCACCCATGCACGGCAGGCCGCGCGCTTGTGGTGCACCGGCGGTGCAGGCGGCTCAATCGGCCGATCGCGCGACCAGATCGAAGTGCTCCATCAACGGCGGCTGGGCGAAATATGGGCCGACGATGGCACGCCATTCGGCAAACGCCGGCGACTGCCGGAAGCCCACAAGGTGATCGTCCACCGAGTCC
>JBDTQF010000301.1:0-4504 GCA_039932275.1 Burkholderiales bacterium
CTCGACGAAGCCGCAGTGCTCGAACGCCGCGCGGTACACCGTGGTCGAGCCGGCCATCGAGCCGGTGTGCGACATCGCTGCCTCGCCGCCCTCCTCGCCCACGGCGATCTTGAAGATCACCACCGGCTTGCCGGCGGCCAGCGCCCGTTCGCCGGCCGCGAGCAGCCGCAGCGGATCGGGCATGCCCTCGAACAGGCAGGCGATGACGCGGCACTCCGGCTGGTCGACCAGGAAGCTGATCTGGTCGGCGACGTCCACATCGCAGGAGTTGCCCGCAGTGAACACATGCGAGAACGACTGCCCATGCGCACTGGCCTGCGCCATCGCGAAACCCAGGCCGCCCGACTGACTGACCAGGCCGATCGCAGCATCGTCCACCCGCAGGGCCGGCGCTTCGCCGAAGGTCAGCCGCATGCCCGCCAGCCCGCCCAGGATGCCCATGCAGTTGGGCCCGAGGATGCGGATGCCGTGGTCACGGGCAATGGCGGTGAGGCGCCGCTGCAGCTCGGCATGCTCGGGCCGGCCGGTTTCGGCATAGCCCGAGGCGAACACCAGCGCACCGCGGATGCCGGCGCGTGCGCAGTCGAGCACCGCGGCCTCGACGGCGTCGCGCGGCACCGCGATCACCGCGCAGTCGGGGCGCTTGGGCAGCTCGGCCACCGAGGCATAGGTAGGGCAGCCGTCGATCTGGATGCGGTCCGGGTGCACGCCGAACACCTCGACGTCGGCACCGGCCAGGTTGTCCAGCGTGCGCCGGCCGAACGAGGACGGCCGGGACGACACGCCGACGATCACCACGCTGCGTGGCGCGAGCAGCGGCCGCAGTTCATCGGTGTAAAGGGCCCGGGTCACGGCCATCGTGCCCATCACTCGGCCTTCACGCCCAGCCGCTCGACCAGCTTCTTCCACACCGCCATCTCGTTGTGGATGTCCTCCTTGAACTCCTTCGGTCCGCGCCAGCTGGCGATCAGGTCGGTCTCGGCATAACCCTTGACCAGCTCCGGGTCCTGCACCACCTGCTTCGATTCGGCGGCGAGCCGCTCGACGATCTCCGGCGGTGTCTTCGCGGGGGCGAACACGCCCAGCCAGATGCCCGGCCAGTCGAACTGCGTGTAGCCCTGCTCCACCATCGTCGGCACGTTCGTGAACGAGGGGCTGCGGCTCTTGGCCAGTGTGCCCATCGCCACCAACTTCTTGGCCTGCACCAAGGGCTTGACGGCGGCCACCGAGAAGAAGCCGCCCTGCACGCTGCCACCGAGCACGTCGGTGATGGCGGCCGACTCGCCCTTGTAGATGATGGTGGGCATGTCGATGTCCTCGATCTTGGCGAGGTACTGGCCGAACACCGCGCCAGTGGACCCGCCCGCGTAGGTGCCGAGGTTGTAGCGGCC
Source organism: Burkholderiales bacterium (assembly GCA_039932275.1). Classification (GTDB taxonomy): domain Bacteria; phylum Pseudomonadota; class Gammaproteobacteria; order Burkholderiales; family Burkholderiaceae_C; genus Sphaerotilus. The sequence continues at coordinate 1,392 of JBDTQF010000301.1, forward strand.
GGCCTTCTTCGCCTGCGCGATGAAGCCCTTGACGTCGTTGACGCCCTCGGTCGGCTGGGCGACGAACACCAGCCCGGTGTAGCCCACCTCGCCGATGGGCGCGAAGTCGTCGGTGACGCTGTAGGGCACGTTGGGGTACAGCGCCGGCACCTGGATGTGCGTGCCCGAGGTGAACAGCAGCGTGTAGCCATTGGCCGCCGCCTTGGCCACCGCATTGGCGCCGATCTGGGTGCTGGCACCGGGGCGGTTCTCCACCACCACCGGCTGCCCGAGGCGGGCCGACAGCTTCTTGGCGTACAGCCGGGCCCACTGGTCGGTGCCGCCGCCGGCGGCATACGGGACGATCAGCTTGATCGGCTGGTCAGGCCAGGCCGCTTGCGCCGGGCTGGCCAGCAACAGCGCCATCGAGGCGGACAAATAGGCAACGGCCTTGGTGATGTTCATGCTCGTCTCCAAATGGGTCAGGAATTGCGGCGGCCACGCTCACGGTTGGCTGGCCGCCTGCGTCAGATCGGGTCGCCGCTGAACACGTCCACCGTGGTCTCCAGCGGCACCAGCGAGTGCTGCAGCGACGGCATGGCCTGGGCAAGACCGTCGGCCGTCCAGCCCTCGCCGCGGTGGATGCTGCGCACCGGGCGCGGCTGGCTGTAGACGATCACCTCGTTGGCGCGCACGCCGAAGACCTGGCCGGTGACGCCGGCCGCGCCCTCGCTGGCCAGGAACACCGCCAGCGGTGCAATCTTGTCGGGCGACATCAGCCGCTCGCGCTTCTCGGCCAGCGCCTTCTTCTCGGGCGTGTCGGCGGGGATGGAGGCCACCATGCGGCTCCAGGCCACCGGGGCGATGCAGTTCGAGCAGACGCCGAACTTCTGCATGTCCAGCGCGATGGAGCGCGACAGGCCGACGATGCCCATCTTGGCTGCGGCGTAATTGGCCTGGCCGATGTTGCCGATCAGGCCCGCACCCGAGGTCATGTGGATCAGCCGGCCGTAGCCCTGTTCCTTGAAGTGCGGGGCCGCGGCGCGGCTGGTGTGGAAGCTGCCGTGCAGGTGCACCGCCAGCACCGCCTGCCACTCGTCTTCCGACATGCGGTGGAACATCCGGTCGCGCAGGATGCCGGCGTTGTTGACCACGATGTCGATGCGCCCGAAGGCCTCCACCGCCTGCGCCACCATGCGGTGGGCGCCAGCCTCGCTGGCCACCGATTCTGTGCTGGCGATGGCCTGGCCGCCGGCCGCGGCGATCTCGGCCACCACCGCCTGCGCCGGGCCGTCACTGGCACCCTCGCCCGACAGGCTGGTGCCGATGTCGTTGACCACCACCTGCGCGCCATGCCGCGCCATCGCCAGCGCAATGGCCCGGCCGATGCCGTTGCCCGCGCCCGTCACGATGGCCACTCTGCCTTCGAGCATGCTTGTCCCCTCGTCATGGATCACCACCCAGGGTCGCCAGCGACATTTGGGTGACCCATTCTTCAGCGCGGGTCGAGGGTTGTCAAGCAGGGTGTCCCGGGGGCGTCAGCGCCCCCGCTGGCACCGGGTCAGCCGCCGGGTCAACCACCAAACAGCGAGGCGCGCAGCCTCAGCGCCGATTGGCGCCAGGCCCGCCTGCTGGACTACCTGCGTTCGCTGCAGGGGCCCGCGGGCCAGGCAAGTTGACGCACGCTCAGAACCCGGCTTCGCGCCAGAACACGCTCAACAGCCGCTGCACAAAGCGCAGCGCCAGCGGCTCGGGTTGGGCGTCGATGGCCACCAGGCCGCGCCAGGCTTGGGCGGGCTGATCGGTGCCGGATTCAACCGCCAGCGTCACCCTGAAAACAGCCGCCTCGGGGTAGAAAGTGTCGTTCTGCGGGCGCACCATGACCTGCCCGCCGAGGTGACTGGCCAGCACCTTTTCCTTCAACACCCGCGTGGCATCGCGCTCGATCGCCTGCACGCGCAGGTGCAGCACCGGGCCGCGCAGCGCATCGACGATGAACAGCCCCGCGTCGCCCACCTTCACGCGTGCCAGCGCGGCCTCGTCCACGTAGGTCACCACCTGCCGGGGGCCACTGTCCACCAGGCGCCCGAGCACCTCGTTCTGGGCCACCCAGTCGCCCTCGTGCAGGTCGGGGTCCACATCCATCAGCGTGCCGGCGAAGGGCGCCCGCGGGGCATGGCGCTGGGCATCGGCCGATACGGTCTGGGCCTGGGCCGCGGTGGTCTGGCGCTGCTCGGCAGCCAGTTGCCAGTGGCGGCGCTGCTCGCTGTCAAACGCGGTGCGGGCCAGCTGGCCCTGCTGCTCGGTGGCCTGCGCCGCCAACTGCAAGGCCCGCAGCTGCAGCTCGGGCGAGCGGATCTCGAACAGCAGTTCACCCGCCGCCACGGCATCACCATGCCGATGCGGCAGCGCCACCACCTGCGCGCCAGCGGGCGCATACAGCGTCATCTGCTCGCGCGGCTGCAGCAGGCCGGTACCGGTCACCGGCGCCGGCAGCGGCACCAGCAGCAGGCCAATGAGCAGGGCCAGCGCCCCGCCCATCACCCAGCGCCGACGCGGGCTGATGCGGTCTTTGCGCAGCCACCATTGCTGCCACTCGCGCCACACCGGGATGGCAATGAACCACAGCATTTCCACCGCAAACAGCAGCAGCCCGACCGCCTTGATGAAGAAGCTGTAGACCATGAAGGCAATGGCCAGGAACAGCGACAACCGGTACAGCCAGGTGAGCCACGCAAAGATCACCAGGCCGCGGGTCTTGCGCGCCGAGAACACCTCGGGCGGCGCCTCGCCCAGAGCGAACAGGCGCTCGCGCAGATGCCAGCGCGCCAGCGCAAACGAGCGCGCATGCAGGTTGGGCAGCTGCAGCGCATCCGACAGCAGGAAGTAGCCGTCGAAACGCATGAAGGGGCTGGCGTTGATCAGCAGCGTCGAGACCCAGGTGGTGCTGGCCAGCAGGAAGGCCACGGTCTTGAACGTGCCCGCCGGCAGCACCACCCAGGCCAGCGTGGCCCAGGCCGCAATCGTCAGCTCGGCGCAGATGCCCGCGCCCGCCACCGCCATGCGGCGGCGCGCATCGGGCAGCTTCCAGACCTCGGTGGTGTCGGTGTAGGCCACCGGCCACAGCACCATCA
>JBDTQF010000302.1:0-4493 GCA_039932275.1 Burkholderiales bacterium
GCCCGGTGGATTGTTTCCGGGAGGGACCGAACATGCTGGTGATCGAGCCGGACGAATGCATCGACTGCGCGGTGTGCATTCCCGAGTGCCCGGTCAACGCCATCCTGCCTGAGGAAGACGTGCCGGCCGACCAGCAGAAATTCATCGCCATCAATGTCGAGCTGTCGCAGAAGTGGCCCAGCATCACGAAGCGCAAGACGCCGCTGCCCGACGCCGACGACTGGAAGGACAAGAAGGACAAGCTCGGCGAGCTCACGCGCTGAGCCACCGGTGCAGCGCTGGCTTGAGGCCGGCGCACCGCCTTCGACGTGGACCCTCGAACATGCCGGCGCTGGTCGGCCTTTGACACCATGGACCCGCAAGTGAATCAGCAAGCCGCTCTAGATACAGGCGCTCACGACGGCGCCATCGAGACCGATGCCGTCATCGTTGGCGCCGGTCCGGTGGGCCTGTTCCAGGTGTTCGAACTGGGTCTGTTGGAAATCAAGGCGCACATCATCGATTCACTCGCCTACCCCGGTGGGCAGTGCATAGAGCTGTACCCTGACAAGCCGATCTACGACATCCCGGCCGTGCCGGTGTGCACCGGCAAGGAGCTGACCGACAACCTGCTCAAGCAGATCGAGCCGTTCGGCGCCACCTTCCACCTCGGCCAGGAAGTCACCGTGGTGCAGAAGCAGGACGATGGCCGCTTCTTCGTCGAAACCTCCAAGGGCACGCGCTTCCTGACCAAGACGATCTTCATCGCTGCCGGCGTGGGTTCGTTCCAGCCGCGCCTGCTGCGGGCCGAAGGGCTGGAGGCGTATGACGGCAAGCAGCTGTTCTACCGCGTCAAGAACCCGGCCCAGTTTGCCGGCAAGAACCTCATCGTGGTGGGCGGCGGCGACTCGGCGCTCGACTGGGCACTGAACTTCGCGCAGGATGGGCCGAACAAGGCCGAGAGTGTCATCCTGCTGCACCGTCGCGACGGCTTCCGCGCCGCGCCGGCCAGCGTGGCCAAGATGAGGGAGCTGTGCGACGCCTACGAGATGCAGCTCATCGTCGGCCAGGTCACCGGCATCGAAGAACGCGAAGGCGTGTTGACCGGTGTGAAGGTGACCGGCGGCGACGGCGTGACGCGCGTGGTGCCACTAGACTACCTGCTGGTGTTCTTCGGCCTCAGCCCCAAGCTGGGCCCGATCGCCGAATGGGGCCTCGACCTCGACCGCAAGCAGGTGGCGGTGGACACCGAGAAGTTCTCCAGCAGCACGCCGGGCATCTTCGCGGTGGGCGACATCAACACCTACCCGGGCAAGAAGAAGCTGATCCTGTCGGGCTTCCATGAAGCCGCGCTCGCGGCTTTTGCAGCGGCGCCTTTCATCTTCCCGGACAAGCGCATCCACCTGCAATACACCACCACCAGCCCAAAGCTGCACAAGGTGCTGGGCGTCGAGACACCCACCTTCGACTGACGCAGCCGCGCCACAGCGCCCTGCCCTCAAGCCCGCCAACCGGCGGGCTTGTTCGTTTGCGTGGGCATAATCCGGCCCGCTGCATGGCTTGCCGTGCAGCACTTCGCTAGGGGTGTTGGGCCTGCGCTTGCAGGCTCGACTGAGACAGTCCCTTTGAACCTGATTGAGGTAATCCTCGCGCAGGGAAGCACGTTCCGTACTGATGCCGCAGCCGATCGCTTCAAGCCGTCGGCGGTGTGTGATGACCGACATGCCGACCTGCCATCGCATGAAGGACACACGATGGCACACCAACGATCCACGCTCCAAAAGAACACCGCGGTCTCGGGACTGCGGCTGAATGCGCTCGCGCACGCTGCTCAAGCCATGCTGAGCTGCCTGGCCCTCGGCACGGCAACCCACGCTGCGGCGCAGACCGTCGCCCCGCAGGAGGCCGTGCTGCCTGCCGTCACCATCACCGCGCCGGCCGCACGTGCCGGCGTGGCCGGCTTCGGCGACACGCCGCTGGCCAAGCTGCCGATGCAGGCCCAGGTGATCACGCAGGAACAGTTGCAGGACCGCGGCGGCCAGCATCTGTCGGACCTGGTCTCTCTCGACGCCAGCATCAGCGACTCGTACAACGCCGCCGGCTACTGGGACATGCTGAGCATCCGCGGCTTCACGCTCGACAACAAACACAACTTCCGCCGCGATGGCCTGCCCATCAATGCCGAGACCATCCTGCCGCTGGACAACAAGGCGCGCATAGAAGTGCTGAAGGGCACCAGCGGCATGCAAGCGGGCTTGAGCGCGCCGGGCGGCCTGGTCAACCTGGTGGTCAAACGCCCGGAAGGCAGCGTGCGCAGCGTCGGCATGGGCTGGCGCTCGAACAACAGCGTCGGCGCCTGGGCCGACATCGGTGAACGCTTCGGCCCGCAGCAGACCTTTGGCCTGCGCATCAACGCCGCCTACGAGCACCTCGATCCGTCGCTGCGTTCGGCCACCGGCCAGCGCCAGTTGCTGGCCGTGGCCGGCGACTGGCGCCTGAACCCCGACACATTGCTGGAAGCCGAATTCGAGAGCTCGCGCTCCAGTCAACCCAGCCAACCCGGCTTCAGCCTGCTGGGCAACACCCTGCCCGCCGCCAGCAGCATCGACCCGCGCACCAACCTCAACAACCAGCCCCGGTCGCAACCCGTGGTGCTGGCCGGCAACACCGCCTCACTGCGGCTGCAGCAGCGCCTGGCCGCGGGCTGGAAGTTCACCGCGCATGCGGCGAGCCAGCAGTTGCGCAGCGATGACCGGCTGGCCTATCCCTATGGCTGCAGCGCCGAAGGCAACTACGACCGCTACTGCAGCGATGGAACATTCGACCTGTACACCTTCAAGACAGATGGTGAACACCGTCGCACCGATGCGCTTGCCGCATCAGTGGAAGGCTCTGCGCAAGCCTTGGGGCTGAACCATCAGCTCAGTGTCGGCATGTCGGCGACCCGCTTTTCGGCACGGTTCGGACCACAGATTTACACCTATGCCGGTACTGGTGACATCAGCGGCAATACCGTGGTGCCGGCCGGCCCCAACACCCCGTCCGCCAACACGGACCGCAATGAACGCACCCAGGAGCTGTACCTGCGAGACCGAATTCAGCTGGGCCGAAACACCACAGCATGGCTGGGTCTGCGCCACACACGCATCAGGCAGGACAGCACGCCCAACGATGGCAGCAGCGCTCCGGTGCCAGACAGCCAGGCTTTCACAACACCTTGGCTGGCCTTGAGCCAGGAGCTTTCACCCGGCCGCACTGCCTATGCAAGCTGGGGCCAAGGTATTGAGACCCCGGTCACGCCGAACAACCCGAACTACGTGGAACGAGGCCGACCCTTGCGCGCGTCGCGTACGCATCAGATCGAGCTGGGCTACAAGGCTCGTCCGAGCGACAAGGTTAGCTACGGTGTCGCGCTGTTCCAAATTATGCAGCCGGCGGTGCTGGACAACGGCAGCCTCTTCGTCATTGATGGTACGCAACGCCGCCGCGGCATCGAAGCCGACGCCGCTTGGGACGTGCAAGCCTGGCGCTTCGACGCCAGCGGCATGGTGCTGGACGCCAAGCGCATCGACAGCAGCATCAACAACGACCAGCGCCCCACCAACGTGCCCAACCACACAGTCAAGGCCCAGGCCCGCTACCGCGTGGCCCAGGTGCCCGGCCTCGACCTCAGCGCGGCGCTGGTGCACGAAGGCAGCCGCATGGTGCTGCCCGACAACAGCCTGAGCATCCCCGCCTGGACCCGCCTCGACCTCGGCCTGAGCCACAAGCAGAGCCTCGGCGCCACCCAGCTCACCTGGCGCGCGGGCGTCACCAACGCCACCGACAAACGCGCCTGGCGCGAATCGCCCTACCAGTACGGCCACGTCTACCTGTATCCGATGGCGCCGCGCACCTGGCGCTTGAGCCTGCAGGCTGACTTGTGAGCTCACTAGAACTTTGCCTATAATGCAAGGCTCTGTTCCTCGATAGCTCAGTTGGTAGAGCGCCGGACTGTTAATCCGTAGGTCCCTGGTTCGAGCCCAGGTCGGGGAGCCAAGATAGACAAGAGTCAGCAGGTTAGCGCCTGCTGACTCTTTTGTTTTCTGGAAGAGGCTGGTGCCAGTCTGGCGCCAGTTTTCTGCCGGATGGGGTGGGAACTGCTTGGCACGTATTGCGTTGTCCTGGCACAGCACACGCCAACCGGAGGTCGGCGCCTTCGATCGCGGCACAAGCGACAGCATTTGCTGCAGAGTACTTCTCTTCGACACTTTCGATTCCTGGAGTCAGTCAAGAACGAGCGTTCGAACCAAGTGTCCGTAGACCGTCGACACGCGCCGCAGGTGCCTTGACTCAGCGTGCGTCAGGATCCACAACTCGGTCTGGCACTCGTCGAGCACGTCGGTCAGCTGAATCAGGTTGGGCTGCGATTTCGCCAGGAACAAGGGCAATACGCCGACGCCGAGCCCAAGCCCCACCAGTTCCATCACCGTCAGGATGCTGTTGACTCTGTAGTGAGGCGACACCTTCGGAAA
>JBDTQF010000303.1:0-4491 GCA_039932275.1 Burkholderiales bacterium
CGCGAGACCAGCCGCTGGTCTCGCGCCTGGCCGACCCGATGAAGGCGCTGTGCAGCCGGCTCACCACCGACGTGATCTCCTCGGGCCACTGGATGGCGCAGGAGAAGCCGGCCGAGGTCAACGCCCTGCTGGCGCGCTGGCTGGCCACCGAGGTGCCGCAGGCCTGGCCGCGGCCCGCATCGGCCTGAGCAACCCGGCAGCTCGCTTCCCGGCGGCTTCAGCATTGACGAAAGGACCCCTCGATGCGACTTGCTCTGATCACCGGTGGCTCACGCGGCCTGGGCCACGCGCTGTGCGATGCTTTGACGGCACATGGCTGGCGCGTCGTCGAGTTCTCGCGCAGCGCACCGCATGCCTACTCGGTGCGCATCGATCTGGCCGCGCCCGAGGCAGCGCGCCAGACCATTGCGGCCACGTTGGCCGTCCTGGCCAAAGAGCCGATCGATGAGCTGCTGGTGGTCGCCAATGCCGGCACGCTCGACCCCATCGGTGCGGTGTCGAAGAAGCCGCCGGCCGAGGTGCTGGCCAACCTGCACACCAACTTCACCTCGGCCATCCTGTTCATCGCCGAAGCCGTGGCCCGCTTCCAGGCCACGCCCTGCCGCAAGGTGGTGGCGGTGGTGTCGTCGGGCGCGGCGCAGCGGGGTTATGCCGGCTGGTCGCTGTACTGCGCCGCCAAGGCCGGGCTGGAGAACTTCATCCGCTCGCTGGCGGCGGAACAGCAGGCCGAGGCAACGCCGTTCCTGGCCATCAACATCGTGCCCGGCGTGGTGGACACCGGGATGCAGGCGGTGATCCGCGCCACGCCGGCGGCCGACTTCCCCTCGGTGCAGCGCTTCATCGACCTGAAGCACAACGACGCGCTGGCCTCGCCCGCGCAGGTGGCGGCCGCCATCCACCGCATCGTCACGCTGCCCACGCTGGCGCAGGGCGAGCGCTACGACGTGGCCGACCACCGCGGCTGAACCAACTCGTTGTCGAACCCGCGGGCGTGCTCAGGCTTGGCGTTGCGTGCTGCCTGCGCGCGCAACTCGTCCTGCAAGAAACGCAAGTCGATCTTCGCGGTCGCCGAGGGCAAACATGCCGACGAAGCCCGTGACATCGAGACCGCGGATGAAGGAGACATCCCCGTGAGCATCCAACGCCGAAAGGTGGCCGCAATGCTGGCTGCGACCACCCAGGGTGATGCGTCGTTCGTCAGCACCGAGGGCGTGGCAAGCGCCAGTGCTCGATTCATACTAACGATCGTTAGTTCACACATCAACGCCAAGAACAGTCAGCCGCGGCCTCGTTAACCACTACGGTTAAAGCGGAACCACAACGATGCGCCTGAGCTCACGCCGCGAGCAACTGCCGCAGCACAAACGGCAGGATGCCGCCGTGGTGGAAGTAGTCCACCTCGATGGGCGTATCGATGCGCAGCACCAGGCTCGTGCGCACCTGCGTGCCATCGGGCTTGGTGATCAGCAGCACGGCGCTGCCCTGCGGCTTGATGGGCGTGGGCAGCAGGATGTCCACCGTCTCCTTGCCGGTGAGCCCCAGGCCCTGCCAGCTCTCGCCGGGCAGAAACTGCAACGGCAGCACGCCCATGCCGACCAGGTTGCTGCGGTGGATGCGCTCGAAGCTCTTGGCCACCACCGCCTTGATGCCCAGCAGCTGCGTGCCCTTGGCGGCCCAGTCGCGGCTGGAGCCGGTGCCGTACTCCTCACCGGCGAAGACCACCGTCGGCACACCCGCGGCCTTGTAGCGCATGGCGGCGTCGTAGATGAACATCTGCTCGCCCGCGGCGCTGTCGCTGCTGCTGCCGTTGTGGGCGCTGTGCTGGTAGATGGTGAGGCCGCCCTCCTCGCGCGAGCCGTCGGCGCGCACCGGCAGCATCAGGTTCTTGATGCGCACGTTGGCAAAGGTGCCGCGCATCATCACCTCGTGGTTGCCGCGGCGTGAGCCGTAGCTGTTGAAGTCGGCCTTCAGCACGCCCAGCCCGCGCAGGTACTGACCGCCCGGCGTGGCCTCCTTGATGGCGCCGGCCGGCGAGATGTGGTCGGTGGTGATGGAGTCGCCGAACAGCGCCATGATGCGCGCGCCGTGCACGTTGGCGCCCTTGTCGGCCGGCGGCTGCAGCGTGAAGCCTTCGAAGAACGGCGGCCGCGCGATGTAGCTGCTCTTCGGCCAGCTGTACACCTCGCCGGTGACGCCCTTGATCTTCTCCCACAGTGGGCCGGGCTGGCTGGCCACCTGCGCATAGTTGGCGCGGAAGGCCTCGGGCCGCATGGCGTAGTGCATCAGCGCATGCACCTCTTCGCTGCTGGGCCAGATGTCGCCCAGGTACACCGGCTTGCCGCCACGGCCATGGCCCACGGGTTCGGTCATCAGGTCGCGCCGCACCGTGCCGGCAATGGCGTAGGCCACCACCAGCGGCGGGCTGGCCAGGAAGTTGGCCTTCAGGTTGGGGTGGATGCGCGCCTCGAAGTTGCGGTTGCCCGACAGCACCGCCGCGCACACCAGGTCGTTGGCGATGATGGCTTCATTGAACTCGGGCTGCAGGTCGCCGGCGTTGCCGATGCAGGTGGTGCAGCCATAGGCCGCCACGTCGAAGCCCAGCTGCGCCAGCGGCGCCAGCAGGCCGGCGCTTTCAAGGTACTGGGTGACGATGCGCGAGCCGGGTGCCAGCGAGGTCTTGATGTGCTTGGGCACCGTGAGGCCCGCGGCCACCGCCTTCTGGGCCAGCAGGCCGGCGGCCAGCAGCACGCCGGGGTTGGAGGTGTTGGTGCAGCTGGTGATGGCGGCAATCAGCACATCGCCATTGCGCAGCGAGATGCCGCTGGGCGTCTTCACCGGCACGGCCAGCTTCTCGGCCGCCAGGCCGAAGCCGTTGTCGGCCACGGGTGCGCTGTACAGCGCATCAAAACTCTTCGACAGGTTGGTGATTTCGATGCGGTCTTGCGGCCGCTTCGGGCCGGCCAGCGACGGCACCACGCTGCCCAGGTCGAGCTTGACCACCTGGCTGTAGTCCACCTGCCCGGCGCGCGGCACGCCGAACAGGCCCTGGGCCTTGAAGTAGGCCTCGAAGTCGCCGATTTCGCGCTCGGTGCGGCCGGTGCCGCGGAAGTAGGCGATGGTCTTCTCGTCCACCGGAAAGAAGCCCATCGTCGCGCCATATTCAGGCGCCATGTTGGCGATGGTGGCGCGGTCGGGCACGGCCAGGCTGTCGGTGCCGGGGCCGAAGAACTCGACGAACTTGCCCACCACCTTTTCCTTGCGCAGCAACTCGGTGACGGTGAGCACCAGGTCGGTGGCGGTGACGCCCTCTCGCAGCTGGCCGGTGAGCTCCAAGCCCACCACGTCGGGCGTCAGCAGATACACCGGCTGGCCCAGCATGGCGGCCTCGGCCTCGATGCCACCCACACCCCAGCCCACCACGCCGATGCCGTTGATCATGGTGGTGTGGCTGTCGGTGCCCACCAGCGTGTCGGGGTACGAGACGCCATCCTTCTGATGCACCCCGCGCGCCAGGTACTCGAGGTTGACCTGGTGCACGATGCCAAAGCCCGGCGGCACCACGCCGAAGGTCTTGAACGCCTGCATGCCCCACTTCATGAAGGCATAGCGTTCCTCGTTGCGCTTGAACTCCAGCCGCATGTTCAGGTCGAGCGCGGCCTTGCTGCCGTAGTGGTCGATCATCACCGAGTGGTCCACCACCAGGTCCACCGGCACCAGCGGCTCGATGCGCTGCGGGTCCTTGCCCAGCGCCGCGGCCTCGTTGCGCATCGCCGCCAGGTCGGCCAGCAGCGGCACGCCGGTGAAGTCTTGCAACACCACCCGCGCCACCACGAACGGAATCTCGTCAGTGCGCGCCGCATTGGGCAGCCACGCCGCCACCTGCTGCACATGCTCGGCCGTCACCTTCTTGCCGTCGCAATTGCGCAGCACGCTCTCCAGCACGATGCGCATCGACACCGGCAGCCGCGACAGGTCGCGCCCCAGCGCCTGGCCCAGCGCCGGCAGCGACCAGTAACGGCCGGCGCGGCCGTCAGCCGTGGTGAAGGTTTGCAGGGCAGAGGCGTAAGCGTGAGCGGTCATCAGAGGACTCCTTGTTGGAATGGCATGCCGGGCGAAAACATCACCCGGCAAGCCGCGCGCCGGGCTGGTCCACCGCCAGGCGGTGGCCTCATCCGCCGATTCTGGCCGGCGCCGGCTGCCGTGCGATGACGAGGGAGAAAACCCGCATGCAGCCATGACTGGGCGCTGCATGGCGTGCGGCAGAATCACCTTGTTGCAAAGAGCAGACCGGGAGCACCCGGCAAGCAGGCAGGGCCGCCACGAAGCCCTGCATCAACGGGACGCCCGCAGGCACTGCGGCGCGAAGGGAGGGTGAGCGAATGGGCGAACGACGCGGCGTGCTGCGTAGGTGCGAATGGGGAGCAGGTTCTGCACCCTGGGGCACTTCGCGTAACCCCGTTTTCTGAAGCGCGGACAGCCGACCTGACGCAA
>JBDTQF010000304.1:0-4471 GCA_039932275.1 Burkholderiales bacterium
CTCAGCAGTCTCCAGGGCAATGGCGCGCTGGCCGCCAGTCAGGCCACCGGTGCGGCCAGCACGCAATCGCTCGGCGCGCTGCGTGCCGGCGCGGCCAAAGACCCGAAGAGCGCGGTGCGCGAAGCCGCGCGCCAGTTCGAGGCCCTGTTCATGCAGGAGCTGATGAAGAGCATGCGTGCTACCACCATGTCCAGCGGCATGCTGGACAACGGCGGCACCGAGATGGCCACCGGCATGCTCGACACCCAGTACGCCAACCAGATGTCCGGCCGCGCCGGCGGTCTGGCCGAGGCCATCGCGCGCCAGCTCGAACGCCAGATGGGTTCAGCCGCCGACGCATCCGCCAACCCGCCTGCTACCGTGAAGCCGGCCGCGCCCGCGGCGGCTGACAACGCGGCGCCGGTGCAGGGCGCTGCCACCCTGCCCACCAACCGCAACGCCGCCGCGTTCGTGCAGCAGCACAGCCGGGCGGCCGAACGGGTGGCGGCCGAGAGCGGCATCCCGGCCAACTTCATGCTCGGCCAGGCCGCGCACGAGACCGGCTGGGGCCGGCGCGAGCTGACCGGCAGCGACGGGCGCAATGCGCACAACCTGTTCGGCATCAAGGCCGGCGGCAGCTGGACCGGCCCGGTGGTCGAGGCCACCACGACCGAGGTGATCGGCGGGCGCGCCGTCAAGGTCAAGGCGCAGTTCCGTGCCTACGAGTCCCACGAGGCCTCGTTCCGCGACTACGCCAAGCTCATCAGCACCAGCCCGCGTTATGCCGACGTGATGCGCACCGGCGGCAATGCCCAGGCCTTCGCCCAAGGCCTGCAGAAGGCCGGCTATGCCACCGACCCGCAGTACGCGGCCAAGCTGAGCCGCGTCATTGACACGGCGACCCGGCTCAAGCAAGTGACGACTTGATATGAGCACCTCTTCCTTGATGAACCTGGGCACGCGCGCGATGTTCGCGGCGCAGGCCCAGCTCAGCACCACCAGCCACAACATCTCCAACGCCAGCGTGGCGGGCTACTCGCGCCAGGAAACCCAGCTCACCACCAGCGATGGGCTGTACACCGGCGCCGGCTTCTTCGGCCGCGGCGTGACGGTGCAGAGCGTGACCCGCGCGGTCAACAGCTACCTGACCATGATCGCGGCCCAGACCGGCTCCACCGCCGCGGGCGACCAGGCTCGTTCGGCCAAGCTCAGTCAGCTGGAGAGCGCGTTCGGCACCGGTGAGAACGGCCTGGGCTATGCCGCCACCCAGCTGCTCAATGCCTTTGCCGACGTGGCCGCGCATCCTGACGACCTGTCGGCGCGCCAGGTGGTGCTGTCGCGGGCGTCCGAATTGGCGTCGCAGTTCCGCAGCACCAGCGACCAGGTCGAATCGCTGCAGGCCTCGGTGAAATCGGACGTCGCGGCCGGCGTCGACAACGTCAATGAAATGGCCAAGCGGGTGGCCACGCTGAACCAGCAGATCGCGCAGATGCAGGGCACCGGCCACACGCCGAATGACCTGCTGGACCAGCGTGACCAGTTGGTGGCGCAGATCAGCCAGCAGGTGCAGGTGACCCGGCTGGAGCAGGACGACGGCTCGCTGAGCCTGTTCGTCGGCGGCGGGCAGAGCCTGGTGCTGAGCAGCACGGCCTACCAGCTCAAGATGGTCGACGACCCGTTTGATTCGTCGCGCGTCGGGGTGGCCATCAACGTGGCCGGGCAGGACCGCCTGCTGTCGGCCGATGCCCTCGGCGGGGGGGCCATCTCGGGCATGGTGAGGTTCCAGGACGACGACCTGGCCGCGATGCGCGCGCAGCTCGGCCGGCTGGCCGCGACGCTGGGCGACGCCGTCAACCAGCGCCAGTCGCTCGGGCTGGACCTGTCGGGTGCGGCGGGCAGTGCGCTGTTCAGCTACGCCAACAGCGCCACGCTGCCGGCTGTGACGCTGCCGGCCAACACCAATGCCAAGGATGGGGCTGGCGCCTTCATCGGCTCGGTGTCCATCGCCGTCACCGATGCCAAGGCACTGCAGGCCAGCGAGTACGAACTGCGCAACGACCCGGCCAGCCCGGGCCAGTACCAGGTCACGCGCCTGTCCGATGGCAAGGTGACCAGCGGCTTGAACAGCGGCGACACCCTCGATGGCTTCACCCTGACCATCGGCGCCGCTCCGGCGGCGGGCGACAAGTACCTGCTGCAGCCGGTGTCGACGGCTGCACAGAGCCTCACGCTGGCGCAGACCGACCCGCGTTCGCTCGCCGCCGCCAACCCGCTGAGCGTCACAGCGGCGGGCTCCAACCGGGGCACCGCTGCCACCGGCAGTTTCACGATGGTGGCCACACCGGCCACGCCGTATGGCGCGATGAACCTGGTGTTCACCTCCGGCACCGGCGACTATGAGCTGCGCGACAGCGGCGGCGCTGTGCTGAATGCCGGTACCTGGAACCCGGGTGCGGCGATTGCCTACGACGGCTTCGAGCTGCGCCTGAGTGGCGCACCTCAGGCCGGCGACAGTTTTGCCATCGCTGCCACCGCAGATGTGCGCACCAGCAACGGCAATGCGCTGTCGTTCGTCGACATCAGCAACGCGGCCATCGTCGGCGAGTCGAGCTTCACCGACGCTTTTGCCAACACGCTGGCCGACCTGGGAACGCGGGTGCAGGGCGCCCTGTCGGCCGCCGACATCTCGGCCACTACCGCCAGCAGTGCCCAGCAAGCCCTGGGTGCGGAGACCGGCGTGAACCTCGATGAAGAGGCCGCACGGCTGATCCAGTACCAGCAAAGCTACCAGGCCGCCGCCAAGATCCTGCAGGTGGCGCAGAAGGTGTTCGACACCATCCTGTCCCTGGGCGGCTGACGCCGTACCGACCCTTTGAGGAAACGCGATGAGAGTCTCTACCGCCTACTCGTACGAAACGACCATCGCCACGCTACAGCGGCGCCAGAGCGAGCTGAGCCAAGCGCAGGAGCAGATGACCAGCGGCAAGCGGGTCGCCAAGCCCAGCGACGACCCGGCCGGCATCGCCCGCGCGGAGCGCGCGCTGGCCGAAGAAGGCCGGGGCAAGACGCTGCAGCGCGGCGTCGATGCCAGCCGCAACTCGATGACGCTGACCGAATCGGGCCTGGGCGATGCGATTGATCTGACCCAGACCGCCCGCGAGGCGCTGGTGGAGGCCGGCAACGCCAGCTACTCCAGCTCGGAACGGGCTGCGCTGGCCACCAAGCTGCGCCAGCTGCGTTCGCAGTTGCTGGCGGTGGCCAATCAGACCGATGGTGCCGGCGGCTACCTCTTCGGCGGCCAGGGCGCAAAAGCCACACCGTTTGCCGATGGCTTGGATGCCAGCGGCAACCCGGCGGTCACCACCAGTTCGAGCGGTGGACAGTCGAACGCCTCCAGCAGCGAAGACCTGCCGCTCACCGTCGACGGCCAGGCCGTGTGGATGCAGGCCTACAGCGGCAACGGCAGCTTCGAATCCGGTGCGGCAGCCGCGAACACCGGCAACGCCTGGATCGCCGCCGGTGCGGTGACCGACCCCTCGGCGCTGACCGGCAACGACTATGCCGTGCAGTTCAGCGTCGATGCGGCCGGTGTCACCACCTACAGCGTCACCCAGGGCGGCGCGGGCACAGCCCTGAGCAATGTGCCGTATGTCTCCGGCACGTCGATTGCCATCGACGGCATGAAGTTCGCAATCAGCGGCACACCGGCCAACGGCGACCAGTTCGACATCGTGCCGTCCCAGCCCAGCCTGAGCGTCTTCAGCGCCATCGACAAGACGCTGGTGACACTGGAGAACACCAACGCCAACGGCGGCCAGGTGCAGCAGGCGGTCAACAGCGGCTTGCGCGATCTCGACCAGGTGCTCGGTAAGTTTCAGTCTGCGCGTGCCATGGTTGGCGAAACCCTCAACCGGCTCGACACGGTAGAGAGCCGCACCGGTGCGAGAATTCTTGCAGCCCGGACGACGCGCTCGAATGCCGAGGACCTGGACATGGTGCAGGCGGCGTCGGAGTTCTCCAACAAGCAGACCAGCTACCAGGCCGCCCTGCAGTCGTACGCCATGGTGCAGAAGCTGTCCTTGTTCCAGTACGTCAACGGCTGAACCCCTTCACTCCACGGTTTTCGATGGACGCCCCGATCCTCGGTCAAATCACGCTCAGCTACTGCCCGGTCATCGACCGGCAGCGCAATCCGCTGGCCACGCGCCTGACGGTGTTCCCGCTGTCGCCGGGCCAGGAGCTGCCGGTGGCCGAGCTGCTGGAGGCGGTGGCCGCAGTCTGGCCGGCCGACGGGCCGCAGGTGTCGCTGTCGGTGCGCAGCGAAAGCCTGCTGTTTGATCTGCTCAACGTCAAGCTTTCGTCCAACGTGATGATCGAGGTGCCCAAGTTCCTGGCCACCGATCCGCTGCTGGCACAGCCGCTGCGCGATCTGGCCCGCAACGGCAACGTGCTGCTGTACCTGCCGCCGAAGAACGGTGTGGCGCAGCGCTTC
>JBDTQF010000305.1:0-4467 GCA_039932275.1 Burkholderiales bacterium
GCACGGTCAATTCGATCAACTGGGCGCGCTTGCTGGCCCAGGTCGTCTACTACTTTGCTGGCTACTTCCAAGCCACGAAGTCCAACGAAGAGAAGGTGTCCTTCGCGGTCCCGTCCGGCAACTTCGGCAATGTCTGCGCCGGCCATGTCGCGCGCATGATGGGCCTGCCGGTCGAGCACCTGGTGGTGGCGACCAACGAGAACAACGTGCTGGAAGAGTTCTTCCGCACCGGTACCTACCGCGTGCGCGGCAGCGCCGAGACGTTTGAGACCTCCAGCCCGTCGATGGACATCTCGAAGGCCTCCAACTTCGAGCGCTTCATCTTCGATCTGCTGGGTCGTGATGGCGCACACACGCAAGCCCTGTTCGGCACCAGCCTCAGCCGCGACGGCGTGTTCACGCTGGCCGCTGATGAGTTCGCCCGCGTGGCGGGCTACGGTTTCGTTGCCGGCACAAGCACGCATGCCGACCGTCTGGCCACCATCCGCGACAGCTGGCAGCGCTTCGGCCAGCTGATCGACACCCACACCGCCGATGGCCTGAAGGTGGCGCGCGAGCATGTGCAGCCCGGGGTGCCGATGATCGTGCTGGAGACGGCGCTGCCGGCCAAGTTTGCCGAGACCATTCGCGAGGCCGTCGGCATCGAGCCGCCGCGGCCGGCCGCGCTGGCGGCGCTCGAATCGCTGCCCAAGCGCTTCGAGGTGATGCAGCCCGATGTCGAGCAGGTCAAGCGCTTCATCGCCGCGAACGTCAACGCATGACGCTGTCGTTGCCCCGCCCATGACGAATGCCGCACCTGCTTCTTCGCCGCGCCCGCCGCTGCTCACCCTCGACGAGACCTGGACCCGTCTGGCCGACGCCGTCCAGCCCTGGCCGGCCGACCAGGCCGAATCGGTCGATACCTTCGACGCGTTGGGCCGGGTGCTGGCGCAGGACGTGCACTCGCTGCTCGACGTGCCGCCCGCCGACAACAGCGCGATGGATGGCTACGCGCTGCGCGCCGCTGATGCGGCCACCGCCGCTGCCGAACTGCCGGTGAGCCAGCGTGTGCCTGCTGGCGCCGTGGCGGCTGCGCTGCAGCCCGGCAGCGCGGCGCGCATCTTCACCGGCGCGCCGGTGCCTGAGGGCGCCGATGCGGTGGTGATGCAGGAGCAGTGCGAAGCCTTCGCTGGCGACGGCTTCGGCCGGGTCCGCATCAACGTGCCGCCGCGGCCCGGGCAGAACATCCGCCGCCGCGGTGAAGACGTGCGGGCCGGCGCCGTGGTGTTGTCGGCCGGCGCCCGGTTGACGCCGGCGGCGCTCGGCCTGGCCGCCTCGGTGGGCGCCGCGCGCCTGCAGGTGATGCGCCGCCCGCGCGTGGCGCTGTTTTCCACCGGCGACGAGTTGGTGACGCCGGGCCAGCCGCTGCGGCCCGGCGCCATCTACAACTCCAACCGCTACACGCTGCGCGCGCTGCTGCAGGCGCAGGGCTGCGAAGTCACTGACCTGGGCATCGTGCTCGATCGGCTCGACGCCACCCGCGCCGCGCTGCGCGAAGCGGCGCAGGCCAACGACCTGATCCTCACCTCCGGCGGTGTCTCGGTGGGCGAGGAAGACCACCTGCGTCCCGCGGTCGAGGCTGAGGGCCGCTTGGCGCTGTGGCAGGTGGGCATCAAACCCGGCAAGCCGCTGGCCTTCGGCGCCGTGCGGCGCGGGGCAGTCGGTGGCGATGAGGGCGGCGCGGGTGAGGTCTGGTTCATGGGCCTGCCGGGCAACCCGGTGGCCAGCTATGTGACCTTCGTGCTGCTGGTGCGGCCGGTGCTGCTGCGCCTGCAGGGCGCGCAGCATGTGCAGCCGCCGGCCTACCGACTGCGGGCCGATTTCGATGTGCCCAAGGCCGATGCACGGCGCGAGTTCCTGCGGGTGCGGCTCAACGAACAAGGGGGCCTGTCGCTGTACGCCAACCAAAGTTCTGGCGTGCTCAGCTCAGCCGTGTGGGCCGATGGCCTGGTGGACAACCCGCCGGGCACCACCATCCGCGCAGGCGATACGGTGCGCTTCCTGCCGTGGCGGGAGCTGGGTGCATGAACCACCCTATGTCAATGCCCGTCACGCGGGCCGAGGGGCAGACATGAAAGTGCAACTGCGCTTCTTCGCCTCGCTGCGTGAAGCCCTCGGGCCCGGCGAAGCCCTGCTGCTCACCCAGCCCGCGACGGTGGGCGAGGTGCGCGACGCGCTCATCGCCCGCGGGGGCGCTTATGCCGAGGTGCTGGCGCATGGCCGCGCGGTGCGTGCGGCGCTGAACCACAGCGTTTGCGCCGATTCCACAACGATCCAGAGCGATGCGGAACTGGCCTTTTTCCCCCCGGTGACGGGCGGTTGACGATGAAGACTGTCGATGCTGAGCATGCCGCCTCGCCGCTGGAGCGGTACGCGCAACGCACGGTGGATCAGATGCCGCGGTTGTTGCGGGTGATACGCGAGCGGCTGCCGACCACGGCCGCGGCGTGTCCGGCATTTGAAAAGCTCGGCCCGGCCGACCGCATCACCGTGATGGCGCTGCTTGAGGACGATGCGCAGTGGCAGCCGCCGCTGCAGGCGGCGCTGGAATCGACGATTCGTTCGTCGTTGTCAAAGCGCCGGGTGGTGTTGGCCGCAGCCGCGCCGGAGGCCCCTACGCCGGAATTGCGCAGCCTCGATGACCTGCGCCTCAAGGACGAGCACGAGATCGAGCTGGACATGGAGACCGCCCGCATTGAACAGCAGCTGGAGGCAGTGGCCGAGCGGCCGCTGCGCGAATTGCGGGCGCTGTGTTCCACCCTGCGCGGCGAAACGGCGGTGACGCAGGACTCGCCGGCACTGCATCCCAAAGCCTGCGCCAGCGCCCTGGCCAGGGGCGTGAGCCGGCTGGCGCTGTCGCCCGCCGGGCGGGTGGCGTGCCTTCAGCGGCTGGCTGCGGCCGCAGTTGAGCCGCTCCACGCGTTCTACGACGAGCAGGTGCGCAGCCTGCTTGAGCAAGGTGTGCAGCCCGCAGGATTTCGCGTGCTGCCGGGCACCAATGCCCGCGCCCGGCCAACGGGTGTCGGCGGCTCGGCAGCGGAGCCGGGCGCCCAAGCCCTGCCCATCGAGGCCCGCATCGGCGCTGCCCTGGAGCGGCTGGTCCTGCGCGCGCAGGCGGAAGTCGGGCTGTCGCCGGGGCCGGGGCAGCGGCAGGTGCAGCCAAGCCCGCCAGGCCTGGGCGAGCCTGCGCCGGTGGCGCTGGCAGCGGCGCTGACGGAATTACCGGTGGATCTGGCCGATCGGCTGATGGGCGAGTTGCTGCAGTCGCTGGGTGGCGACGACGGCATGGCCGCCACCACGCAGGCCGTGTTCAACCGGCTCGAAGTGCCGGGCCAGCGCCTGGCGCGGCACGACCCGGGCATCTGGTTCCAGTCCAGCCACCCCTGGTGGCTGCTGCTCGACCGCCTGCTGAGCCTGTGCGAGGTGCTCGCCGACGGACCGGCGGGCGGCCAGGCCGCCTTGATGCAGCGCTTCGACCCGATGCTGCGCCGGCTGGCTGAGGCCGAGGTGCCGGACGCCGCGCTGTGCCAGGGAGCGCTCGATGAGCTGGTCACGCAGTCGACGGCCGACCTGGTGAGCCAGCACGGCGACGCCGCCGTCGCATCCGCCGACTCCGCTTCGGCAGCCGACGACGAGCCCGCCTCGCTGGCCAGCGTGCTGCGCGACCAGATGGCGCTGCAACTGCGCACCAGCACCGCGCCGGCCGGGCTGCGCCGCTTCCTGCTCGGCCCCTGGGTGGATGTGCTGGTCGCCGCGATGGACGGCCGCACCGATGACGCTGCGATGCAGCGCTGCAGCGGGCTGGTCGATGAACTGCTGGAGCTGTTGGCCGCGCCGGCCGATGCGCCGGAACAAACCACCGAGCGGCTGGCCCAGTTGCTGGACCAGGTGCGTGCCGGCCTCGAAACCCTTGCCATGCCGGCAGACCAGATCGAAGGCTGGCTGGCCGATCTGACCACCCGCCTGGCCGAGGCTTCGGCCATCGCGCCTTCGGTGCCCGACCAAGACGAAGGCTGGCGCCACGAAGACCTGCCGACCGTGCCGGTGGGCCTGCACGACGCCCTGCAGACGGCCCGCGCCCGGCGTGACCGCGAGGCCTGGCTGGTGAACCTGCAGGTGGGTGACATCTGCCGCATTTTTCTTGACAACCACTGGCAGACACTGCGGCTGACCGATATCGACAAAGCCTCGCAGCGCTATGTGATGCAGGGCCGCGAACGCGGTGGCCGGCCGCAGACGCTGACGCGCCAGGCGCTGGAACAGCTGCGCAGCGAAGGCTTGACCACCACCATCGAGCCCGGCGCCTTCCTCACCAAGGCGGTGGAGACGCTCAACGCCTCGATGCGGCCGCTGGGCCGTTTGCGCGGCTCAGGCCCCGGCCCCGGCGGGAGAAAACCATGAGCCCCGCCCGGCCGCCCGAAGGGGCTC
>JBDTQF010000306.1:0-4343 GCA_039932275.1 Burkholderiales bacterium
CGGTGCCGTGCACGGCCAGCAGCGCCTTGTTGGCGGTGACCACATGCTTGCCGGCGGCGATGGCTTCCATCACCAGCGCCTTGGCGATGCCGTAGCCGCCGATCAACTCGATGACGATGTCGATCTCCGGATTGGCGATGACCTCGCGGGCATCGGCGACCACCTTGGCCTGCGTGCCCACTACCTGGCGGGCGCGCTCGACGTTGAGGTCGGCCACCATGGTGATCTCGATGCCGCGGCCGGCGCGCCGGCGGATCTCTTCCTGGTTGCGGGTGAGCACGTTGAACGTGCCGCTGCCCACAGTACCGATGCCCAGCAGGCCGACTTGGATGGGTTTCATGATTTTTCTGGTGTCGTTGAAGGTCAGAGCGAAGAGGACGAAGGAGACGCCGGCACGTCAGGTGCCATGGCGGCGGCGGTAACCGTCCAGGAAGCGCGCGATGCGGCCCACCGCATCGGTGAGATCGTCGGAGTTGGGCAGGAAGACGATGCGGAAGTGGTCGGGGCGCGGCCAATTGAAGCCAGTGCCCTGCACGATCAGCACCTTCTCTTCAGCTAGCAACTCGTAGGCGAACTGCTGGTCGTCGGCGATGGGGTAAATCTTCGGGTCGAGCCGCGGGAACATGTACAGCGCGGCCTTCGGCTTGATGCAGGTGACGCCGGGGATCTCTGTGAGCAGTTTGTGCGCCAGGTCGCGCTGGCGGCCCAGCCGACCGGTCGGCGCGACCAGATCCTTGATGCTCTGGTAGCCGCCCAGCGCGGTCTGGATGGCCAACTGCCCAGGCGTGTTGGCGCACAGCCGCATCGAGGCCAGCATCGTGAGGCCCTCGATGTAGTCCTTGGCATGGCGCTTGTCGCCCGACACCACCATCCAGCCGGCGCGGTAGCCGCAGGAGCGGTAGTTCTTTGACAGGCCGTTGAAGGTCACGAACACCACGTCGTCGGCCAGCGAGGCAATGCTGGTGTGTTCGTTGCCGTCGTACAGCGTTTTGTCGTAGATCTCGTCGGCAAACACGAGCAGCCCGTACTGGCGGGCGATCTCCACCAGGCCCAGCAGCGTTTCGCGCGGGTAAAGCGCACCGGTGGGGTTGTTGGGGTTGATCACCACCAGCGCTTTGGTGCGCGGGCTGATCTTGGCGCGGATGTCGTCCAGGTCGGGCAGCCACTCGCTGCTCTCGTCGCACAGGTAGTGCACCGGCGTGCCGCTGGACAGTGCCACCACCGCGGTGTAAAGCGGGTAATCGGGCGATGGGATCAGCACCTCGTCGCCGTCATCCAGCAACGCGTTCATGCTCATCGCGATCAGCTCGGAGGCACCGTTGCCGAGGTAGACATCGTCCACAGTGACACCAGCGATGCCCTTCTCCTGCGTGTAGTGCACCACCGACTTGCGCGGCGCGAACAGGCCCTTGCTATCGGTGTAGCCAGCCGCGCTGGGCAGGTTGTGGATCATGTCCTGCACGATCTCGTCGGGCGGCTCCAGCCCGAACACGGCGAGGTTGCCAATGTTGAGCTTGATGATCTTGTGCCCGTCTTCCTCCATCTCGCGCGCTTTCTCCAGCACCGGGCCACGGATGTCGTAGCACACGTTGGCGAGCTTGCTGGACTTGGCAATGGTCTTGAGCACGGGAAAAGCTCCTGGTAGGAAACGTAGAATTTTCCCATGAAGTTCCAACCGGATCGACTTGAAGGCGTCAACGCGATCACCCGCCATACGGCCACGGTGGTGACGGTCAACGCGCAGCCCTGGAGCGGCAGCATCATCGTGCCGTGGCAAGGCGAGGTAACGGCCTGGACGGGTGCACAACTGGGCCACCTGATGCCGGCCCATTTCGCCCAGTTGGTGGCCCTGCAGCCCGAGCTGGTGATCTTTGGCAGCGGCGCCAGGATTCGCTTTCAGCGGCCCGAGATCGTGCGCGCACTGATCGAGGCCCGCATCGGCCTGGAGACCATGGATACCGCGGCGGCGTGCCGCACCTACAACGTGCTGGCCTCCGAGGGTCGCCGCGTTGTGGCGGCTCTTCTGCCGGGTGATAACGACATCCAAAACAGCGTGTGAGAACAGCCAGAGGCCGGCCACTTTAAAAGCGGTGGCCGACTATCGCCTGAGCGGCGGGGGTAGCGGATCTATAATCTCGCGATTGCACCCACTTCGGGTGGCCTTACGACACAACGCATGACGCCAGCTATCAACAAATCCCTTCCGGACTTTGAAGCAAACGCAACCGGCGGCGTGAAGTTCACTCCGCAGGCTTATCTTGGCAAGACTGTCATCCTGTACTTCTACCCCAAGGACAACACGCCGGGGTGTACCACAGAAGCGATGCAGTTTCGCGATCAGCACCACGAATTTGTAAAGGCCGGTGCGACCATCTTCGGAGTCTCGCGCGACAACATGGCCTCGCACGACAAGTTCAAGGCCAACCTGGAACTGCCGTTCGAGCTGATCGCCGACACCGAAGAGAAGCTTTGCCACATGTTCGGTGTGGTCAAGAACAAGATCATGTACGGCAAGAAGGTCAAGGGCATCGAGCGCAGCACCTTCCTGATCGGGCCCGACGGCATATTGCGCGCCGAATGGCGTGGCCTGAAGGTCGCCGGCCACATCGAAGAAGTGCTGCAGGCGGTCAAAGATCTCAAGAGCCCTGCCTGAGCCCGGTCTGAACGCAACGGGGCCTCGCCCTCCCGCCCGGATCCGTCACTTGGGGTGTGCATAATGGGTTCATGCGCATAAGTTGCAGACCGCATATCCCGACACTGGCCGTACAGCTCGCTGTGCGGCCTTTTGTTTATCTGGCCGTACAGCTCGCTGTGCGGCCTTTTGTTTATCTGGCCGTACAGCTTGCTGTCCGGCCTTTTGTTTTTGGTGCGTTCTGGCCCGGTCTTTGCAACCCCTTGCGCAGGCCACTTCCTCGGTTCTTCACCTGACGCCTCATGCCACTGCCCAAACCGCCAGCCAAACGAGCCGACCTCATCGACCCCAGCGCTTTCGACGCGCAAGCAGCCCCCCGTAGCAGCCGGCGCCCACCGCACGCCGCCGCCCCAGAACCCGCCGCGATCGAACTCAAGGCGCCGCCAGTCCAGCCGGCCGCAGCGCGGCCTGCTGATCCCCTGTCCGTCCGCCCTGCTTCGCCGCCCGTTGCACAGCAGCGCCCTGCGCGCGTGCGGCGGCCGCGCGTCAACGGCGTGGCCAAACTGTTCGTGCTGGACACCAACGTGCTGATGCATGACCCGATGTCGCTGTTCCGTTTCGAGGAGCACGACATCTACCTGCCGATGATCACGCTGGAGGAGCTGGACGGCCACAAGCGCGGCATGACCGAGGTCGCGCGCAACGCCCGCCAGGTCAGCCGCGAGCTTGATGCGCTGGCCACCGGCCCAGCAACGCTCGATGCCCACGCCGGCATTCCGCTGGCCAAGTCGGGCCACCGCGAGGCGGCGGGCAAGCTCTATTTCCAGACCACGCTGGTCAATGTCACCCTGCCCGCCGGCCTGCCGCAGGGCAAGGCCGACAACCAGATCCTGGGCGTGGTGCAGGGGCTGCGCGAGCAGCAGCCGGGCCGCGAAATCGTGCTGGTGTCCAAGGACATCAACATGCGTATCAAGGCCCGCGCGCTGGGCCTGCCGGCCGAGGACTACACCAACGACAAGACGCTGGACGATGGCGACTTGCTCTACAGCGGCGTGCTGCAGCTGCCGCCCGACTTCTGGGACCGCCATGGCAAAACCATGGAAAGCTGGCAGCAAGGCGGTGCCACTTTCTACCGCATCAGCGGCCCGCTGGTGCCGGCGCTGATGGTCAACCAGTTCGTCTACCTTGAAGGCTTGGGCAACGCACCGCTGTATGCCAAGGTCACCGAGATCACCGGCAAGTCGGCGGTACTCAAGACGCTGAAGGACTACACCCACGCGAAGAACTCGGTCTGGGGCATCACGGCGCGCAACCGCGAACAGAACTTCGCGCTGAACCTGCTGATGGATCCGGACTGCGACTTCATCACCCTCACCGGCACTGCCGGCACCGGCAAGACGCTGATCACGCTGGCCGCTGCCCTGAGCCAGGTGCTGGATGAACGCCGCTTCACCGAGGTCATCGTCACCCGCGTCACGGTGCCGGTGGGCGAGGACATCGGCTTCCTGCCCGGCACCGAGGAGGAGAAGATGAGCCCTTGGATGGGTGCGCTCGACGACAACCTTGAAGTACTGGCGCGGGGCGACACCTCCGCCGGTGAATGGGGCCGCGCCGCGACGCAGGAGCTTGTGCGCAGCAAGATCAAGATCAAGAGCATGAACTTCATGCGCGGGCGCACCTTCCTGAACAAGTTCGTGCTGATCGACGAGGC
>JBDTQF010000307.1:0-4330 GCA_039932275.1 Burkholderiales bacterium
CAGCGGCCAGTTGGACAGCCTGCGGGCCACGCCCGGGGTGCAGGCGCTGCTGCTGCTGGGCGGGCCGATCGTGGCCATCCCGCTGTTGATGTTTGCCGCCGGGGCACGCCGCATCTCGTTCAGTGCGCTGGGCATGCTGCAATACGTCGCCCCGACCCTGCAGATGCTGGTGGCGGTGTGGGTGCTGCACGAACCCTTCACCGGCACAAGGGCGTTGGTTTTCATGATGATCTGGGTGGCCTGCGCCCTGTTCAGCGCCGACAGCCTGTGGCGCCAGCGCCGTCCGGCCCGGTTGGCTGCGGCGAGCTGAGCACACTTCAAAAGGACCTTCGATGGACACCTCCACCTCCCCCGTCCGCCAGCGCCTGACTGAGCTGCAGCAGGCCCTGCACCGCCATGGCCTGGCCGCGCTGCTGGTGCCGTCGTCCGATCCGCATCTGTCGGAGTACCTGCCGGTACGCTGGCAGGGCCGACAGTGGACCTCCGGCTTCACCGGCTCGATGGCCACGCTGGTGGTCACCACTGAGGGCGCGGCGCTGTTCGCCGACAGCCGCTACTGGGTCCAGGCCGAGGCCGAGCTGGCCGGCACCGGCATCGAGCTGGTGAAGATTCCCACTGCGGCGCCCGGCCACCACATCGACTGGCTGTGCAGCCATCTGGCCGCCGGCCAGACCGTGGCCGCCGATGGCCAGGTGCTGGGCCTGGCCGGCGCCAATGCGCTGCGCTCCGCGCTCGATGCCCGCGGCATTGGGCTGCGCACCGATCTTGATCTGCTGGCTGAGGTCTGGCCCGACCGCCCCGGGCTACCCACCGCAGCGGTGTACGAACACCATGCGCCGTTCGCCGCCACGCCGCGCAGCGCCAAGCTGACCGCGCTGCGCGAGGCCATGGCAGGCCACGGCGCCAGCCATCACTTCGTCTCGACGCTGGACGACATCGCCTGGCTCACCAACCTGCGCGGCGCCGACGTCGACTACAACCCGGTGTTCTGCGCCCACCTGCTGGTGGCGCGCGACGGCGCCGACCTGTTCGTGACCGACGGCAAGGTGGGCCGCGACGTGGCCGCGGCGCTGCGGGACGATGGCGTCACGCTGCGCCCCTATGCCGAGGCGGCCGACGCGCTGGCGCAACTGCCCGCGGACGCGGTGCTGCTGATCGACCCGCGCCGCATCACGCTGGCCTTCCGTCAGGCTGTGCCGGCCGCGGTGAAGGTGATTGAGAGCCTCAACCCGAGCACCGCCGCCAAGAGCCGCAAGACCGCCGCCGAGGCCGCGCACATCCGCGAGGCGATGGCACGCGATGGCGCGGCCATGTGTGCCTTCTATGCCTGGTTCGAAGCCGCCCTGGGCCACGAGCAGCTCACCGAGCTGACAGTGGACGAGCGGCTCAGCGCCGAGCGCGCACGCCAGCCCGGCTTCGTCAGCCTGTCGTTCCCCACCATCGCCGGTTTCAATGCCAACGGCGCCATGCCGCACTACCGTGCCACGCCCGACGCGCATGCGGTGATCAGCACGCCCGCGGGCCTGACGGCCGAAGGGCTGTTGCTGATCGACTCGGGTGCGCAGTACGTCGGCGGCACCACCGACATCACCCGCGTCTGGCCCATCGGCACGCCCAGCGCGGCGCAGAAGGCCGACTACACCCGGGTGCTCAAGGGCACGTTGGCGCTGTCACGCACGCGCTTCCCGCTCGGCACGCTCGGGCCGATGCTCGACGCGCTGGCGCGCGCACCGCTGTGGGAGGCCGGGCTCGACTTCGGCCACGGCACCGGCCACGGCGTGGGCTATTTCCTGAACGTGCACGAGGGGCCGCAGAACATCTCCAAGGGCATTCCGGAGCCGACCATGGCGATGCAGCCCGGCATGATCACCTCCATCGAACCGGGTCTGTACCGCGAAGGCCAATGGGGCATCCGCATCGAGAACCTGGTGCTGAACGTGCCCAGCACTTCGGGCGAAACCAGCTTCGGCGATTTCCTCGAATTCGAGACGCTCACCCTGTGCCCGATCGACACCCGCTGCATCGACCTTGCGCTGCTGCGCGATGACGAGCGGGCCTGGCTCAATGCCTACCATGCCGAAGTGCTGCGGCGCGTCGGGCCGCTGGTCAGCGGCGACGCGAAGGCCTGGCTGGAAGCCCGCACCCGGCCGATCTGATCACTGCCACAACAAAAAACAAAGCGCCTCCGAAGAGGCGCTTTGTCGTTGTGCAGTGGCTGAATGATCGCTGGCTCAGAAATTTTCCCAATCGTCCGGACCCTGCTTGGGGTCGCGGTTCGGCTTGCCCGGCGCGGGCGGCCTGTTCAGCGTCTGCCGGGCCGCGGCCGCCAACGGCGCCTCGCCACCGCCGACACCCTTGGCCTTGTGGCGCGCACTGCTGATGGCGGTGTGCGCGGTCCAGGCGGCTTCCTGGGTCTGCTGCAGCAGCTTGAACGCGCCCACTACCTTTTGCAGCCGGTCGGCCTGGGTGCGCAGCGACTCGGCGGCCGAGGCGCTTTCGTTCACCAGCGCGGCATTGCGCTGGGTCATGGTGTCGAGCTGCTGCACCGAAACGCTGACCTGCTGCAGGCCCTCGCTCTGCTCGCCGGTGGTGGTGCTGATCTTGCCGATGATCTCGGTCACGCTCTGCACCGACGAGACGATCTGCTCCATCGTCATGCCGGCGTCGCGCACCAGCTGGCCGCCTGATTCAACCTTCTCGACCGAAGCGTTGACCAGCGTCTTGATCTCCTTGGCCGCATTGGCCGCGCGCTGCGCCAGGTTGCGCACCTCGCCGGCCACCACCGCGAAGCCGCGGCCCTGCTCGCCAGCGCGGGCCGCTTCGACCGCCGCGTTGAGCGCCAGGATGTTGGTCTGGAAGGCGATGCCGTCGATCACCGCAATGATCTCGCCGATGCGCCGGCTGGAGGCCGAGATCTCCTCCATGTTGGCCACCACCTGCGATACCACCTCGCCGCCGCGCTGTGCGGCCCGCACAGCAGTTGCCACCAGCTCGTTGGCGGTGCGGGCCGACAGCGCGGTGTCGCGCACCGTGCCGGTGAGCTGCTCCATCGAGCTGGCGGTGTGCTGCAACGAGCCGGCGGTCTGCTCGGTGCGGTTGGACAGGTCGGCATTGCCGGCAGCAATCTGCGTGCTGGCGGTGGAGATGGAATCGGTGGTCTCGCGGATGTTGCCCACCATCAGCCGCAGGCGGTCCTGCATCTGCGACACGGCGCGCTGCAGCCGGCCCAGTTCGTCGTCACCGCCCAGGTCGGCCTCGGCGGTGAGGTCGCCCTCGGCAATGCGCTCGGCCAGATCGGCTGCACGGTCGATCGGGTCACGGATGCTCTTCACGAAGGCCCAGGCCGCCAGTCCACCGACGGCGATGACCAGCAGCAGCGCGCCGCCGCCGATCCACAGGAAGCGCGCCTGCTCGGCCTGCGCCTGCGCCACCACCGCGGCATTGCGCTTGGTGAGCTGTTCGGCGATGCGTTGGCCCGCGGCATCCTTCGGCAGGCCTTCGAGCAGGCCCTGGTCGGTCTGGCTGACCAGGCGCTGCAGTTGCGCCTGGGTGCTGTTGAGCGCTACCACCCAGATGCCGGCCACGGCCATCAGCAGCGCCGCGGTCAAGACCAGGCCCAGGCCCATGCGCCAGGACAGCGACAGGCGTCCGGCGGTACGCACCTGGTGCGGAGTGAAAGAGGATGTCGGCAAGGTGCTCATTGATGGAAGCTCGGCAAAGCAAACGCACCGATTCTGACCAACCACCACCTGCTGCGAGCCCCCGAACAGCGGGGCGCGGACCACTCAGTTCGGGCCCTGCCCGGTTGCTCTTGAGTCAACGCCCGGCCGCCCCGAGTTGACTCACCCCCCCAAGACGGCGGCATCGCCGTCGTCTGGGGGGCGCGCTCTCAGGCAACCGGCCGCAGCAGCCGCGCCGTCAGCACCTCACGCAGGATGTCGCGACAGTCCTGCAGGTGCGCCCGCGCCTCGGCCGAGAGCTCGCGGCGCTCGCTGGCCTTGTGCAGCCGCGTGAGCAGCCCCTGGGCCTGGCTGCGCAGCAGCGCCAGCGCATCGGCGCGGCCGGTGGCCGAGGGTCTTGAGAGCAGCACCACCAGGCGGTTGAGGTGCTCGCGCTGCAGTTGCCGGCGCGGCCCGGCGATCTCGCCGGCCGGCGCGTCGAGCTCGTGCCACACGTCGGCATCGAGCCGAGCGTACAGCTCGGCCAGGCGCATCGCGCGGGTCGCCGCCGGACCAGCCGAATCGGCCTTGCCCTCGCTGTCGAGCAGCCGCTGCGCCACACCGTCGCTCATCAGCTGCGCCAGCAGCGCGCGCTGCATCTCCAGCAGCTG
>JBDTQF010000308.1:0-4320 GCA_039932275.1 Burkholderiales bacterium
GAAGACAACCTGCGCGTGCCCAGCGGCGTGAGCTACATGCTGGAAAACCGCAAGATGATGATGCGGCTGTTTCCCGAGCTGTTCGCCGCGCACCGGGTGGCGCCGGTGGCGCACTATCCCGACCTGCTGCTCGAGACCCTGCGCAGCGTGGCGCCCAACGGCGTCAACGATCCGACCGTGGTGGTGCTGACGCCCGGCATGTACAACTCGGCCTACTTCGAACATGCCTTCCTGGCGCAGCAGATGGGTGTCGAGCTGGTGGAAGGGCAGGACCTGTTCGTCAAGGACGGCTTCGTTTTCATGCGCACCACCCAAGGTCCGCGCCGGGTCGACGTGATCTACCGTCGCCTCGATGACGACTTCCTCGACCCGCTGGCTTTCCGGTCTGACACCAGCCTGGGCTGCGCTGGCCTGCTGTCGGTGTACCGCAGCGGCAACGTTGCGCTCAGCAATGCCATCGGCACCGGCGTGGCCGACGACAAGTCGATCTACGCCTACGTGCCGAAGATGATCGAGTTC
Organism: Burkholderiales bacterium; assembly: GCA_039932275.1. Classification (GTDB taxonomy): domain Bacteria; phylum Pseudomonadota; class Gammaproteobacteria; order Burkholderiales; family Burkholderiaceae_C; genus Sphaerotilus. The sequence goes on from JBDTQF010000308.1 coordinate 520, forward strand.
TACCTCGGCGAGAAGCCCATCCTGAACAACGTGCCGACGCACCTGTGCCGGGAAGCTGACGACTTGAAGTACGTGCTCGACCATCTCGACGAGCTGGTGGTCAAGGAAGTGCACGGCGCCGGCGGCTACGGGATGCTGGTGGGCCCAGCCGCCACCAAGGCCGAGATTGCGGCCTTTCGCGAACAGCTGGTGGCCAACCCCGGCAACTACATCGCCCAGCCCACACTGAGCCTGTCGACCTGCCCGACCTTCGTGGAAAGCGGCGTCGCGCCGCGCCACATCGACCTGCGGCCGTTCGTGCTGTCGGGCAAGACGGTGCAGATGGTGCCGGGCGGGTTGACACGAGTGGCGTTGAAGGAAGGCTCGCTGGTGGTCAACAGCAGCCAGGGCGGCGGTACCAAGGACACCTGGGTTCTGGAAGCTTGAGGAGGCACGACAAAGATGCTGTCACGCACCGCTGATCATTTGTTCTGGATGGCGCGCTATATGGAGCGCGCAGAAAATACCGCCCGGATGCTCGACGTCAACTACCAGACGTCGCTGCTGCCGCAGTCGGCCGACCGCGCCGAGCTGGGCTGGCGCGGCATGCTCGGCATCTCCGAGCTGACCGGGGCGTACCACAAGCTGCACGAGACAGTGAATGCGCGCGAGGTCATGCAGTTCATGTTGCGTGACGAGCAGAACGGCTCCAGCATCTGGGCTTGCCTGCGCGCTGCGCGCGAGAACGCCCGCGCCGTGCGCGGCGCACTCACCACCGAGGTGTGGGAGACCACCAACCAGACCTGGTTGGAGTTCAACCGCATGCTGCGCGACAACAGCTTCGAGCGCGACCCCGGTAGCTTTTTCGAGTGGGTGAAGTTCCGCTCGCACCTGTCGCGCGGCGTGCAGGTGGGCACCATGCTGCAGGACGAGGCGCTGCACTTCATCCGCATCGGCACCTTCCTGGAACGGGCCGACAACACCGCGCGCCTGGTAGACGTGAAGTTCCATGCACTGGCTGGCGACTTTTTCGGCGCGCGCGTGGGCAGCGAGGCCACCGAGGTCGACTTCTACCATTGGTCGGCCATCCTGCGGTCGGTCTCGGGCTTCGAGATCTACCGCAAGGTCTACCGCAACGTGATCGTGCCGGAGAAGGTGGCGGAGCTGCTGATCCTGCGCCCGGACATGCCGCGCTCGCTGGCCGCGTGCATGAACGAGGTCACCGCCAACCTGAACCTGGTGGCCAACGATGAGAGCGACGAGACCCGTCGCCGCGCAGGTCGGCTCAAGGCCGACCTGCGCTACGGCCGCATCGACGAGATCCTCGCCACCGGGTTGCATGCGTACCTGACGCAGTTTCTCGACCGTGTCAACGACATCGGCGTCGGCATCAGTCGCGACTTCCTGGTGGCGGTTCATTGAGGCCGGGGCCTCGCAGCAGGCCCTTCGTCCCCGGACCTCACCCTTCCTGAGTTCATCTAGAAAACAAGGCCTCTGCAGTGTCCATCCACGTCGCGCTCAATCACGTCACGCACTACCGCTACGACCGCCGGGTTGCGTTGTCGCCGCAGATCGTGCGCCTGCGTCCGGCGCCGCACTGCCGCACGCCGATCCTGTCGTATTCGCTGACGATCGAGCCGGTGGGCCACTTCGTCAACTGGCAGCAGGACCCGTTCGCCAACTACCAGGCGCGGCTGGTCTTCCCCGAGCCCACCACCGAGTTCAAGGTCACCATCGATCTGGTGGCCGAGATGGCGGTCTACAACCCGTTCGATTTCTTCCTGGAGCCGAGCGCGGAGACCTACCCGTTCGTTTATGACGAAAGCCTGGCCATCGAGCTGGCGCCGTATCTCGTCACCGAACCGGCCACGCCACTCTTCAAGGACTTCATCGACTCCATCGACCTCACCGAGGTCCGCACCATCGACTTCCTGGTGGGGCTGAACCAGCGCCTGCAGCACGACATCAAGTACCTGATCCGCATGGAGCCCGGCGTCCAGACGCCGGAGCAGACCCTCACCAATGCCTCCGGCTCCTGCCGCGACACCGGCTGGCTCATGGTCGAGACATTGCGTCATCTGGGCCTGGCGGCGCGTTTCGTCTCCGGCTACCTGATCCAGCTCAAGCCCGATGTGCAGGCGCTCGATGGCCCGAGCGGCGCCGAGGTCGACTTCACCGACCTGCATGCCTGGTGCGAGGTGTACTTGCCCGGCGCTGGCTGGGTCGGGCTCGACCCGACCTCGGGCCTGATGGCCGGTGAAGGCCACATCCCGCTGGCCTGCACGCCGCAACCGTCGAGTGCCGCGCCGGTGAGCGGCGCGGTGGACGAGTGCGAGGTTGAGTTCGACCATTCGATGGGCGTGACGCGTATCTGGGAATCACCGCGTGTCACCAAGCCGTACACCGAAGCACAGTGGGCCGAGATGCTCACGCTGGGCCAGCAGGTCGATGCCGACCTGAATGCCGGCGACGTGCGGCTGACGATGGGCGGCGAGCCCACCTTCGTCGCGGTGGACGACCGCGACGGCGCCGAGTGGAACACCGACGCGCTCGGCCCCACCAAGCGCATCTTTGCGCAAGACCTGGTGCAGCGCCTGCGTGCGCACTACGGCCAGGGCGGCTTCCTGCATTTCGGCCAGGGCAAGTGGTACCCGGGCGAGCAGCTGCCGCGCTGGGCGCTGTCGATCTACTGGCGCACCGATGGCCAACCGTGCTGGCACGACCCGTCGTTGTTCGCCGACGAGCGCGACCCGCATCAATACACCTCGGCGGACGCCAAGCGTTTCATGCAGGCGCTCACCCGCAAGCTGGGTGTGACCGACCAGTACGTGCAGACCGGCTTTGAGGACACCTTCTACTACCTGTGGCGCGAACGCCGCCTGCCGGTGAACGTCGATCCCTTCGATGCGCGGCTGGAAGATGAGTTGGAGCGTGTGCGCCTGCGCCGCATCTTCACGCAGGGGCTCGAGTACGAAGTCGGCTATGTGCTGCCGATCAAGCCCGCTGAAGGACCCGCGCTCTCCGGTGCCAAGTGGGTCACCGGCCCCTGGTTCTTCCGCGACGAGCGCATGTACCTGTACCCGGGCGATTCGCCGATGGGCTACCGGCTGCCGCTGGATTCGCTGCCCTGGGTCAGCAAGAGCGACTTCCCGTACATGATCGACCACGACCCGTTCGCGCCGCGCGATGCGTTGCCGGCCGCAGCCCAGCTGCGCAGCCAGTACGCGCCGAATGTGATCGGCGGCGGCTTTGCCGAAGGTGGCACGGTGGCCGTGCAACGGGCGCCGGGCGCGCTTGGTGGCGGCACCGCCGTGGTTGCGGGTCGGGCGGGCGACGGCAAGCTGGCCGCGCCAAGCGCGTCCGCGCCCACGTCGGCGCTGACACCCGAGCAACTGGCCAAGTCGCCGGCGCGGTTTGAATCGGCCCACTGGATCAGCCGCACCGCGCTGTGCGTCGAGGCCCGCGACCCGCGCCGCGCCAATGGCCCGAAGGCCGAGAAGGTGGGCGCCGCCACCGGCGTGCTGTACGTCTTCATGCCGCCGCTGACGCACCTGGAGGACTACCTCGACCTGCTGAGCGCCGTCGAGGCCACGGCCGCCGAGCTGGGCGTGCAGATCGTGCTCGAAGGCTACCCGCCGCCGCGTGACCCGCGCCTGAAGGTGCTGCAGGTCACGCCGGACCCCGGTGTCATCGAAGTCAACATCCACCCGGCGCACAACTGGGCCGAGCTGGTCGAGCACACCGAGTTCCTCTACGACGCTGCCTGGCAAAGCCGCCTGTCGACCGAGAAGTTCATGCTCGACGGCCGCCACACCGGCACCG
>JBDTQF010000309.1:0-4285 GCA_039932275.1 Burkholderiales bacterium
TGCCCAGCGTGTCGGACGGCTGGGTGACGTCGAGAATGTCGTCGACCACCTGGAAAGCCAGGCCGATGGCGGCGCCGTACTCGGACAACGCCTGCCCGGCCTGCGCCGACGTGTGACCGCAGGCCGCCCCCATCATCACGCTGGCCTGGAGCAGGGCGCCGGTTTTGCGGCGGTGCATGTCCTGCAGGGTTTGCTCGTCGAGCTGGCGGCCCACGCTGGCCAGATCGATGGCCTGGCCGCCGGCCATGCCCTGCACGCCGGCCGCGCTGGCCAGCAAGCGCACCAGGCGCGCCTGGAGCAGTGGCGGCACGGTCTGCTCGTCGGGTGTCAGCACCTCGAAGGCCAGGGCCTGCATGGCATCGCCGGCCAGCATGGCCTGGGCTTCGCCGTAGCGCACGTGCACGGTGGCCTTGCCGCGCCGCAGCACGTCGTTGTCCATGCAGGGCATGTCGTCGTGGATGAGCGAGTAGGCGTGGATCAGTTCCACCGCACAGGCCGCGCGCAGCGCGCCTTCCGGATGGCCACCCACCGCCTGCGCCGCGCCCAGCACCAGCAGCGGGCGCAGGCGCTTGCCGCCGTCGAGCACGCCGTAGCGCATCGCCTCGCCCAGGCCGGCCGGTGCTTCGAGGTGGACGTGACGACACAACGCCTCCTCGACCGTGGCCAGCTCCTGGCGTATCCAGGGGTCGAAATCATCACGCTTCACGCACCGCCCTCCCAGGCTTTGATCTGACCGTCTTCCAGCACCTTGACCTGCTGTTCCACCGCTTCCAGGCGGCCGCGGCAAAACGCCAGCAAGGCCGCGCCACGGCGGTAGTGATCGAGCAATTGGTCCAGCGGCAGCTGCGCGGATTCCATGGCTTGCACCAGCCTGTCCAACTCGGCCAACGCGTCCTCGTAGCGCTCGGGCAGCGCGGGCGCGGACGGTGTGGCGCTCTTGGGCATGGGTGGCGAAGATGAAAAGATCGGAATTGTAGGCGGCCGGCGCTCCGGCCCCCATCCCCACGAAGGGCGACGGTTGGTGAGCATGTGTGAGTAGCGCCACGAATCGCGGCCCTCGTCGGAGTGACGGCCGGGCGATGGTTTGGCGGGGGACTTGACCCAAGAGTGGGCGCATCACCGGCCCTTGGGTAAACTCCGCCCTTCGCCCTTGCATTGATGAGCTTGCAAGGCGACACGCAAAGTCTCCCAGCTCGGCTGCCGTGAGTCACGCGCGCCGGGCAGCCCGGTGTGCGCCCGGGTGCGCACAGGCAGGGGGTGGTTCGACCTGTAACTTGGGAGATCCTGGGGATCATGTCCGACCTGAGCATCACGCTGGAGTCGTTGAAGCAAAGTGCCACGCAGCTTCCGGTGTCGAGTTATTTCGATGCGGCGCTGTACGACCAGGAGATGCGCCTCATCTTTCAGCCGGGTCCGCGCTATCTGGGACACGAGCTGATGGTGCCCCAGGTCGGCGACTTCCACGCGTTGACCCAGGAAGGTGAGGGGCGGGCATTGATCCGCACCGCCGAGGGGGTGCAGCTGGTGTCCAACGTCTGCCGGCACCGCCAGGCGGTGATGCTGCGGGGCCGCGGCCAGACCGGCGCGAACGTCGTCTGCCCGTTGCACCGCTGGACGTACGACCTCAAGGGCCGTTTGATCGGCGCGCCGCACTTTGCCGAAGACCCCTGCCTTAACCTGCGCAACTACCCGGTGCGCACCTGGAACGGCCTGATCTTCGAGGACAACGGGCGTGACATCGCGGCCGGCCTGGCGCAGCTCGGGCCGCGTGCTGATCTCGATTTCACCGGCTATGTGTTCGACCGGGCCGAACACCATGTGTGCGACTACAACTGGAAGACCTTCATCGAGGTCTATCTGGAGGATTACCACGTCGCCCCTTTCCATCCGGGCTTGGGCAATTTCGTTACCTGCGAAGACCTGCGCTGGGAGATGACCAGCGAGTACTCGGTGCAGACCGTCGGTGTCGCTTCGGCCGCCGGGCAGGCGCTGGGGCGGGCCGGTTCGCCGGTGTACGAACGTTGGCAACAGCAGGTGCGCCAGTACCAGGGCGGCCGCACGCCACGCCATGGGGCGATCTGGCTGACCTATTACCCCACCCTGATGGTGGAGTGGTACCCGAACGTCCTGGTGGTCTCGACCCTGTACCCGCAGGGTCCGCAGAAGACGCTCAACGTGGTGGAGTTTTACTACCCCGAAGAGATCGCCGAGTTCGAGCGCGAGTACGTCGAGGCGCAGCAGGCGGCCTACATGGAAACCTGTGTCGAGGATGACGAGATTGCGCTGCGCATGGACTGGGGCCGCAAGGCCCTGATGAACCGGGGTGACAACGAAGTGGGGCCGTACCAGAGCCCGATGGAAGATGGCATGCAGCACTTCCATGAGTGGTACCGGCGTCGCATGGGATCGTCTGCGCCCTGAGGGGCGTGTGCGTGTTGCCAAAGGCCGCCGCTGGTGGCCTTTTTTCTGGGCCTGTCGAACGGCCAGAAACCTCTGCCGAAGGGGGCAGACTTGAGGCCGGTCAAGGTGCCCGGCGTACCCAGGCGCATCATCACTGCTCTCGACAACCTCAGGCCTCGCACAGGAGCCCCTCATGTACAAGCGCATCCTTGTTCCGACCGACGGATCCGACATCACCGGCAAGGCCGTCCAAACGGCCATTGGTCTGGCCCAGGCGTTGGGCGCGCAGCTTTCGACGCTGACGGTGAAGGAGCCCTTTCCCTACAGCGCGATCTCGGAGATGCAGCCCATTCCGCCGCAGGAGTTCTTCGATGCGCAGGAGCGCATCGCCACGCGCAACCTGCAGGCGGTCAAGGACGCCTGCGCGGCGGCCGGTGTCTCATGCAGCGGCGCGAGCGTCGAGGCGGTTCATCCGTGGGAGGCCATCCTTGAACAAGCCACGCGGAACGGCAATGACCTCATCGTGATGGCCTCGCATGGCCGACGCGGGGTATCAGCCCTGCTGCTGGGCAGCGAAACCCAGAAGGTGCTGACACACAGCACCGTGCCGGTGCTGGTGGTGCGCTGAGCATGCCGGGAACCCCTCGCTGGCGGCTACGCCAAGCGATCCCCTGATGGGACGGCGGGCCGACCCGCGGCTGCCCGGCGCTCGGCCCGACTAGTCGTCGTCGCCGCCGAACACACCGCCCAGCAGGCTGCCGGCACCCAGGCCACCCAGCAGCGATCCCTCTTCCCGACCGCCGCCGGTCTGCGGCGCGGCCGCAAACACCCGTGACGCCAGGCGCGAGAACGGCAGGCTTTGCAGCCACACCGTGCCGGGGCCGGTGAGCTTGGCGAAGAACAGGCCTTCGCCGCCGAACAGCGCCGTCTTGATCTTGCCGACGTACTGGATCTCGAAGCTGGTGCTGGGCGTGTAGGCCACCACGCAGCCGGTGTCCACCAGCAGCGACTGGCCCGGTTGAAGGTCACGCTTGACCACCGTCCCGCCGGCATGCACGAAGGCGAGGCCGTCGCCATCCAGCCGCTGCATGATGAAGCCTTCGCCGCCGAAGAAGCCCACCGACAGCTTCTGCTGCACCGCGATGCCCAGTGCCACGCCGCGCGCCGCACACAGGAACGCATCCTTCTGGCAGATCAGCGTGCCGCCGAGCTGGCGCAGGTCCATCGGCAGGATCTTGCCTGGGTAGGGCGCGGCGAAGGCAATGCGCTGTTTGGCGGCGGTCTGGTTGGTGTAGACGGTGGTGAACAGCGACTCACCCGTCACCAGCCGCTTGCCGGCGCCCAGCAGCTTGCCGAAGAAGCCGCCGCGCTGGTTCTGGCGCCCGTCGCCGAACACGGTGTCCATGGCAATACCGGTGTCCATGAACATCATGCTGCCGGCCTCGCCGATGGCCGCCTCGCCCGGGTCGAGTTCCACCTCGACGAACTGCATCTCCGCCCCGCGGATCTCGTAGTCGATCACGTCCATGCCCATCTCGCGCTCTCCAAGGGTTGGCGGTTGTCCAAAAAAAAGCCGACGCTTGGAGGCGTCGGCTTTGCTTGCTTTGTGGTGGAGCCGGCGGGAATCGAACCCGCGTCCGCAAGCCATCCTCAGGCAGTTCTACATGCGTAGCTCTCTGATTTGAGTCTCACGTCGCTGACGAGCAGGAGCACCCTGCAGACGACGCCAGTCACTGAATCTTGTTCTGCGTCGAGTGACCCGGCTCAGAACCAGCCGATGTGAGTGACTTTGCAGCTGTTGCCAGCCCAGACCATCGGCGATCTGTTGCAAAGCTCACCGGTTTTAAGCGGCGAGGGCGTACGAAGAGTCGTTCGCAGTTACTTT
>JBDTQF010000310.1:0-4268 GCA_039932275.1 Burkholderiales bacterium
GCGCCTTCATGCGCTGCAGCACCCCGGGGGCGGTGAACAGGCTGCCGTTCGACACCGCCGGGTTGGCGCCGAGGATCAGCAGGTGGCTGCAGTGGTCGATGTCGGGAATCGGCACCGTCATCGAGTGGCCGAACATCAGTGCGCAGGCCACCTGCTTGGGCGCCTGGTCCACCGTGCTGGAGCCGTAGCGGTTTTTGGTCGGCAGGGCACTGCTCATGACCGAGTAGTACAGCCCACCGGCCGAGTGGCCCGACCCGGTGCCGTAGTAGAAACCCACTGCATCGGGGTCACCCGCGGCCAGCACCGGGGCCATGCCGCGCTCGATGTGCTCGAAAGCCTCTTGCCACGACACCTCGCGGTGCAGCCCGGTGGCGCGGTCGCGCACCAGCGGCCAGCGCAGGCGGTCGGCGTTGGTGTCGGAGGCGTGGATCGACACCCCCTTCGGGCAGACGAAGCCGCGGCTCAGCACGTCCTGCTCGTCGCCGCGCACCTGCACGCCGTCCGGGCCGATGCGGATCTCCAGGCCGCAATTGGCCTCGCACAGCGGGCAGGTGTGGAAGGCCGTGCGGCTGGCCAGGGCGTCGTCGGTGGCGGTCGTCGATGCCAGCGTGTCCATCATGTCTCCTTGTGCCTGCGGATCATTCGATCCTCAGAGTGTGGGAGCAGGCGGGCGCTTTTGCCATCGGCCGAACTGACGATGGTGGGCGGCGAGGCAACCTTTGACACTGGGGTGGTCCGCTCGTCTCAGCTGATCAGCCCCAGCCGCCGCCCCACCGTCACCGCGCGGGTGCGGCTGTGCACGTCGAGCTTGCTGTTGATGTTGCGCAGGTGCGAGCGCAGCGTGCTTTCCGACATCAGCAGCTTCTCGGCCATGGCGCGGTTCGAGTAGCCCTCTGCCAGCAGCTGCAGCACGCCCACCTCGCGCGGCGTGAGCGTTTCGAAGTGGGCCGGCAGCGCGGGGTCGTCGCCTCCTTCGCCACTGTCGGCTTCGCTCCAGGCCGGGCCCAGCGCATCGAGCAGGCGCTGACGGTATTCGGTCAGGATGGGGTCGAGCCGGGGGCTGCGGGCATCGCGGGCGTAGGCACTGCAGGCCTGCAAGGCGTCGCGCACCGCTGCACCTTCATCGAGGATGAGGCGCTCGAAGCCTTCGGCGCAAGCGTCCTTGAGCACGGCGCCCATGGTCTCGGCCAGCGCGGCCATCTGCCCGCTGCGGTGCAGCGCAATGGCCTGCAGCAGCCGCAGCTTGAGCGCACGGCGGTGCCGCGAGGCCGCCACCGCGGTGGCCAGCTCCTGCTCCAACGATGCCAGGGTCGCGCGGGCATCGCCGGTCAGCACGGCCAGGCGCAGGCGGGCCAGGTCGAGGTAGTCCAGGTCGTTGGCAATGCGGCGCTGGCGGGTCACCAGCGGCCAGTCCACCACGTCCTGGGCGCGCCCCAGTTCGTCGCGGGCCGCCTGCCCATGGCCCTGCGTCAGCTGCAGACGGGCGCGCTCCAGCATGGCGCTGGCGATCACGCGTGGCAGCCGGCGCTGATGGCCGCGGTATTCCATCTCGGTGAGCATCTGGAAGGCCTCGTCGACCTCGCCGTGGTGGAAGGCGATGCGCACCAGCATCACGTCACCCAGGATCATCAGATCGGGAATGCCCACCTCGCGCGCCACCGGCGCATACAGCTGCAGCAGGTGGGACGCCTGCGCCAGGTCGTTGGATTCGTAGACCATGGCCGCATGCAGCACCCCACACCAGGGGTTGCCGTTCATGTGGCCGAACGACACCGCCGGGCTGGCGCGCACCGCGATGCGCAGCCGCGCGGTGGCCTGGCGCAGCCGGCCCTCCATCAGGTCGATGGAGCCTTCCACCGTTTCCGCATACATCACGCTGAAGGCGCTGGGGCCTTCGCCGCCCGGGCTGCGGCTGTTGTCGAGCAGCTTGCGCGCTTCGAGGTAGCGGCCCTGCACGGTGCAGGCACTGGCCATCGCGGCATCAAGCACCGAGTTGACGAAGGGCGGCGCTGGTGGGCGCAGCGCCAGGCTGCGTGTGCCGGCCTCATAGGCTTCATCCCAGCGGTCCATCATCGACAGCAGCTGCGGGCGCAGGGCCCCGGCATGGGCCCGCACCGCCGGGTCGGGCGAGCCGTCGAGGTCCAGGCGCTGCAGGTGTTCATAGGCCTCCCAGGCACCGCGCGTGAAGCACAGCGCCCAGACCTGCACCGCCTGCAGCTCCGGGTGGCCGGCCAGGGCCGAGGCCGGCAGCATGCCGAACCAGCGCGACAGCAGCCGCATGCGGCCCTGCGCCAGCCACTGCGTCGCATGCTGCTGCATCAGGCCCAGCGCGCGTTCGAAGTCGCCGGCTTCCAGCGCGTGGTCGACCGCGGGCACCACACGCTGCTCGCTCTCAAACCAGACCGAGGCGGCCCGGTGCAGGCGCGGCACTTCGTCCGGCGCCTGTGCGGCGAACTGGGCGCGCAGGAACTCGGAGAACAGGCTGTGGTAACGCCAGCCGCGTTCGTCACCCTCGATCGGCACGAGGAAGACATTGCCCGCTTCGAGTCGGCGCAGGATGGCGGCAATGGTTCCGCTCTCGGCCTGCGGCAGCAAGGCATTGCACAGCGGCACGTTCAGCGTGCGCAGGATGCTGGTGCGCAGCACGAAGTCGCGCACGTCGGGCGGCAGGCCCGAGAGCACGTCTTCGGCCAGGTAGTCCGACAGCGAGCCGTCGGTGCCTGAGAAGCGGCGGATGAACTCGCCCGGCCGGGGGTGGCTCTCCAGCGCCACCGAGGCCAGCCACAGCGCGGCGGCCCAGCCTTCTGTCTTGCTGTGCAACGCGGCCAGGTCGGCCGCCGCCAGCGGCAGTTGGCGCCGGCGGGACAGGAACTCGGTGCTTTCGGCGGCCGAGAAGCGCAGCCGCGAGGCGTCGATCTCCAGCAGGTCGCGGCGCGCCCGCAGCCGGCCCAGGCCCAGTTCGGGCAGCGAACGTGAACCGATCACCAGCCGGCTGCCCCGCGGCAAGTGATTGAGGATCTCGCGCACCAGGCCGTGCACGCCGGGCTGCTGGATGGCTTCGTAATCGTCGAGGAACAGCGTGAAGGGCTCGGTCTTCTGCGCCAGCCGCTCGACCAGGGTCATGGCCGGGTCGCCGAACAGGCGGTGGGCGTCCTGCTGAGCGGCCGCGCCACGGCGGGGTGTGAAGTCCATGGTGATCTCGTCCACCGCCGCACCCAGGCATTGCACGAAGCGCGTGCTGTCGTTGTCGGCGCTGTCCACTGTGAGCCAGGCCGTGGCCGTGCCCTGTTCGGCCAGCAGCGCACGGTACTGCAGCATGGCGGTGGTCTTGCCGAAGCCGGCCGGGCCGCGCATCAGCACCAGCCGGGCCGGCGAGTGGCGGATCAGCTCGTGCACCGCGTGACGCAGCACCTGGTCGGCCGACGCGGCCGGCGGGTTGAGCTTCATGACCAGCAGGCTGCGTGGGGCGGGAGGCGACGGCATGGGAGGTCGGCGGGTGATCAGCAACGGCCCCCGGCTGGAAATGTCAGTTCGGACGATGTCGCCAGATGCCATCGCAATGGCAGACTGCGCCGCCAAGGATGTGGAATTCATGATACTCAGCGACGAGCAGCGGCTGCTCATGGAAACCGCGTGCAGCTTTTGCGCGCAGCAGGTCCGGTGACCCAGCGCGAGACGGTCAGCAAGGTCGTCGTGCGCCTGCACGCTTGACATGACAAAGAGGAGGATGGGATGGGCGACACCCCGGGCCAACACCCCGTGACCGACACACTGGCCCAGACGTTCTTCGCCGCCATCGAGCGTGGCGACATCGACGTGGCTGGCAACTGCTACCACGACGAAGCGCTGATCTGGCACAGCTACGACGGCCTCTCGCAGACCCGAGCCGAGAACGCCCGGGTGCTGAAGTACCTCAGCCGCAACGTCAAGGGCCTGCGCTATGTCGGGGTCGAGCGCGACTGCTTCGCGCAGGGCTTCGTGCAGCGCCACCGCCTGCAGGGCGAGGTGCGGGGCATGGCGTTGGACGCGCCGGTCTGCGTCGTGGTGCACGTGGCCGACGGTCAGATCCACCGGCTGTATGAGTACGTGGCGGCCGCTGACATCCAGCCGCTGCTGCAGCCTTGACACCATGACCGACCCGGCCGCGCTCGAGCAGGAGGGCATCGGCGCGGGCGGCCGACCTGCGCGACAACGGCGCGCGGGTGCCGAACTTCGAATCGGCCTTGCCGATGCACCGGCTGATCGACGCCATCGAGCGATCCTCAACT
>JBDTQF010000311.1:0-4244 GCA_039932275.1 Burkholderiales bacterium
GCTTGCGCTTGAGGCGGGCCTCGAAGGCCTTGACGTAGGCGGCGTTCTGCGCCCCGGGCAGCTCCCAGTGGTAGTCCTGCAGCGTCTGCAGCCCCACGGTGGTCTCGCCCTGTGCCTCGATATTCGTATCATTGGTGAAGTACGCGGTGATGACGTGCTTGTACTTGGCAAACAGGCCGAACTGTTGTTGTTGTTTGGCCAGTGCGATGGCACCGGCGCCGGGGTACATCACCAACAGCCCGTCGGCGGGCTTGGCGCCCAGCTGGGAGATGTAGCTGCCGAAGTCGGTGGTGCTCAGTGGCGCAAACAGCGTGGCCTGCGGGCCGCCCCCCAGCTCCTTGATCAGCGCGATGAACTTCTCCGAGTAGTCATGGCCGAAGGCATAGTCGGCCGCCAGCACGTCCCAGTTCTTGATGCCCGACTGCCGCACGATGTTGCGGTTGGCGTTCATGATGATGGTGTCGTTGATCGAGGTGCGGAAGTAGTTCGCCGTGCAGTTCTTGCCGCTCAGCGCGTCGCTGGCCGTGCTGGGGTCGATGAGGATGCCGTTGAACTGCGACATCTTGGCGGCGACGGCCAGGGCGGTCGATGACACCTGCAGGCCGCTCACGAAGGATGCGCCCTGGTGTTCGATCAGGCGCTGCACCGCGGCGACGGTTGCGGCCGGCGTACCGGCGTGGCTTTGCACGACCAATTCGTACTTGCGCCCGAGCGCTCCGCCCTGGGCATTGAGTGCATCGATCCCGAACGTGGCGGCTTCGACCATGTACTTGCTGAGGCCGGTAAACGGCCCGGCCTCGAAATGGACGACGCCGACCTTGATGGTTTCCTGCGCGAAGGCGCTGGCCTGCAAGGCTGCCGAGATGGCCAGCGTGGTCAAGATTCTTTTGAACATGGTGTCTCCGACCTGATGAAATGGAGGCCGGAGTGTCGATCGGCCGACGGGGGGCGACTATCAGGACTCGCCCCAGGGCCGGGGCGCTGCGCGCCGCTGTAGCTCGCCGGCGCTCAGTGGCCCCGTTCGCGGTCGATCGGGTTCGGCCTGCGGGCGCGGCGCGGCCGGCCATGCCACCGCTGCGGGGGTACGCAGCCGGTCGACTACAGCTTGCAGTCGGGGCTGGCAGGGAAGGTTATCGCCGAGGCCGGGATCACTTCCTGCATCTTCATCATGGCCTTGCCTTCGCCGGCCTTGACCACCTTCAGCAGCGACATCGGGCGGATGGCCTGGTGGTCGGCCGCACGCAGCTCGAGCTCACCGCCCACCGTGGCGGTCTTGAGCCCGGACAGCGCCGTGCGCACCGCGGCCACGTCGGTGGACCGGGCCTTCAGGATCGCGGCATGCAGCACGTCCAGCGCCACCTGCATGTTGCCGTCCAGGTAATTGGGCTTGCGCTTGAGGCGGGCCTCGAAGGCCTTGACGTAGGCGGCGTTCTGCGCCCCCGGTAGCTCCCATTGGTAGTCTTGCAGGGTCGTCAGGCCCACGGTGCTTTCGCCCTGGGCATCGACGAAGACGTCGTTGGTGAAGTACGCGGTGATGACGTTCTTGTACTTGGCAAACAGGCCGAACTGCTGCTGCTGTTTGGCCAGCGCGATGGCACCGGCGCCGGGGTACATCACCATCAGCCCGTCGGCCGGCTTGGCGCCCAGCTGGGAGATGTAGCTGCCGAAGTCGGTGGTGCTCAGCGGCGCAAACAGCGTGGCCTGCGGGCTGCCCCCCAGCTCCTTGATCAGCGCGATGAACTTCTCGGCGTAGTCGTGGCCGGCCGCATAGTCGGCCGCCAGGACGTCCCAGGTCTTGACGCCCGACTGCCGCACGATGTTGCGGTTGGCGTTCATGATCATCGCGTCGTTCATCGAGATGCGGAAGTAGTTCGCCGTGCAGCTCTTGCCGCTCAGCGCGTCGCTGGCCGTGCTGGGGTCAATGACGATGCCGTTGAGCTGCGGCATCTTGGCGGCGACGGCCAGGCCGGTCGATGACACCTGCAGCCCGGTCACGAAGGATGCGCCCTGCTGTTCGATCAGGCGCTGCACCGCGGTGACGGCTGCGGCCGGCGTACCGGCGTGGCTTTGCAGGACCAATTCGTACTTGCGCCCGAGCGCTCCGCCCTGGGCATTGAGTGCATCGATCCCGAACGTGGCGGCTTCGACCATGTACTTGCTGAGGCCGGTAAACGGCCCGGCCTCGAAATGGACGACGCCGACCTTGATGGTTTCCTGCGCGAAGGCGCTGGCCTGCAAGGCTGCCGAGATGGCCAGCGTGGTCAAGATTCTTTTGAACATGGGGTCTCCGACCAAGTGGGATAGAAGCCCGAGTGTTGATCGGCCGACGGGGTGGCGACCATCAGGGCTCGCCCCAGGACAGGGGCGCTGCGCGCCGCTGCAGCACCCCTGCGCTCAGTGGCCCCGTTCGCGGTCGTCGCCCCGGCGCGATCCGGACGGGTCACGCCCTGGCCCGGCGCCGCGGTCCGGGCCGCCCGGTGGGCCGCCATGGCGTGAGGGGTCGGCACCGCGCTCGGGCGCAGCGGGCCGGGGTTCGAGTGGACGCGGCTCGGTGCGTGGCCGTTCCTGTGGCTGCGGTGGCGATGGATGCGCGCGCTCGGTCGCCTGCGGGCGCGGGCGATCGGGTTCGGCCGGCGGGCGCGGCGGGGACCGCTGATCACGCGGTTGTGGTGGTGCCGGGCGCTGTTGGACGTTGCGCGGCGGGGCGGGCGGGCGCGCGTGGTTATCCGGCCGCTGAATGGCGGGCCGGTCTGCGCTGGGGGGCTCGGCGCGCGGCGATGGCGGCTGCGCTGCACCAGGCTGGATGCGCTCGCGCGCAACGGCCTCGCGGGGTTGGTAGCGGTAGTGGCGTTGCTGCAGCGAGCGCTGTTCGTCGGCGCTGGGGTAGCGTGGGCCGCTGTACTGTCGCTGGTAGGTCGGCAGCGGCGCCGGGGCGGGTACTGCGCGGTGGTTCCAGCGGTCCCAGCCGGCATGGCGCTGCGTCCAGTCCGGGCCCCAGTGCTCGCCCCAGCGCGGCGGCGCATCGGCCCGCCACGGGCGGAAGTAGGGCGGCGGCACGCGGTAGTAGCGCACCGGGATGCGCAGCACGTACAGCGGCACGGCGAAGGGGCCCACCCCATCCCACGGGCCGTCGTACCAGGGGCTGGTGTACCAGCGGTCGTTGGCAAAGAGCCAGTACAGCCCGTCATAGAAGAACAAGTTCACCGGCAGGCCGGGTGCGTAGTACACCGGGTAACTCGGCACCCGCACCAGGTTCGGATAGCTGCCGATGTGGATGCCGATGCTGACGCTGGCCTGGGCCGTTGCCGGCGTGGGCGCGGCCAGCATTGCCAGGGTGGCCGGCAGAACGAGGGCGCTGAACAGCGCGTTCAGCAAGGCGCGGCGGGGTGGCAATTTCATGGGCGTGCTCCGTGGGGAGACAGACCTTACGGGAGGCCGCCCTGACATGTTGTAGTGAAGGGTGAACCGAGGCGTCAGGTGAGTTGAGCCAGCAGCTTGGGTGGGATGCCGGTGGGGCGGCCGATGGTGCGATCGACGAACACCACGCCACACTTGCCGCGCGCCACCTCGCGGCCGGTGGCGCGGTCGGTGACGAGAAACACCAGGTCACAGCCGCAGCGGCTCAGATCGCGCGCGGTCATATTCACCACCATCACTTCGCCGTAGAAGGCCTCGGTCTTGTAGATGTAGGCGGCGTCGGCCACCACCATGCCGATGTCGGGTCCGCCGAGGTCGCGCAGGCCGTAACCCAACGTCTGAAAAAAGCGCGCACGCGTCTCCGAAATGATCGAACCGAGTTGTGCGTTGTCGAGGTGGCCGCCCGAGTTGATGTGCCAGGTGTAAAGCGGGATCTCGGTGGAGAAGGTGAAGGTCTCGGGCAGGTCGATCTGAAGGCGAGGCATGGCGGCAAGTGCGTGGCAGGGGAAACCGCCGATCATGCCTCAGTCACCCTGCCAGGAAGCGCTCCACCAACCCCCACTGCGCTGGGGTGTTGAGCGCTGGCGCATGGCCGCAGCCGGGCACGGTGACCACCACCGCGCGTGGGCCGCGGGTGCGCATCTGCTCCGCCGTGTCGGGCAGCAGCAGGTCGCTGGCCTCGCCGCGCAGGCACAGCACGGGCAGGCTCAGCGTGTCCCACTCGGCCCAGCGGGTGTAGTCGTTCGGGTGGTGCACGAACTGCTGCACCATGGCCGGGTCGTAGTGCGGCGTCACGCGGCCGTCGGGCAGGCGGCGCGTCGAGGTTT
>JBDTQF010000312.1:0-4234 GCA_039932275.1 Burkholderiales bacterium
GGATTCGGTGATCTCCGACACCACGCGGATGGTGTAGGCGAACTCGTCCTTCGGCGGCAGCAGCGGGATCAGCGCCCGCTTGGCCAGGCGGCCGTGGCCGGTTTCGCGGCGTTTGGTGGTGCCCATGCGGCCCACTTCGCCGGTGGCGAACGGGGGCATGTTGTAGTGGAACAGGAAGCTGTCGCGGAAGTCGCCGGCCAGCGCGTCGATGCGCTGCGAGTCCTGGTCGGTGCCCAACGTGGCCACCACGAGCGCCTGCGTCTCACCGCGGGTGAACAGCGCTGAGCCGTGGGTGCGAGGCAGCACGCCGGTGCGGATCTCGATCGGGCGCACGGTGCGGGTGTCGCGGCCGTCGATGCGCGGCTCGCCCTGCAGGATCTGGCCGCGAACCGTCTTGGCCTCGATCTCGAACAGCAGGTTGTCGACCTCGACGCCGTCGAACGCGATGCCGGCTTCGACCAGCGAGATCTTCACTTCGGCGTAGGCGGCGCGGCAGGCGTGCGTACGTGCCTGCTTGTTGCGGATCTGGTAGGCCGCTTCGATCTTGGCGTGGCCGAACTCGGCCACCTTGGCGATGAGCGGCTCGTTGCGGGCCGGCGGCTGCCAGTCCCACAGCGGCTTGCCGGCGTCGCGCACCAACTCGTTGATGGCGTTGATGGCGATGCGGGCCTGCTCATGGCCATAGACCACGCCGCCCAGCATGATTTCTTCGCTGAGCTGGTCGGCTTCGGATTCCACCATCAGCACGGCGGCTTCGGTGCCCGCCACCACCAGGTCAAGCTTGGAGCTCTTGAGCTGGGTCGGGCCCGGGTTCAGCACGTACTCGCCGTTGATGTAGCCCACGCGGGCGGCGCCCACCGGGCCGTTGAACGGGATGCCCGAGATCGCCAGCGCGGCGCTCGACCCAATCAGCGCGGCGATGTCGGCCGAAGCTTCCGGGTTCAGCGACAGCGTGTGGATGACCACATGCACTTCGTTGTAGAAACCTTCGGGGAACAGCGGGCGCAGCGGGCGATCAATCAGGCGGCTGGTCAGCACTTCCAGCTCAGACGGCTTGGCTTCACGCTTGAAGAAGCTGCCCGGGATCTTGCCGGCGGCGTAGGCTTTTTCGATGTAGTCGACGGTCAGCGGGAAAAAATCCTGCCCCGGCTTCGGGTTCTTGGCGCCGACCACGGTGCACAGCACCACGGTGCCGTCGATGTCGACCACCACGGCACCACCGGCCTGGCGGGAAATCTCACCAGTTTCCAGCGTGACGGTGTGTTGACCCCATTGGAAGGTCTTGGTGACTTTGTTGAACAGGCTCATGCGAGTCTCCTTGCGATGGCCTCCATTCGCGGAGGCCGAGATCGGAGCCGGTCAACGTTGTGGGATGCCATTCCAGTCGGGTTCGTGTCGATCGTCAGCAGGTGATCGAGCCCGGGTGGAATGACACGGCGACACACGCGTGCCAGCGTCCGGCGATGAGCCCGGCGGGTCAGCGCCGGGCTGGAAAAAAGCTTACTTGCGCAGGCCGAGCTTCTGGATCAGCGCGGTGTAGCGCTCGGCATCACGGTCCTTGAGGTAGTCGAGCAGCTTGCGGCGGCGGCTCACCATGCGCAGCAGACCACGGCGACCGTGGTGGTCCTTGGCGTGCAGCTTGAAGTGGGGGGTCAGCTCGTTGATGCGAGCCGTCAGCAGGGCAACCTGCACTTCGGGCGAGCCGGTGTCGCCTACGCCGCGGGCGTTGGCGGCGATGATTTCGGCGGTCTTGGTATCAGCAGCGGACATGGTGACGATTTCCTGGGTGTCGAAACCGCGTCGCTGCCAGTGGCCTGTTCCACAGGCTTGTCGGCGGACGGTTTCGGAGTTGGACTTGCGAACGCGGGTGAAACCGACCCACGCCGTGCGAAGCTTCGTCTGGTAACGACAGTGCATCCCCAGGCGAAGCGCGCATTATAGGCCGGCACGCGGGGCCGTTCGATCAAGCCAGTGCAGCCAAGTCCCAGCGCGGCTTGACGTCGAAGGCGTGGTCGCGCGCCGGCTGCGCCAGCCCAGCCTGCAGCCGCATCGCCGTGGCCAGGGCGATCATCGCGCCGTTGTCGGTGCACAGCGCCAGCTCCGGGTAATGCACGCGCACGCCGCGGCGTGCGCATTCGGCATCGAGCTGCGTGCGCAGGCGGCGATTGGCACCGACGCCACCGGCCACCACCAGCCGCTTCAGGCCGCTGGCCTTGAGCGCCTGCAGCGACTTGGCCACCAGCACATCGACAATGGCCGCCTGGGTGGAGGCCGCCACATCAGCCCGAATGGCTTCGTCCAGCGCCTGCGGCGTGGCGCCGCCCAACCGCTGGAGCTGCGTCCACACCGCGGTCTTCAGCCCGGCGAAGGAAAAATCGAGGTTGTCGCGCCGCAGCAGCGGCCGCGGCAGCGCGTACGCAGCGGGATTGCCCTGCTCCGCCAGCTGCGCCAGCGCCGGGCCGCCGGGATAGCCCAGCCCCAGCATCTTGGCGCTCTTGTCGAAGGCCTCGCCAGCGGCGTCGTCGATGGTCTCGCCCATCAGCTCGTACGCCCCGACGCCGGTCACGCGCATCAACTGCGTGTGCCCGCCCGACACCAGCAGCGCAACGAACGGGAACTGGGGCGGATCGGCCGAGAGAAAAGGCGACAGCAGGTGCCCTTCGAGGTGGTGCACGCCCAGCGTGGGCTTGCCCAGCGCGAGTGCCAGCGCGTTGGCAAAACCCGCGCCCACCAGCAGTGCGCCGGCCAGACCGGGGCCGCGGGTATAGCCCACCACGTCGATGGCCTCGGGCGCCAACGCGGCGTCGTTCATCACCGCCCGCAGCAGCGGCACCACGCGGCGGATGTGGTCGCGCGAAGCCAGCTCCGGCACCACGCCGCCGTAGGCCTGGTGCATCGCCACCTGGCTGTGCAGCGCATGCGCCAGCAGCCGCGGGATGCCGGCGTCGAGCGTCTCGACCAGCGCGATGCCGGTTTCGTCGCAAGACGACTCGACACCCAAAACGATCATGCTGGCCGCCGCCCGGCCCAAGCCCAGATCAGCGCACCACCGATCACCATCGGCACGCACAACCACTGGCCCATGCTCATGTTCAGCGCCAACAGGCCGAGAAACGCATCGGGCTCGCGGAAGTACTCGGCAATGAAGCGGAACACCCCGTAGCCGAACAGGAACGCACCCGACACCCGGCCCCAGATGCGCGAGCCGTCGGTCGCCGTGTGGGCGCTGGGCCGCTTTGCGTACAGCCACAACAACACGAAGAGCAACACGCCTTCCAGCGCAAACTGGTACAGCGGCGAGGGATGGCGCGCAATCGCCGTACCCGACTGCGGGAACACCATCGCCCAGGGCAGCGACGGGTCGGCCTCACGGCCCCACAGCTCGCCGTTGATGAAGTTGCCGATGCGTCCACAGGCCAGCCCGACGGGCACGCAGGGCGCGATCAAATCGGTCACCTCGAAGAAGCGTCGCCCGCGCAGCCGCGCGAACACCGCCATCGCCACCAGCACCCCGATCAGCCCGCCGTGGAAGGCCATGCCGCCCTTCCAGACCTGCAGGATCTCGAGCGGGTTGCCCAGGTAATAGGTCGGCTTGTAGAACAGTACATAACCCAGCCGACCGCCGAGGATGACGCCCAGCACGCCGAAGAACAGCAGGTCTTCCACCTCGCGCGGCGTCCAACCTGCCTGAACAAACGGCGCCTGCCGCATGCGGCGCATGGCGAGCAGGTAGAACAGGCCGAACGCCGCGAGGTACGTCAGCCCGTACCAATGCACCTGGAAGAAGCCGAGGTCGAGCGCGACCGGATTGAATTGAGGGTGAACCAGCATGGCCGGCATGATAGGCGCGGCGCTGCGCGAAAATGCGCGGCTCGCCGCCTCGCGCAGCGGCGCTTGTTACCGGCCATCGCTACCGGCTTTCCCGACCGGACCGACCCCCAGAGGATTCCCATGCCCGCCTACCGCTCCAAGACCTCCACCGCCGGCCGCAACCAGGCCGGCGCCCGCTCGCTGTGGCGTGCCACCGGCATGAAGGACGATGACTTCAGCAAGCCCATCATCGCCATCGCCAACTCGTTCACCCAGTTCGTGCCGGGCCACGTGCACCTGAAGGACCTGGGCCAGCTGGTGGCGCGCGAGATCGAAGCCGCGGGTGGCGTGGCCAAGGAGTTCAACACCATTGCGGTGGACGACGGCATCGCGATGGGCCATGACGGCATGCTGTACTCCCTGC
>JBDTQF010000313.1:0-4159 GCA_039932275.1 Burkholderiales bacterium
TGTCGAGCTGCTTTTTCTTGGCCTTCATGATGTTCGGCAGCGTGACGTAACGCGGCTCATTCAGGCGCAGATCGGTGGTGATGATGGCCGGCAAGGTCAGCGCGAGCTTTTCCAGGCCGCCGTCGACTTCACGGGTGACGTTGAGCGTGCCATCGACCACTTCGACCTTGCTGGCGAAGGTAGCCTGCGGCAGGCCGGCCAGGCCGGCGAGCATCTGGCCGGTTTGATTGCAGTCATCGTCGATGGCTTGCTTGCCCAGGATGATGAGCCCGGGCTGTTCCTTGTCGACCAGCGCCTTCAGCAGCTTGGCCACGGCCAGCGGCTGCAGTTCGGCATCGGTCTCGACCAGGATGGCACGGTCGGCGCCAATGGCCATCGCGGTGCGCAGGGTTTCCTGGCACTGCGTGACACCGCAGGAAACGGCGATCACCTCGGTGACCACACCCTTTTCCCGCAGGCGCACGGCTTCTTCAACGGCGATCTCGTCAAAGGGGTTCATGCTCATTTTCACATTGGCCAGATCGACGCCCGTGCCGTCGTTCTTCACCCTGACCTTGACGTTGTAGTCGACGACCCGCTTGACGGGGATGAGTGCCTTCATGGCTGCGATCTCCTTGCCGGTGGACATGTAAGTTAGCCCACGATTGTAGACTGCTGCGATTATTGCCCTACCCATTCCCCATGAACGAAGAAGTCTGCATCGGCGTCTTCGACTCCGGCCTCGGTGGCTTATCGGTGCTGCGCGCCATCCGGGCCCGGCTGCCTCAAGCGCATCTGCTGTACGTGGCCGACTCGGGGCATGCACCTTACGGTGAACGGCCACCCGCCTACGTGCAGACACGCAGCCTGGCGATTGCGGCGTTCCTGCGGTCGCAGCGGGCCGATCTGATGGTGGTCGCCTGCAACACGGCGACCGCGGCGGCGAGCGCGCTGCTGCGCGAGCGGTACCCCGCCTGGCAGATCGTCGGCGTGGAACCTGGTCTCAAACCGGCCGCGACAGCCACACGCAATGGCCGCATCGGCGTGCTGGCCACCGAGGGCACGCTGGGCAGCGAGAAGTTCAAGCTGCTGGCACAAGCGCATGCAGCGCACTTGCAGCTTTTCCTGCAGCCGTGCCCGGGTCTGGCGGCTGCGATCGAGCATGGCGATGCCGATGCACCGGCGGTGCGCGAACATGTGCAGCAGTGTTGCGCACCGCTGCTCGCACAACGGGTCGACACGGTCGTGCTGGGTTGCACCCATTACCCGTTCGTCGCCCATCACATTCAGGCCGCAATGGGACCACAGGTCACTTTGATCGACACCGCCGACGCCGTGGCTCGCCGCACCGAGGCACTCAGCCCTGAAGCATCTGCGACCGACGCTTTACCAGGCACCACGCGACTGTGGACCACTGGCCACCTGCCAACGCTGCAGGACGTTGCCCGGCACTGGCTACCCTTCACCTGTGAAACAGCCCTGCTGACCTTGCCGGCCAACGATTGATCATCCGCTGGCAGCACAGACGACGACCCAATGACAAGAGCCACCCGAAGGTGGCTCTTGTGCAACGTATGGAGCGGGAAACGAGACTCGAACTCGCGACCTCAACCTTGGCAAGGTTGCGCTCTACCAACTGAGCTATTCCCGCTAGGCCTTCAGTGGCAACGCCTTGAAGCAGTGCCATCAGAAGAGCTGCGCATTCTACACAATTCTTCAGGCGCTCCAAGCGCTGGCAGATGCTCGGCTGGCTGGTGCCCAGGACGGGACTTGAACCCGTATGACCTGATAAGGGTCGGCGGATTTTAAGTCCGCTGTGTCTACCGATTTCACCACCCGGGCCGGGCTCAATCGATGATACGTGGCAAGGCCTTTGCGAGGGTCGCCGCCACAAACGACAAACCCCGCAACGCGGGGCTTGTCGACTTCAATCTGGAGGCGCGGGGCAGAGTCGAACTGCCCTGGACGGATTTGCAATCCGCTGCATAACCGCTTTGCTACCGCGCCGTGAAGCTGGAGCGGGAAACGAGACTCGAACTCGCGACCTCAACCTTGGCAAGGTTGCGCTCTACCAACTGAGCTATTCCCGCTTTGCTTGTCTTGCGCTGCCGGTGCTTGTGGCCCCTGCAGCGAAGTCTGCCATTATATCGGTGATGTTGATGCTGGCTTGAGCCGCTGTGTGCTCAATGCTTCACAGCCCCCGTCGTCGCGGGAGCCGCGGCCTCGGTGGACTTCACTTCTTCGACCTTCACGTCCTCGTCGGGCAGGGGCTGAGGCGGTGTCGCCAGGGCAATGTCCAGCACCTTGTCGATCCAGCGCACCGGCACGATCTCCAACTGGTTCTTCACGTTCTCAGGAATGTCCTGCAAGTCCTTGGCGTTGTCTTCCGGGATGAGCACGGTCTTGATACCGCCACGGTGGGCTGCGAGCAGCTTCTCCTTGAGGCCACCGATCTCGGTGACTTCACCACGCAACGTGATCTCGCCCGTCATGGCCACGTCGGCCCGTACCGGTATGCCGGTCAGCGCCGACACGAGGGCCGTGGTCATCGCGATGCCGGCACTGGGCCCGTCCTTGGGTGTGGCGCCGTCGGGCACGTGAATGTGGATATCGCGCTTCTCGAACAGCTCATCCTTGATGCCCAGCCGGCGTGAGCGGCTGCGCACCACGGTGCGTGCAGCCTCGACCGACTCCTTCATCACATCGCCCAGCGAACCGGTGCGGATGATGTTGCCCTTGCCCTGCAACGCGGCCGCCTCGATGGTGAGCAGGTCGCCCCCCACTTCGGTCCACGCCAGACCGTTGACCTGGCCCACCTGGTTCTGCTTCTCGGCCTGGCCGAAGTTGAAGCGCCGCACACCCAGAAAGTCGTTGAGGTTCTCGCCGTTGACCACCACCTGCCCCGTGTACTTCTTGAGCGACAGGCCCTTCACCACCTTGCGGCAGATCTTGGAGATCTCCCGCTCCAGCGAGCGCACGCCGGCTTCGCGGGTGTAGTAGCGGATGATGCCGCGGATGGCGTCTTCGGCGACCTCCATCTCCTCGTCCTTCACGCCGTTGTTTTTGCGCTGCTTGGGCAGCAGGTAGCGTTGCGCGATCGAGACTTTCTCGTCTTCGGTGTAGCCCGACAGCCGGATCACTTCCATCCGGTCCAGCAGCGCCGGAGGGATGTTCAGCGAATTGGACGTGGCCACGAACATCACGTCGCTCAGGTCGAAATCGACCTCGACGTAGTGGTCGCTGAAGGTGTGGTTCTGCTCGGGGTCGAGCACTTCCAGCAGCGCCGACGACGGGTCGCCGCGGAAGTCCATTCCGAGCTTGTCGATCTCGTCGAGCAGGAACAGCGGGTTCCTCGTGCCGATCTTCGACAGGCTCTGCAGCACCTTGCCCGGCATCGAGCCGATGTAGGTGCGGCGGTGGCCGCGGATCTCGGCCTCGTCACGCACGCCGCCCAGCGCCATGCGCACGAACTTGCGGCCCGTGGCGCGTGCGATCGACTGGCCCAGCGAGGTCTTGCCGACGCCCGGTGCGCCCACCAGGCACAGGATGGGCGCCTTGACCTTGTCCACGCGCTGCTGCACCGCGAGGTATTCGAGGATGCGTTCCTTGACCTTCTCCAGGCCGTAATGGTCTTCGTTCAACACATCCTCGGCCAGCGGCAGATCGTGCTTGACCTTGCTCTTCTTCGCCCAGGGCAGGTTGATCAGTGTGTCGATGTAGTTGCGGACCACAGTCGCTTCCGCGGACATGGGCGACATCAGCTTGAGCTTCTTGAGCTCGTTGTCCACCTTCTTGCGCGCATCCTTGGGCATGCGAGCGGCCTTGATCTTCTTATCAAGCTCCTCGAAGTCGGCACCGTCTTCGCCTTCGCCAAGTTCCTTCTGGATGGCCTTGACCTGTTCGTTCAGGTAGTACTCGCGCTGGCTCTTCTCCATCTGGCGCTTGACGCGGCCACGGATGCGCTTTTCGACCTGCAGGATGTCGACCTCATGCTCCAGCAGCTCCAGCAGCTTCTCGAGCCGCGTGCCGATGGGCACCAGGTCGAGGATGGACTGCTTGTTGTCGAGCTTCAGCGGCAGGTGCGCGGCGATGGTGTCGGCCAGACGGCCGGCATCGTCAATGCCCGCGATCGAGGTCAGGATCTCCGGCGGGATCTTCTTGTTGAGCTTGACGTACTGGT
>JBDTQF010000314.1:0-4153 GCA_039932275.1 Burkholderiales bacterium
AGCGGGCCCAGTTGGGCCCGTTGGCGTTCAGATTCGGGACAGATCGGCTGGTGTCGCCGCGCCGCCGGGGCCTTGGGCCAGTGCAGCGATCCGGTCGAGCAGCGGGTCGATGGTCTGTTCGACCAGCAGCGCTTCCTGCTGCGCGGCACCGATGAAATCCTGCTCTTGCGCATGCTGCAGAAAGCGCAGCAACTCGTTGTAGTAGCCGGCCACGTTGAGCAGCGCCAGCGGCTTGGCGTGGTAGCCGAGATGGCGCCAGGTCCAGACTTCGAAGATCTCTTCCAGCGTGCCCAGGCCACCAGGCAGGGCCAGGAAGGCATCGGCCTGTTCGGCCATGAGCCGCTTGCGTTGATGCATGTCGGGCACGACATGCAGCGCCGTCAGACCGGCATGGCCGACTTCGCGGTGCATCAACGACTCGGGAATGACGCCGATGACCGCTGCGCCGGCCGCCAGCGCAGCATCGGCCACCGTGCCCATCAGGCCGACCCGGCCGCCGCCATACACCAGTTGCCAGCCCCGCGCGCCAATGGCCGTGCCGAGCGCTCGGGCGGCTTCGGTGTAAAGCGGCGAGGTGCCGCTGCGCGAGCCGCAGTAGACACACAGGCGCAGCGCGGTAGGTGAGGGGCTCATGATTCGTTCGGACAGCTGATCGGGTTCAGGCTGCAAAGCGTTGCCAGAGTGCTGTGGCCCAGATGCCGGCGCACAGCAGCAGCGTGAGCAGCACGGCGGCGCTGCCGTAATCCTTGGCCCGCTTGGCCAGGTCGTGCAGTTCAAAGGAGATGCGGTCCACCGTGGCTTCGACGGCGGTGTTGAGCAGCTCGATGATCAGCACCAGCAGCACGCTGCCGGCCAGCAGTGCCACTTCAACCCAACTGCGCCCCAGCCAGCACGACAGCGGCAGCATCACCACCGCCAGCCAGGTTTCTTGCCGGAAGGCGCTTTCGCCGCGGTACGCAGCAATCAGGCCGTCGGTGGAGTAGCGTGCGGCGTGGGCAATGCGGCTCAGGCCGGTGCGGCCCTTGTGCGGATTGGTCATGGCGGCCATTGTGTCGCGGCCACGTGACGCAATCTCAGCGACTGGTGCGGTTCAGCGCTCAGTCTGCGACCGGTGCAGCCATCACCAGCCGAGTGCCGGCCAGGCGGTCATGCAGGAACTGCCGGTCGCGGTGCAGCAGCGCGAGCGCGCCGTACAGCAGCATCCAGATGCCGCAGGCCGCGACCATCTGCCATTTCGCCCAGCCAGCCCACAATGACACCAGCACCGCGGGGGCCACCCATAACCAGCACAGCGTGTAGCGCCAGGCGGCCTGGGGCCAGCGCAGCAATCGGCCATCGGCCACCGTCACCAGCTTGATGCGCCAGGTCTGCATCGGCAGGGTCTGGCCGGTGCGAGTCCACAGCCAGACAAAGTACAGGCCGAAGCACAGAAAGCCGGTGAGCTGAGCCGCCCAGCGCGAGGCTGCACCCGGGCCGAGCAAGTGGTCGAACAGTGTGCTGAACACAGCCGGAATCAGGCACACACCGAACAGCACCACGCCCTCGTACAGCGCGCATGCCAAGCGGCGCCGCAGGGTGGGGGCGACGGCGGCGGGCGCCTCGCTCACTGCGAGGTCCGCGCCGGCTCAGTCGCGGTGTGGGGTCCGCGCGGCAGCAGCGTGCGTGGATCAACGAACTCGGGCGTGGCGGCGATCTTTGGCTGGCCAATCTGTTGATGCAGCGGTGGCCGCGGCCGTTGGGTGATCGGGCGGGTGCTGGCGCCGACACTGGCCTGCACCGTGCCCGGGCCGACGGCGCGCGCGGCCGGCGCCTTGGCGGGCGGCGACACGATGTTCGACTTGGGTTGCACCTCATCGACGCCGGTGAATTTCTGCGGCGACGACTTGCTCTCGCTGCGACTTTGTGCCTTGCCTGCCAAGGCGCGACGTTGCTCCTCCGGCAGGGCTTGATAGGCCTCCCAGCGGGCCTGACGCTCCTGCATCGGCAACTTTTTGGCGCTCTGGTATTGCATGCGGGCGGCGGTGCGCTGCGCAGCCGTCATGCCGGCCCACTCAAGCATTCGTTCGCGAATGCGGCTTTGCTGGTCGACGGGCAAACCGGGATAACGCAGCGCCACCTCGCGCCACTTCTGCTTGCGCACGGCGTCAACCTCAGGCCAGTGTTCGCGCAGCGGAAGCAACACCTCCCGCTCGGGGGGTGTCAGTTGATTCCAGCGCGGCGCGGCCTCCTGGGCCAGGGCACCGCCGACACACAGGCACGACAAGAGCAGCAACGCCCACCAGCGGCGCATCAGCCAGGTCGAGAACAGCGGCGGGCGTGTCATGGGGCCAAGAAAAACGGGAGACGGGCAGGCTTCAGGGTTGCCCGGGAGTGTCGGCCGACATCAGGAATTCATTGAATCCTGGATCGGCATAGGCCTCAGGCGGCAGTGTGTCGCTGAGCAGGGCGGTGTCGATATCGGCCGCCGCAGCGATCTGCTCGTTGCGTTCCCATTCCTGGATGACCAGGAACCCTACCACTAGCAGCAGCAGCGGGGCGAGCGACGTCAGACGCACCCACCACGGATTGGGATCGCCGCCCAGGCGCCGGACGGCGCTGCCATCGCGTTGGAGCTGGATATCGGAGTGCGCAGCGGCTTGCACGGCGACCACCTTGACTTTGGCGCGAGCCCGCTCAAGAGCCAAACCACGCGCCACCCGCAGCCGCTCGGTCACGTCGTGCGGCAGGTCGGCACTGGCCTCGCTCAACCGGGCGCACAGGCGCAGGCCGAAGCGTGCTTCCACCGCAGCGGGTTCACCAGGCGGTGCGAGTCGAAAAAGAGTGGACGTGGTCATGGCGAAATTCCCCTGATTTTCAAAGCCTTGGCCAGCGCATGCACGGCCCGCGAGCAATGTGTTTTGACACTGCCTTCGGAGCAGCCCATGGCCGCTGCCGTTTCGGCAACATCCATTTCCTCCCAGTAACGCATGAGGAAGGCTTCGCGTTGACGCGTGGGGAGATTGCCGACCTCTTCTTCAATAGCAAGCAAGATTTGCGCCCTTGCGGCGGTGTCGTCAGCGCCCTCTGTTCGCTGTGACCCGCCATGCAGGGCCAAAGTTTCCAGCAAATCAAAGTCGTCTGAGCTGTCTGCGCCCTCGAATTCCGAGAAATTGCGGACGACACCGTTGCGCACCTTCTGATGCCGGAACCAGTCCATCGTC
The DNA here is from genome assembly GCA_039932275.1 of Burkholderiales bacterium. Lineage (GTDB taxonomy): Bacteria > Pseudomonadota > Gammaproteobacteria > Burkholderiales > Burkholderiaceae_C > Sphaerotilus. The sequence goes on from JBDTQF010000314.1 coordinate 3,201, forward strand.
GCATTCGACAGGATGCGCTGGAACAGCAGGGGCCACTCGGCGGCGGGGCGGTCGACGTACTTCTCCGCCAGCCGAATCATCGCGTCCTGGACGATGTCGAGCGCTGCATCGGTATCACGCACGGCGTAGACCGTCCGTTTGAAGGCGCGCTTCTCGATGCTCTGGAGGAACTCTGACAGTTCGCGGTCGCGGCCCAAGTGGTCTGGAGCCCTGTTCAGGGCTGTATTTCAGCGGGCGCGATTATGTCACTCCGCCTCGTGCGACTTCGCGCTGCGCTGCAACAGTGCAATAATCCGACTCCCTGCACACCGTGCGGGAATTGGTCTCAATCGGTGGCCCCACCCTGGGCACCGCCTTTTTTGACCGCGCAGGCTCCGATTCCGCCCCACAAGGGCGCAGCTTCCAGATGACGCGGAAGCGACGAGGAGGAGCACCGATCGATTTTCGTCAGAGAAAACCCGAAAGGTTCAACATGGACATGTCTGACGCGGAACTCAAGCGTGCCGCCGCGGCACCACTCCCCCGCGATTCCTCTTCTTCTGCTGCCGATCCCGCGGTTCATCCGAACGGGTCGGAAATTTTAGTGCGCTGTCTGCAGGCCGAAGGCGTGCAGTTCATGTGGGGTTACCCCGGCGGCGCGGTCCTGTACATCTACGACGCGCTGTACAAGCAGGAAACCATCCAGCACGTGTTGGTCCGCCACGAACAGGCGGCCGTCCACGCCGCCGATGGCTACGCGCGTGCCACTGGCAATGTCGGCGTCGCGCTGGTGACGTCTGGACCTGGCGTGACCAATGCCGTCACCGGCATCGCGACGGCCTACATGGATTCGATCCCGATGGTGATCGTCACTGGCCAGGTGCCGACGCCAGCGATCGGGCTCGATGCCTTCCAGGAGTGCGACACCGTCGGCATCACGCGCCCCATCGTCAAGCACAACTTCCTCGTGAAAG
>JBDTQF010000315.1:0-4144 GCA_039932275.1 Burkholderiales bacterium
AGCGCCGTGCTCAGGCTGATCGCCAGGAAGAGAGGGTGCAGCGGCGGCGCGAAGAGCGCCGGCCGCACGGCAGGGCGGCGCCTTATCCGCGCAAGCGCGCCAGCAGGCCGGCGGTGGAGCCGTCCAGGCCGCTCACATCGCCGCTGGCCAGGCGCGGCAGCAACTGACCGCACAGCGCCTTGCCCAGCTCCACCCCCCACTGGTCGAAGCTGTTGATGCCCCACACAGCACCGCTGGTCCAGACCCGGTGCTCGTACAGCGCGATCAGTGCGCCCAGCGACTGCGGCGTCAGCCGCTCCAGCAACAGCGTGGTGCTGGGCCGGTTGCCCGGGAAGGTGCGGTGGCGCGCCAGCGCCAGCGGGCTGAGCGAGCGCGACGCCGTGGGCGCCTGTTCGGTCAGCGCCTCATCGGTGGTCTTGCCCAGCATCAAGGCCTGGCTCTGCGCCAGGCAGTTGGCCAGCAGCTTGCGATGCAGGTCGTCATGCGCGTGCGTGGGCGTGCGCACGGCAATGAACTCCACCGGGATGACCTCGGTGCCCTGGTGCAGCATCTGGAAGTAGGCATGCTGGCCGTTGGTACCCGGCTCGCCCCAGACGACCGGACTGGTGCCGTAAGGCAGCGGCTGGCCGTCGAGATCGACCCGCTTGCCGTTGGATTCCATCTCCAATTGCTGCAGGTAGGCCGGCAGCCGCGCCAGGCCTTGGTGGTACGGCGCGACGCTGCGGCTGCCGTAGCCCATGAAATTGCGGTACCAGACGTCGAGCAGGCCCAGCTGGATGGGCAGGTTGGCCTCCAGCGGCGCGCTGGCAAAGTGCTGGTCCATCGCGTGGGCACCGGCCAGGAAAGCGCGGAAATTCTCGCTGCCGATGGCGATGGCAATGGGCAGGCCGATCGCGCTCCACAGCGAATAGCGCCCGCCCACCCAGTCCCAGAAGCCGAAGGTGGTGGTGATGCCAAAGGCCGCCGCAGCCTCGAGATTGGTGGTGGCGCCGACGAAGTGCTGCGCGATCTGCGCCTCGGTGCCGCCCTGGGCCAGGAACCAGGCGCGCGCGACCTGCGCATTGGCCAGGGTCTCCTGCGTGGTGAAGGTCTTGCTGGCGATGATGAACAGCGTGCGGCGCGCATCCAGCCGGCGCAGCACCGGGGTGATGTCGTGGCCATCGACATTGCTGACGAAGTGCAGGCGCAGGCCGGGATGGACGCAGGCATCCAGCGCCGGCACCACCATGCGCGGGCCGAGGTCGGAGCCACCGATGCCGATGTTGACAACATCGGTGATGCCGCTGGTGGCGCTCTCCGTGACTGATCGACGCACCTGTTCGGCAAACGCCAGCACGCGGTCGAGCACCTCGTGCACCTCGTCGCTGAACAGCCCCTGCCCGCGCGGTGCGCGCAGGGCGGTGTGCAGCACCGCACGGCCTTCGGTGGTGTTGACCGGCTCGCCGGCCAGCATGGCGTCGCGCCGCGCCGGCAACCCGCACTCGCGCGCCAGTGACAGCAGGTGCTGCCGCGTGGCCACGCCCCAGAGGTTTTTCGACAGGTCGGCGAACACCTCGGGCGCCTGCAGGCTGAACTGATCGAAGCGCCGCGCATCCTGCGCAAAGGCGGCGCGCAGGTCGAGGTCGCGGCCATGGGCCTGGTAGTGGCCCTGCAGGGCCGTCCAGGCCACGGACTGGTCACAGCGCGGGGCGGGCAGATTCATCGGGGGAGCTTCCTTCTGTGTGACGGCACAACCGACCGGGTTCAATGGCGGAGCGCTTCGATCATTGCGTCAAGCTTGATGGCATCGGCGGCAAAGGCACGGATGCCCTCGGCCAGCTTCTCGGTGGCCATGGCGTCCTCATTGAGCGCATAGCGGAACGCCGGCTCCGCAAAGGTGATGGCGTGGATGGGTGCCGACGCAGCGGCCTGTGCATCGAGCAGGCGCGGCAACGGTGCCTCGCTGGCCTGCAACTGCGCCAGCAGCTCCGGGCTGATGGTGAGCAGGTCGCAGCCGGCCAGCGCCTGGATCTGGCCGATGTTGCGAAAGCTCGCACCCATCACCTCGGTGGCCACACCGAACTTTTTGTAGTAGGTGTAGATCTTCGTCACCGACAACACACCCGGGTCGTTGACGCCCGCCATCGCGGCTTCATCCCAACCAGTACCGGCGGCCTTCTTGTACCAGTCGTAGATGCGGCCCACGAAGGGCGAGATCAGCGTGACACCGGCATCCCCACAGGCCACGGCTTGGCAGAACGAGAACAGCAGCGTGAGGTTGCAGTGGATGCCTTCGCGCTCCAGTGCCGCCGCGGCCTGGATGCCCTCCCAGGTGGCGGCCACCTTGATCAGCACCCGCTCGCGGCCGATGCCGGCGGCTTCATACAACCCGATCAGGCGGTGCGCGCGGGCGATGGAGGCCGCGGTGTCGAAGCTCAGCCGCGCATCCACCTCGGTCGACACCCGGCCCGGCACCACTTTCAGGATCTCCAGGCCGAAACGCACCAGCACGCGGTCGACCACGTCGGCCAACGGCTCGCCGTTGTGCGCGGCGACAGTTTCGGCCAGCAGCGGCGCGTAGTCGCTGCTCTGCACGGCCTTCAGGATCAGCGACGGGTTGGTGGTGGCGTCGCGCGGCGTGAACTGGGCGAGCTGCTTGAAGTTGCCGGTGTCGGCCACGACAGTGGTGTGGTGCTTGAGCTGGTCGAGTTGGTTCGGCATGGTCGTGGTGAGTGACACGGGGGAAAACAATCCGGCGGCGAGGGGCAGACGCCATGCCTGGATAGCAGCAAACACGCCAGCCAGGGCCCGGGTCGGCATTCAATGGTAGCGGCGCCACAAGGCGGCGGGCAGGGGCTTGCAGCCGGGCCGCGTGAAGGCCGCTACATTGCCATCACCCTCCCTTCCTGGCACCCGCGCGCATGTCCTTCGACCTTGTCTTCTTCGGCGGTACCGGCGACCTCACCTGGCGCAAGCTGATGCCGGCGCTGTTCCAGGCCTTCCGGCACGGCAAGCTGCCGCCGGGCGGGCGCATTCTGGCGGTGGCACGCGACGAGCGCAGCGACGACGACTACCGCCATTTCATCCGCGAACGCTTCGTCGAAGTAGACCCGGCCAAGCGGCCCAGCGATGACGAGTTCGCCCGCTTCGCGCAGCTGCTGCACTACCGGCGCATGGACCTGTCGCAGCCGGCCGACTATGCCGGCCTGAAGGCCTGGCTGGATGCGCGCGGCGCCGGCACCGCGGTGCTGTACCTGGCCACCAGCCCGCACCTGTTTCCGGTCATCTGCGAGCAGTTGGGCGCGGCCGGACTCAACGGCCCAGCCGTCCGCATCGTGCTGGAGAAGCCACTCGGCCACGACCTTGCCAGCGCACAGGAAATCAACCGCGTGGTGCGCTCGGTGTTCACCGAACGGCAGGCCTTCCGCATCGACCACTACCTGGGCAAGCCGTCGGTGCAAAACCTGTCGGCGCTGCGCTTCGGCAATGCCTTGTTCGAGCCACTGTGGCGGCGCGAGAGCATTGCCAACATTCAGATCACGCTGGCCGAGCGGCTGGGCGTGGGCACGCGCGGTGACTTCTACGACCGCACCGGCGCCCTGCGCGACATGGTGCAGAACCACGCGCTGCAACTGCTGACGATGATCGCGATGGAGGCGCCGCCCAGCAACGATGCCGATGCCATCCGCGACGAAAAGCTCAAGGTGCTGCGCTCGCTCAAGCCTTTCACGCCCGAGTCGGTGGCGCGCGACGTGGTGCGCGGCCAGTACCGCGCCGGCAATATCGACGGCCAACCGGTGCCCGGTTACCTGGACGAAGCCAAGGTGCCCGCCGGCAGCCACACCGAAACCTTCGTGGCGCTGCGCACCGAGGTACAGAACTGGCGCTGGGCTGGTGTGCCCTTCTACCTGCGCACCGGCAAGCGGCTGGCGGCGCGCGACGCGCAGATCGTCGTCAACTTCCGGCCGGTGCCGCACCCGATCTTCCAGGGCGGCGGCACCGCTGCCAACAAGCTGGTCATCAAGCTGCAGCCGGAAGACGGGCTGGAACTGCACCTGCTGGCAGCCAAAGGCGGCGGTGCACCGTCGAACGGGCCGGAACGGCTGTCGCCGGTCTCGCTGGATCTGGATTTCGACAAGGCCTTTGCCACCGAGCGTGTCGGCGC
>JBDTQF010000316.1:0-4130 GCA_039932275.1 Burkholderiales bacterium
GGCAGCTTCCAGACCTCGGTGGTGTCGGTGTAGGCCACCGGCCACAGCACCATCAGGGCCACGCCCATGGTGGGCACACGGCAGCCGTAGCGCTTGGCGGTGAGGCCGTGGGCGAACTCATGCACCACCTTCACGCCGACGATGGTGAGGCCGTAGGCCGCCAGGCCCTGCCAGGAGTACAGGTCCACCAGCGTGGCCGAGAAGCGTTCCCAGTCGCGCATCACACCGGCCAGGCCCAGCCCGCCGGCCGCCAGCGTGGTGATGAGGAAGCCGCGCGAATACAGCCACCGCAGTGACGGCTGCAGCCACGTCAGGAAAGCATCGGGCCGCAGCAGCGGGATGCGGAAGAACAGGTAGTGATGCAGCAGCCAGGTCCACAGGTCGCCACGCTGGCGCTGCAGGCGCGCGGCCATGGCGCCGGCCTGGCCGGTGCCTGGCTGCAGTAACTGGTGGTTTTGCAGAAAAGTGAGCAAGGCCTGCACGTCGGCCACGCCGGGTTGCAGCGTGGTCTCGGCCGCCACCGCGGCCGCGATGGCCTCGGGCTGCTGCAGGTGCCAGCGGCTCAGGATCTCGAAGCTGGCCCAGTCGATCTGGAAGAACTGGTTCTTCACCGGGTCGTGCAGCGTCCAGCTCGGCTGGCCGCCTGCCAGGCGCGGGCCGGGCGTGAGGTTCAACTCCTCGCGCAGGGGCGGCAAGGCAGGGGCAACGGTCGCAGCAATCACGACGGTCACAGCGCCAAGGCCTGACGAATGACAGCCAGCGGCCGGCGCAGCACCCAGTAGCCCAGCGGCACCCAGCCGGCTTCGAGCCGGGCCGTGCCCTGCAGGCCGATGCGGTGCGCGGTGGCGGCCGCCAGCGTGGCCCGCACGCGGTAGGCGTAGTGGCCATCCGGGCGCTGCACCGGGTCATGCGCCATGTAGCGCAGCGTGGCGTGCACCGGGTCGAGCGGGGTGGCGGCCAGGTACATCTGCAGCGGCGCCCCGGCCGGCAGCGGGATCGCATCACCCACCGGCAGCCAGGCTTCCACCTCGACACGGTGCGGGTCCACCACGCGCAGGATGCGCTCGCCGGTGCGCACCGGGCGGCCTTCCCATTCGGAGGGATCGTCGAACAGGGCCACGCCGTCGCGCGGCGCGGTCACCCGCGAGCGCTGAAACTGGTCGGCCAGGAAAGCCGCTTCGGCACGGCGCTCTTCGATCTTGCCCTGCAGCACCGCCAGCTGGCCCTTGTTGCGCGCATCGGCCAGCGAAAGCTGCGCGCTCTGGCGGTATTCCACCTGCGCGGTGGCCAACGCCTGGCGAGCCACGTCGAGCCGGCTGCTGATGGGCGCCTGGTCGAAGCTGAACAGCAGCTCGCCGGCCTTCACGGCCTGGTTGGGCTGGACGTGGAAACGCTCCACCACGCCATCGAGCGGGGCGCGCACCACCAACGCATCGGCCGCCACCAGCTCGGCCGGGGCCAGCACCGTCAGCCGCACCGGCAGGCACAGCGCCACCAGGGCGGCCAGGGCGACCTGCACCGGGCGGCGTCGCCACCAGCGCGGCGCCGCGGCGGGCACATCGCTGTGCGGTGGGGGCGCGCTGCCCCACCAGCGCCGAGCCGGGCGCTGCAACGCCGCCCAGGCGTGGGCCCAGCCGTGCAGCCATTCCTGCAGCAGGGCCTGCGCTGCCGGCGGCCAGGCGTCGTCGGTGGCCAGCAGCAACCCGCCGCCAACGGCAGCCGGCAGCGGCAGCCACAGCGCGTGTTCGGGCAGCCAGTCGGCCCAGGGGTCGGCCAGCTCCGGCGGCAACGCGGTGCGATCAACCGGCTGCGCGGGCCCGGCCTGCTGCGCCAGATGGCGGCAGAGCCGATCGGCCCATTGCGCGTACGGTGCGTTGCGGTCGAGCTCGACCACGCCCGACAAGCCGCGCACGGCGCCACCGGTCCACAGCACCGCCTGACGGTAGTGCAGCAGCGCGCGGGTGTCGTTGACGAGCAGGAACACCAGCTCGTCGCGGCTGCGTGCTTCGCGGGCCTGGTGCACCAGGTCCAGCAACTGGGCCAGGGGGTGCGACGTTGGCTCGCTCGGCACGGTGGGCAGCGTCTCTTGCGAATCGCTCACGGGTCAACCTCGCACGTTGAGGGGCGGAGCCGGCCGCGGCACAGCCGCCAGCCGTTCGACCACCCCAGGGCGAGCGCCCGCGCTGCGCAGCTGCTCGCTCAGGCCGGGCCGGGCCGCCAGATGTTTAACCGGCAGAGGCTTGACCGGCAGACCCAGTTCGGACGTGGGCTGCGGCGGCGCATCCGGTGACGCATCCGGCTGCGTCTCAGGCAGCGCCTGCGGGCCGAGCACGTCCACCTCCAGGTGGGTGCTGGCGCTGTGGCCACGGCTGTCGCGCGCCGTGATCTGGATCTGCAGCACACCCTTGAAACCCGCCGGCGCCTGGCCCGACAACGTGCCGGTGACCGGATCGAACTTCAGCCACCCTGGCAGCGGTTGCCCATTGGCCAGCCGCACCTGCAGCGACAACGCGGCATCGGGATCGGTGGAACGGAAGGTGTCGCTCGGCAACGCGAACTGCAGCGAGCCGCCTGCGGCCACCGATGCGGTGCCGAGCTCGGGCAGCGCCACCAGCGGTGCCGACGCGAGGGTGGTCAGCGGCGCACTGCCCCGCTCGACCGACAGCCCGCCCAGGGGAGCCGGCCCCGGAACATCGACGACGCCCCCACCCGACCCGCTCGAGGGCAGGTGAATCTCTGCGCCGCCAGACGGCCCCAGCGTCGGGTTGTTGCGCACGAACCCGCCGACGCTGGGGCTGATCACCGCCGAGCTGCCAGCCGCGCCGGCCCCGCTGTCCGAAATCAGTGTGATCTGCTGCACCGGCGGCGGCGGCAGCAGCGGCGGTGCCTGCGTGTTCACCACCGGCAACGGCGCAATGGCCGCCGTGCCCGCCGAAGCCACATCGGCCTGCGCCCCGGCGTCGTCGGTGACCCGTGCCACCACCCGCACCGAATGGCCGGCCAGCGCACCGTCCAGCAGCAGCGTCGCGCCGGTGGCGCCGGCCACGTCCGACCAGCCGCCCGCCGTGTCCTGCACCTGCCAGCGCAGGGCCACACTGCTCACGCCCTCGGCATCGCTGAGCGCCGCGCTGGCGCTGAGCACCTGGCCGACCTGCGCCGTGCCGGTCAGCGCGACGCTGCCCTGCGGCGCATCGTCGGTGCCGTCAATCTGCACCGTCAGCACGGTGCTCGTGGCCAGCCCGCCGTCGCTGACGGTCACCTCGAAGCTCTCCTGCACTGCGCCTGCCGCCGCGTTGACCGCAGCCGCCGTGGGCACGAACACATACCGGCCGGTGGCACTGTCAAGCCAGAGGGTGCCGTGGCTGCCGGCCTGCTGCAGGTCATAGCTCTGCCCGTCGATCAGCGTGGCGGGCACCGACGTGCCGTTCGAGAGGGCAAAGTGCAGCGTGGTACCCACCGTGTCGGTGACCTGCAACTGCCCCTCAGACGGCACCGTCACGTCCTGCGCTGCGGTGTCCACCACCACGATGTCAGCCGGCGTCGTCACCACCGGGGCACGCTGGTTGGCAATGACCGTCAACGTGAAGTCGCTGCTCACGCTGGCGTTGCTGCCATCGGTGGCCGTGACGCGCACGGTGAGGGCCCCCGCGTCACCCATCACCGGATTGCCCGAGAACGTGCGCGTGCCGGCGTTGAAGCTCAACCAGCTGGGCAGGGCATCGCCACTGGCCAGCGCGGCGCTCAGGGTCAGGGTGTCCGTCGCGTCCGCGTCATTGAACGCGTCCGAGGGCACCGTGAAGCTCAAGGCACTGTCTTCCGTGACGCTCTGGTTGGCGATGCCCACCGTGGTCGGCGCATCGTTGGTGTTGCCCACGGTCAGCGTGAAGTCGCCGCTGACGCTGGCGTGGCTGCCATCAGTGGCCGTGACACGCACCGTGTTCGCGCCCACGTCGCCGTTGGCCGGCGTGCCGGAGAACACGCCCGTTCCGGCGTTGAAGCTCAGCCAGCTTGGCAGTGCATCGCCGCTGGCCAGCGTGGCGCTGAGCGTCAGGGTGTCGCCGGTGTCGACGTCGCCGAACGCGCCGCCGGGAAGGGTGTAGCTGAAGGCGCTGTCTTCGGTCGCGCTCTGG
>JBDTQF010000317.1:0-4118 GCA_039932275.1 Burkholderiales bacterium
CCAGGAACGAGCAGGCGCTGATGAAGTGCAGGCTCTGGTTGATGCGGCTCTGGTGGTAGAAGCGGTGGTCGTCCCAGCGCTGTGTGGCAAGGGTCTGCATGAATCCGGTCACGGCGTACCTCGATGCTGGCGGGTGGATGAAGCGAGCCCGCCACCCTTGGCGGACATGTCATGGTGGCGAAATTGCGTGAAAGGTCCGTGACGAAGCCTGCTTCGAGCGTGCCCGGCGTGAAATTCAACCCGCTGTCGTGCCAGCGCCACCGATCGCCGCCGCGCCGTGTTGTCACCAAACTGTTGCGCAAGCCCGGCACGATGGGCGCATGGGATCCGCCTCAACGTCTGCCGCAATGTCTGCATCCCCCCCGGGCATGCGGGTCGACAACTACCCGGCGGCGCAGCGCTCACTGCGCATCGCCTTCGTCACCGAGACCTACCCGCCGGAGGTGAACGGCGTGGCCATGTCCACCGCCCGGCTGGTCGAAGGCCTGCACCGGCGCAACCACGACGTGCAGCTGATCCGGCCGCGCCAGGAGGGCGGCGAGCCGGCCAAATCCAGCGGGATGGCCACGCCACGCTTCCACGAGGTGCTGACACGCGGCCTGCCGATCCCGCAGTACCCGGACCTGCGCATGGGCCTGGCCTCCAAGCGGTCATTGGTACGGCTGTGGTCGTTGCACCGGCCCGACGTGGTGCACCTGGCCACCGAAGGGCCGCTGAGCTGGTCGGCGCTGCAGGCGGCACGGCACCTGAAGCTGCCAGTGAGTTCGGACTTCCGCACCAACTTCCACGCCTACAGCAAGCACTACGGCATCGGCTGGCTGCAGCGGCCGGTGATGGCCTACCTGCGCAAGTTCCACAACCGCGCGCACTGCACGCTGGTGCCCACCGAGGCGCTGCGCACCGAACTGGCCGAGCGCGGTTTCCAGCGCCTGGCGGTGGTGTCGCGCGGTGTCGACACCCAGCTGTTCACGCCCGAGCGGCGCAGCCAGGCGCTGCGGGCGCGCTGGGGCGTCGGCCCGGACGACCTGTTGCTGGCCTGCGTCGGCCGGCTGGCGCCCGAGAAGAACCTGGGCGTGCTGATCGATGCCTTCGAGGCGGTGCGCCGCCAGCATCCGAACGCCCGCCTGCTGCTGGTGGGTGATGGCCCGCAGCGCGACGAACTGCAGGCGCGCTGCCCGCAGGCCGTGTTCGCCGGCCAGCGCAGTGGCGACGACCTGGCCGCGCACTATGCCTCGGCCGACCTGTTCGCCTTTCCCAGTCTGACCGAGACCTTCGGCAACGTCACCACCGAGGCCATGGCCAGCGGGCTGCCGGTGCTGGCGTTCAACCATGCCGCAGCAGGGCAGTTGATCCAGCCCGGCCGCAATGGCCAACTGGTGCCGCCCGGCGATACAGCCAGCTTCGTGCGCACCGCCGTGGCGATGGCCGGCGACATCGGCACCTGCCGGGCGATGGGCCTGCAGGCGCGCACTGATGCCGAACAGCTGGGCTGGGACAGCGTCGTGGCCCGCTTCCAGACCGTGCTGGTTGAGCTGAGCGAGCTGGCCACACAGCCGCCGGCACCGGCCGCCAGGGGCCGGCCGGCGGACGCGCTCAGTCGAGCTTGATGTTGTTGGCCTTGACCACCGCGCCCCAGCGCAGCAGGTCGGAGGCAATCACGCGGCCGAACTCGGCGCTGGTGTTGGCCACCGGCAGAAAACCCATGTCGGCGATCTTCTTCTGCACGTCGGGCAAGAAGGTGATGCGGTGCACCTCCTGCTGCCACTTCTCGACCAGCGCCGGCGGCGTGCCGGCGGGCAGGAACAGGCCGCCCCAGCCGGCCAGGTTGATGTCGGGATAGCCGGCTTCGGCCAGGGTGGGCACGTTCGGGAACTCCTTGAGCCGCTGCGGGCTGGCCACTGCGATCAGCTTGACCTTGCCTTCCGAGAGCTGGCGCGCATAGAAGCCAACGGAGCCGTAGGCCAGCTGGATCTGGCCACTCACCAGGTCGGGGAACGATGCCGCCTCGCCCTTGTACGGCACGTGCACGATGTCGATGTTGGCGGCCTTGTTCAGCCCGGCGCCGATGAGGTGGCCGCCCGAGCCCATGCCGTAGCTGCCGAAGGTCAGGCTGCCCGGCTTCGCTTGAGCCAGCTTGATGACATCGGCCACCGAGTTCGCCGGCAGCGTTGCATTGGCGGCCAGCGCGATGGGGAACGAGGCCACCATCGACACCGGCGCCAGGTCGCTGGCCTTGTACGGCGGGTTGGCCTGCAACACCAGGTTCTGCACGAAGCCGCTGATGGTGAACAGCGCCGTGTAGCCATCGGCCGGCGACCTGGCCACGCTGGTGGTAGCCAGCATGGTGTTGGCGCCGGCGCGCGATTCGACGATGACCTGCTGGCCCCAGGCCGCGGTGAGCTTCTCGGCCAGCACGCGCGCCAGCAGGTCGAGGTTGCCGCCCGGCGCGGTGGGGATGACGATGCGCACCGGCTTCGACGGAAAGACCTCCTGCGCGGCGAGGCCGCCGCTATATGCCGCGGCCCCCAGCGCCAGCAGCGTCATCAGGCCCAGGCGGCGGGCAGGTTGGTGTCGGGTAGGCATCACGGTTGAACTCCTTCGTCGCGGTACAGGGCGCCACAGACCCGGCTGTGGCCGGAGACGCCGACGCATCGTACGAACATTGGTCGAACCTTTCATGCGTGTTTACGCGCAGACCGGCGCAGCGCAAGGCCGCCGGCGGCGTGCCGGTCGAGCCGGCGCTCGCGCCACATCAGCCAGCCGATCACCGCGGCAATGCCCAGGCCCAGGCCCCACATCAGCGGCACGATGCGGGTCTCGGCGGCGATCAGTGCCGCATAGATCGCCAGCATCACCAGCACGCTGGCGTTCTCGTTGAAGCCCTGCACCGCCACCGAACGGCCCGCGCTCAGCAGCACAAAGCCGCGGTGCTGCAGCAGCGCATTCAGCGGCACCACCAGCAGCCCACCCACCAGGCCGACCAGGCCCAGCCCGACCACCGCCCACCCCAAATCGCGGGTCGATGCCACCACCGCAATCGCCAAGCCAAGCACCACGCCCGCCAGCAGCATGCGGCGGGCGCGGTGCAGCGGCACCCAGCGCGCTGCCACCGATGCGCCGACGATCACGCCCACGGCCCCCGCGGCCTGCAGGTAGGCGGCCTGGCTGAGCGGCAGCGCCAGCACATCGGTGGCCCAGCGCAGCACAGCGAACTGCAGGGTCGCGCCGACGCCCCAGAAGAAGGTGGTCACCGCCAACGACAGGCCGCCCAGCCGGTCGCGCCAGAGCCGGCCATTGGCCTGCCAGAACTCGCGCGCATGGCGCCCGGGGTGCAGGTGGCTGACGGGGTAGCGCGCGCCGCTGTCGGGCACGCCGATGTTGAGCAGCGCAGCCAAGCCGTAGACGAACAGCAGCAGCAGCAACGAGCCGGCCAGCGCGCCCGCGCCCAGATCGGCCAACCAGCGGCCCGCCGGCTCGGGTGTCAACGCCGCCAGCATCACCGGGCTCACCAGCAGCCCCCCCAGCACGGTGCCCAGCAGCGCGGCGCACACCACCGACACCTCCACCCAGCCGTTGGCCGCCACCAGCCGCTGTGGCGGCACGATCTCGGTGAGCAGCCCGTACTTGGCCGGCGCATAGGCCGCCGCACCGAGACCCACCACCGCGAACGCCGCCACCGGATGCAGGCCGCACAGCAGCGCCAGCACACCGGCCACCTTGACGCCGTTCATCACCGACATCAGCCGCGCCTTCGGCCAGGCGTCGGCCAGCGCGCCGACGAAGGGCGCGAACACCACATACGACAGCGTGAAGCCGAATTTCAGCAACGGCGCCCACCAGCCCGGGAAGCCCTGTTGCTGCAGCAGCGCGATGGTGACGATGAGCAGCGCGTTGTCCGCCAGGGCCGACGCGAACTGCGCCGCGATCAAGAGGAAGAAGCCATGGGGCATGGGCGGACATGCTGGCCGCGCCGCGCGAAACGCTGCTGACACAGCGATGACGGTGCCGTGACAACCCGCCCGCCGGCGCGACACCCTGTGCCGATTGCCGCTACGTACTTGCCCTGAGCAAGGCGGGCCGAGGCGCCGCCCAGAATGCCGGACCACAACCGGAACATC
>JBDTQF010000318.1:0-4107 GCA_039932275.1 Burkholderiales bacterium
GACGCGGTGGCCGGTGACTGGGCGATCCATTGCCACAAGTCGCACCACACGATGAATGCCATGGGCCACAGCGTGCCCACCATGATCGGCGTGGACCAGCGTGATGTCGCCAGCAAGATTTCGAAGCTGGTGCCGGACTACATGGTGATGGGCGACAAGGGCATGCACGACATGGCCGAGATGGAGATGCCGCTGCCCGACAACACGCTGCCGATGATGACCGGCACCGGCCCCTTCGGCCCTGTCGGCATGGGCGGCATGTTCAGCGTCGTGAAGGTGCGCGACGACATCCAGCGTGGCGACTTCAAGGACCCGGGCCCCTACCCGCACCCGGCCGGCACGCTGGCCCGCGAGTACACGGCCGAGATGCCGCAAGCCGTGCGCGCCGCCGGCCCGAAGGCCGACGCCAACACCCTGCAGGTTCGCAAACCCACGGGCCACGAAGGCCACTGAAGGAGACCACGATGAAGCACCGCAACACTGCGGCCTTCGCGGCCATGGTCCTGGCCGCGACAGGCGCCTGGGCCCATGGCGAGACCAAGCACCCCAAGTACGACGCGAGCCAGGTCGAGGACACCGCCTTCGGTCGCGAAGGCGACCCCGGGAAGGTCAGCCGAACCATCCAGGTCGACATGGCCGACACGATGCGCTTCACGCCGGACAGCGTCGCGGTCAAACGCGGTGAGACCGTCAAGTTCGTCATCCGCAACAACGGCAAGCAGCTCCACGAAATGGTGCTGGGCACCGTCGACGCGATCAAGGCGCACGCTGCGCTGATGAAGAAGTTCCCGAACATGGAGCACGCGGACCCGAACATGGCCCATGTGATGCCTGGCGACAGGGGGGAAATCGTCTGGCAGTTCGGCAAGGCCGGTGAGTTCCAGTTCGCTTGCCTGCTGCCCGGCCACTACGAGGCCGGCATGGTTGGCAAGGTGGTCGTCAGATGAAGCGCCGCAACGTGCTCACGTTGCGCGTGCCCGGCAAACACGTCAATCCCCAGGAGATCATCATGAAGCTGTCGTCCCTCATCGCGGTGGTGGTGCTGGCGCTGTCTGGCACAGCCTTCGCTCAAAGCTCTGCTGCCGAGCACTCGGCACACCATGCACCGGCCGCGGCCTCCGCCCCGACCGTCGACGGCGAAGTCCGCAAGGTCGACAAGGAGGCGGGCAAGATCACCCTCAAACATGGCCCCATCGCCCATCTCGACATGCCCGGCATGACGATGGTCTTCAAGGTCGCCAACCCGAAGCTGCTCGATGCCGTGAAGCCCGGCGACAAGGTGAAGTTCGCTGTTGACAACATCAACGGTGCGTTGACGGTGACAGCCATTGAAGCCGTCAAGTAGCCGCGAAGGCACGACATCGCCAGAGGCAGTGAGCCGGTTGGCCACACGTCTGGACGAGCCGCCCCACTCGCAGGGGCTTGAGTAAGGGGGCCATCCCCCGCAAAACACGCGCAATGCCGCGTTTACCCGCTTGTAAAATCGCGGACTTTCATTCGCCAACCTCCCGTCCCATGAGTGCCTTCAACGAAGAACGCGTACTGAGCGTGCGCCACTGGACCGACCGGCTGTTCAGTTTCACCACCACACGCGACCCGGCCTTCCGTTTCCAGAACGGCCACTTCACGATGATTGGCCTCAAGGTCGATGGCGGCCGGCCGCTGCTGCGGGCCTACAGCGTGGCCAGCGCCAACCATGAAGAGAGCCTTGAGTTCTTCAGCATCAAGGTGCCCGATGGCCCGCTGACCTCGAAGCTGCAGCACCTGCGCGAGGGCGACAGCATTCTGGTCGGCCGCAAGCCCACCGGCACGCTGCTGATCGACTACCTGCGCCCCGCCAAGCGCCTGTACCTGCTGGGCACGGGCACTGGCCTGGCGCCTTTCCTGAGCCTCATCCGCGACCCGCACACCTACGAGCGCTTCGAGAAGGTGGTGCTGGTGCATGGCTGCCGCAACATCGAAGAGCTGGCCTATCAAGACCTGATCACCAGCGAGCTGCCGGCCCACGAGTTCCTCGGCGACCTGGCGCGTGAGCAGTTGCTCTACTACCCCACCGTCACGCGCGAACCGTTCCGCCACCAGGGCCGCATCACCACGCTGCTGGAGCAAGGCGCCATCGAGGCCGAGTTTGGCCTGCCGGCGCTCAACCCGGCGGAAGACCGCGTGATGATCTGCGGCAGCCCCGGCATGCTGCGCGACCTGAAGACGCTGCTTGAACAGCGTGGCTTCGAGGAAGGCACGACCCAGCACGCCGGTGACTTCGTCATCGAGCGCGCGTTCGCGGAACAGTAGGCTTCAGCGGCCACTGGCCATCGGCGGCCGGGCGACGCATCAGCGCGTCGTCACGGCACGTCTTCCCGGCCCGTCTTCCCGGCCCGTTTCGGCATCCTCGCGGCACTGCTGCTGCAGCCGCGCCCAGCCCTCGGCGCCCAGGCGCTGCATGGTGGCGATGTTCGCCTCAAAGATCGCGTCGGCTTCAGGAAAGGCGGCCACGGCGCGGTCGATGCTGGCCTCGCGGATCAGGTGCAGCGTGGCGTACGGCGAGCGGTTGGTGGCGTTGCTCACGTCACGCTCATCGGTGCCGGCAAACTGGTACTGCGGGTGAAAACTCGCCACCTGGATCACGCCCTCCAGACCCAGCCTGGCCACCGCGCGCTCGGCCCGGTCGAGGAAGTGGTTGTAGTCGATGAAGTCGCCCAGCACGAAGGGGTGCACCAGCAGCGTGGTCTCGGTCTGTTCGATGGCCGTGTCGGCCAGCCTTTGCAGCTCAGCCACCAGGTCGGCCAGCAGCGCGTCGGTATCGGTGGCGTCGCTGAGCGCGTAGCGCACCTGGCCCTTGGCCTGCGGCCCCTTGGCAAACGGGCACAGGTTCAGGCCGATCACGGCGCGCTCGACCCAGGCGCGGGTTTCGGCCAGGACGGGGTGGGTCTCGGAGGTGGGCATGACCCCATCATCGCTCAACGTCGACGCTGCTAGAGTGCGAGCGCCCCGCGCGGGGCGCAACGATGGGCACGCCCCCAAGGCCGACGATAAGCGTCGTCCGCCCCCCGAGGGGGTGAGTCAACTTGGGGCGGCCCGGCGTTGACTCAGGAGGGGCGACGAATGAGCATCATCGTGTTGATCGTGGGGGCGTTGCTTGGCCTGGCGCTGAGCAGCGGCGGGGGCTTCGGCGCCGTGGCCGGTGCCGGGCTGGGCTGGCTGGTGTGGCGCAGCCGGCTGCAGGCGCGGCAGATCGCGGCGCTGGAGCAGGCGATGGCGCTGCTGCGGCCCGTGCCGGGCGCGCAACCCGCACCCGTGCAGAACGCGGTCAATACCGCAACGACCCTGCCTGCGCAGGAGTCGCCCTTCCTGCCCGAGCCGGCCGCCATGGCGCCGCCTGCATCTGTGTCTGCATCTGCGTCGATACCCCCCGCGGACGCCGTGCCCACGATGCCGATGCCGCTGCCGACCGAGCCGCGGATCGAGCCCCGCATGGCCACCCCCGCACGCCCCCGCGAAGCACCCGCCGCGTTGCTGGCGCTGAAGCAGTGGCTGTTCGGCGGCAACACCATCGTCAAGCTGGGCGTGGGCATCCTGTTCATCGGCCTGGCCTTCCTGGCGCGTTACGCCAGCGAGCAGGTCGAGGTGCCGGTGGGCTGGCGGCTGGCCGGCATCGGCGCGGTGGCGCTGGTGCTGCTGGTGCTGGGCTGGCGCCTGCGCCTGGGCCGGCCGGGGTATGCGCAGGTGCTGCAGGGCGGCGCGGTGGCGGTGCTGTACCTGACGCTGTTTGCGGCCTTCCGCTTCTACGACCTGCTGCCGATGGGGCCGGTGTTCGCGTTGATGGTGGTGGTGGCCGCGCTCTCCGCCGCGCTGGCGGTGCTGCAGGATGCGCCCGCGCTGGCCATCGTCGGCGCGCTGGGCGGCTTTGCGGCGCCGCTGCTGCTGTCGACCGGCGGCGGCAGCCATGTGGCGCTGTTCAGCTACTACGCCGTGCTCGACCTGGGCATCGCCGCGGTGGCCTGGCGCAAGACCTGGCGGCGGCTCAACCTGGTGGGCTTCGTCTGCACCTTCCTCATCGCCACCGGCTGGGGCGTGCTGCAGTACGCGCCCTCTCACTACGCCAGCAGC
>JBDTQF010000319.1:0-4084 GCA_039932275.1 Burkholderiales bacterium
CAAGCCCTTCAACCCGCGCGAGCTGCTGGCGCGCATCCACGCCGTGCTGCGCCGCCGCCCGGTGATGGAAGCCCCCGGCGCGCCGTCGCGCGAGGCCCAGAGCGTCACCTTCGGGCCGTTCGAGTTCGACCTGGCGCTGCGCCGCCTGACCAGGGAAGGCGAAGCCATTGCGCTGACCACCGGCGAGTTCTCGATGCTCAAGGCCCTGGTGCGCCACCCGCGCCAACCGCTCAGCCGCGACAAGCTGGCCCAGCTCGCCCGCGGTCGCGAGTTCGAACCCTTCGACCGCAGCCTGGACGTGCAGGTCTCGCGCCTGCGCAAGATGATCGAGCCCGACCCCTCGCAGCCGCGTTATATCCAGACCGTCTGGGGCGTGGGCTACGTGTTCGTGCCGGACGGCAGTGCGTAAGTAAGCCCCCAGCTCGCAAGGCTAGCGGCCCCGGCCCCCGGCCTCGTAAGGGGCCTCTACGAGGCCCAGGGGGCGCTTGCAGCGGACCGGCGGAGCCGGATCCGCGCAGAGCTTGATAACAAACAAGGCGCCGAGGCTGTGGAAGCTGTCCTCTGACGCGGCATGATCGGGGTGTTCGCTCCTTCCACATGGTCACTCCGACACCCGTCCGCCCCCCGCTGCGTCCCGCCGCATCCGGGCTGCCGCCCGCCTCCGCGCACCCGTCCGCCCGACCGAAGGCGAAGGCGGCACCGCCGCCGCGTGCCATCCGGCCCAGCTGGGGCCAGGTGTTCGGGTCGATGGCGCGGCGGCATCTGCCGCTGAGCCTGTTCTGGCGCACCTTCTTGCTGTTGAGCCTGATGCTGGGCGCCGGCATCATGGCCTGGGTGTCGACGCTGCGCTACCTCGAGTTGGAGCCGCGCGGCGTGCTGGCGGCGCAGCAGATCGCCTCGCTGGTGAATCTGTCGCGTGCGGCGCTGCGCTTCACCGACCAGGTCAACCGCGTCGCGCTGGTGAAGAACATTGCCGAGCAAGAGGCGGTGAAGATCCAGCCACGCGAGCCCGGCGACCGCTGGGAGCCCTACGAGGTGGACCGCTTCACCCGCACCATCGGCGCCGAGCTGCGCATGCGGCTGGGGCCCAACACCGTGGTGGCTTCGGTGGTGAACGGCATGCAGGGGCTGTGGGTCGGCTTCATCATTGAGACCGACAACTTCTGGCTGCAGGTCGACCCGAACCGGGTCCAGCCGGCCGTCACGGGCAAGACCTACTTCGTGGTGATGAGCCTGGCCTTCTTGCTGACGCTGGCCACCTCGGCCGCCATTGCCGGGCTGATCAACCGGCCGCTGCGCCAGCTGTCATTCGCGGCCAGCCGCATCCGCGAAGGTGAATACGCCTCACGCCTCGATGAAGAAACCGCCACGCGCGAGATCCGCGAGGTCAACCGGGGCTTCAACCGCATGGCCCGCGAGCTGGCCAAGATCGAAGAAGACCGCGCGGTGATGCTGGCCGGCATCTCGCACGACCTGCGCACGCCGCTGGCGCGCATGCGCCTCGAAACCGAGATCAGCGTGGCCGACGAAGAAGCCCGCCGCAACATGGCCGCCGACATCGACCAGCTCGACGCCATCATCGACAAGTTCATGGACTACGCGCGGCCGGGCGACACCAAGCTCAACCCGGTGCTGCTGTCGCTGCTGATCGACCGCGTGATCGCCTCGATCCGCGACCATGACCACATCCGCATCCAGTCGCGCGTGGCCATTGATGTGCGGGTGCTGGCCGACGAGACCGAACTGGCCCGCGTGTTCGGCAACCTGTTCGAGAACGCCCGGCGCTACGGCCGCTCGGAAGACGGTGTCGCGCATGTGCAGGTCACGTATGCACGTTCGGGCCAGTGGGTGGTGGTGAGCGTGCGCGACGAAGGCCCGGGCGTGCCGCCGGCCATGCTGGCGCAGCTGACGACGCCGTTCTACCGCGGCAATGCGGCGCGCACTCACGCCACCGGCGCCGGGCTGGGCCTGGCCATCGTCGACAAGGCCATCTCGCGCATGGGCGGCCAGTTCGAGCTGGCCAACGCCGGCGACGGCGGCTTCGTCGCCCACATCCGGCTGCGCCGCTCAGCCTGAGCGGCCGCGAGGCGGCTCAGTCCGAGTGGCCGACGATCACCGGCTTGCTGTGCCAGATCTCGTGCGCGTATTGGGCGATGGTGCGGTCGGACGAAAACGGCCCCATGCCGGCCACGTTCAGCACCGCGCGGCGGGTCCATTCGTCGGCGTTGCGGTACAGCGCATCGACCTCGCCCTGGGCCGCCAGATAAGCGGCGTAGTCGGCCAGCAGCAGGTAGTGGTCGCCCCAGTTCACCAGCACGTCGTAGATCTGCTGGAAGCGGCCCTGCTCATCGGGGCTGAAGGTGCCGCCGCGGATGGCGTCCAGCGCCGCGCGCAACTCCGGGTTGGCCTCATAAATGGCGCGCGGCTCGTAGCCGCTGGCGCGGATCTCGGCCACCTGCGGCGTGGTGTTGCCGAAGATAAAGATGTTCTCGCTGCCCACATGCTGCTGCATCTCGACATTGGCGCCATCGAGCGTGCCGATGGTCAGCGCGCCATTGAGCGCGAACTTCATGTTGCCGGTGCCCGAGGCTTCGGTGCCGGCGGTGGAGATCTGCTCCGACAGGTCGGCCGCCGGGATGATCAGCTCGGCCAGGCTGACGCTGTAGTTCGGGATGAACACCACCTTGAGTCGGTCGCCCACGCGCGGGTCGTTGTTGATGGTCTTGGCCACATCGTTGATCAGCTTGATGATCAACTTGGCCATGTGGTACGCCGAAGCCGCCTTGCCGGCGAACACCACCACGCGCGGCACCCAGTTGGCCTCGGGGTTGGCGAGGATGCGCTGGTAGCGCGTCACCACATGCAGCACGTTGAGCAGCTGGCGCTTGTACTCGTGGATGCGCTTGACCTGCACGTCGAACAGCGCGTCGGGGTCGAGCGTCACGCCCAGCTGCTGCTGCACGTACTGCGCCAGGCGTTCCTTGTTGGCGCGCTTGATGCGGCGAAAGCTCGCCAGGAAGCCCGGCAGTTCGAGGGAATGTTTCAGTCCTTCGAGCTGGTCGAGCTGGCGCCGCCAGCCCTTGCCCAGGCGCGCATCCAGCAGCGCCGCCAGACCCGGGTTGGCCTGCGCCAGCCAGCGCCGCGGCGTCACGCCGTTGGTCTTGTTGTTGAAGCGCTCGGGCCACAGCTTGGCGAAGTCGGCGAAGATCGACTGCTGCATCAGCTCGGAGTGCAGCGCCGAGACGCCGTTGATCGAATGGCTGGCCACCACCGCCAGGTACGCCATGCGCACGCGCCGCTCGCCGTGTTCATCGATCAGCGACAGGCGCTGCACCGTGGCCGTGTCAGAACCGAGCTTGGCCTTGACCTCGTGCAGGAACTGGGTGTTGATGTCGAAGATGATGCGCAGGTGTCGCGGCAACACGCGGCCGAACAGGTCGAGCGGCCAGGTTTCCAGCGCTTCGTGCATCAGCGTGTGGTTGGTGTAGCTGAACACCTTCTGGCACAGCGCCCAGGCCTTGGCCCAGGGCACGCGGTGGTCGTCCACCAAGATGCGCATCAGCTCGGGAATCGCCAGCACCGGGTGGGTGTCGTTGAGGTGGATGCTGACCTTGTCGGGCAGCGCCTCGAAGCCGGTGTGGGTGCGCAGGTAGCGCCGCATCACGTCCTGCAGGCTGGCCGAGCAGAAGAAGTATTCCTGGCGCAGGCGCAGCTCGCGCCCCGACGGTGTGGAATCGTCGGGGTACAGCACGCGTGAGACGTTCTCCGAGTGGTTCTTGCCCTCCACCGCGCCCATGTAGTTGCCGGCGTTGAAGGCACGCAGGTCCATCTCTTCGGTGGCCTTGGCCGACCACAGCCGCAGCGTGTTGGTGGCCTCGGTGCCGTAGCCGGGAATGATGGTGTCGTAGGCCATCGCCAGCACGTCGTCGGTGCCGACCCAGCGCACCACCTCACCGCTTTGTTCGAGGTGGCCGCCAAAGCGCACCCGGTACGTCACCTCGGGCCGTTGGAACTCCCACGGGTTGCCATGGCTGAGCCAGTAGTCGGGCGACTCCATCTGGCGGCCATCGACGATCTGCTGGCG
>JBDTQF010000320.1:0-4063 GCA_039932275.1 Burkholderiales bacterium
GATGTTCAACGGCTACGAAGCCCAGGTCGGCCAGCTCTACGCCGGCATGGACCTGAAGAAGAACTACTGACCCCGGCCATGAACAAGTTGCTGAGGCACCCGCTGGCCTGGCCGGTGGCGCTGCTGCTGTGCCTGGCGCCGCTGGCCTGGCTGGTGTGGCGTGCGGTGATGAACCAGCTCGGCGCCAACCCGGCCGAGGCTCTGCTGCGCAGCACCGGCGTGTGGACGCTGCGTTTCCTGTGGGTCACGCTGGCCGTCACGCCGCTGCGGCTGTGGCTGCAATGGCCGGCGCTGCTGCGCTTTCGGCGCCTGCTGGGCGTCACCACCTTCGGCTACGCGCTGCTGCACTTCCTGGCTTATGCCTGGCTGGACATGGGCTTCGACCTCGACGCCATCGTGCGGGACATCCCCAAGCGGCCGTTCGCGCTGGTGGGCTTCGCGGCCTTGATGCTGCTCGTGCCGCTGGCCGCCACCTCGTTCAACCGCGCTATTCGCTGGCTGGGAGCGCCGCGCTGGCAGCGCCTGCACAAGCTGGTGTACGTGATTGCGCCGCTCGGGCTGCTGCACTTCTTCTGGATCCGCGCCAGCAAGCACCGTTGGCCGGAGGTGGCGCTGTACGCGGCCCTGCTGGTGCTGATCTGGAGCGCACGCTGGTGGCTCAAGCGGCGTGGTCCGCCCGCGCGGGGCGGCGCGGCGGGCCTGGCCAAGGTGCGGCCGCAGTCCGGGCAATGATGCCCGGCCGGCCGACAATACCGGCCGCCATGCAGCTCACCGTCCTGCGCCCTGCCGACTACCTCGCCACTGCCGAGGCGATGCGCGCTTTCACCGAGGCGCGCACGCCCGACACGCCGGATGAACTCTGGCTGTGCGAACACCCGCCGGTCTACACCCAGGGCGTGGCCGGCCAGGCAGCCCACGTGCTGGATGCCCACGGCATTCCCATCGTGCAGACCAACCGCGGCGGCCAGGTGACCTACCACGGCCCTGGCCAGGTGGTGGCGTACCCGCTGGTGGACCTCAAGCGCCTGGGCATTTACGTCAAGGAATACGTCTACCGGCTGGAGCAGGCGGCCCTGCAGGTACTCGCACTGCATGGCGTGACAGGGCATCGCGTGAGCGGCGCGCCGGGCCTCTACGTGCGCCTCGATGAGCCCGCCGGCCATGCGGCGCTGCCCACGCCCGCGCCGGGCGACGACCCGCTGCGCGGCCTGGGCAAGGTGGCCGCGTTGGGTGTGAAGGTCAGCCGGCATTGTGCGTACCACGGCCTGGCGCTGAACGTGGCGATGGATCTGCGGCCTTTCGAGGGCATCAACCCTTGCGGTTATGCCGGCTTGCGCACAGTGGACTTGGCTACACTCGGCGCGCACACCGACTGGCCCACCGTGGCCGACCAGCTCGCCGACCGACTGAACGCGCTGCTGACACCCTGATACCGGGCCACCGCGCCACCCGGCTCGCCCCCGCACCATGACCACCGAACACGTCATCCCCCCGGCCGGCAGCGCCGCGGCCTACGACCCCCGCGCCAAGCAGAAGGCCGAGGCCAAGACCGCGCGCATCCCCATCAAGATCGTGCCCGCCGAGGTGCTCAAGAAGCCCGCCTGGATCCGCGTCAAGGCCGGCTCGCCGACCACCCGCTTCTACGAAATCAAGCAGATCCTGCGCGAGCACAAGCTGCACACCGTCTGTGAGGAAGCCTCCTGCCCCAACATCGGCGAGTGCTTCGG
Organism: Burkholderiales bacterium; assembly: GCA_039932275.1. Classification (GTDB taxonomy): domain Bacteria; phylum Pseudomonadota; class Gammaproteobacteria; order Burkholderiales; family Burkholderiaceae_C; genus Sphaerotilus. The sequence continues at coordinate 1,728 of JBDTQF010000320.1, forward strand.
CAAGGGCACCGCCACCTTCATGATCATGGGCGACAAGTGCACCCGGCGCTGCCCGTTTTGCGATGTCGGCCACGGCCGGCCCGACCCGCTCGACGGGGACGAGCCCGCCAACCTGGCCAAGACCATTGCGGCGCTCAAGCTCAAGTACGTGGTCATCACCAGCGTCGACCGCGACGACCTGCGTGATGGTGGCGCGGCCCACTTCGTGGCCTGCATCGAGCAGACCCGCGCGGCCAGCCCCGACACCCGCATCGAGATCCTGACGCCCGACTTCCGCGGCCGCATGGACCGCGCGCTCGACATCCTCAAGGCCGCGCCGCCCGACGTGATGAACCACAACCTGGAAACGGTGCCGCGCCTGTACAAAGAAGCGCGGCCCGGCTCCGACTACGCCTACAGCCTGAACCTGCTCAAGCGCTTCAAGGAATTCGCGCCGCACGTGCCGACCAAGAGCGGCCTGATGCTGGGCCTGGGCGAAACCGACGACGAGATCCTGCAGGTGATGCGCGACATGCGCGAACACGGCATCGACATGCTGACCATCGGCCAGTACCTCGCCCCCAGCGGCCACCACCTGCCGGTGCGGCGCTATGTGCACCCGGACACCTTCAAGATGTTCGAGGACGAGGCCCACAAGATGGGCTTCAGCCACGCCGCCGTCGGCGCGCTGGTGCGTTCGTCATACCACGCCGACCAGCAGGCGCATCAAGCCGGCGTGGCGAACGCGGTCTGAAATACGCGGTCTGAGATTTCGGAGCCACACCATGATCGTTCTGTACCGCCGCCAGTTGCTGGCACTGCTCACCCTCGGCTCGGCCGGGCTGCCGTCGGCCTGGGCGCTCGATCTCAGCAAAGCCGACGCCAGCGCCGGCCTACGCACGGCGCTGGAGCGGGGCGCCGCCGCGGCCGTGGACCTGCTGGGCCAGACCGATGGTTTCCTCGGCAACCCGAAGGTGCGCATCCCGTTGCCGGGCTGGCTGGACAAGGGCGCGCAGCTGCTCAAGGCCGCCGGTCAGGGCGAGAAGGTGGACGAGCTGGTGACCGCGATGAACCGCGCTGCCGAAGCCGCCGTGCCCGCCGCCAAGCCGCTGCTGCTGAACGCCGTCAAGTCGATGAAGGTGGCGGACGCCCAGCGCATCCTCAGCGGCGGCGACACCTCGGTGACCGAGTTCTTCTCCAGCCGCACCCGCGAGCCGCTGGGGGTGAAGTTCCTGCCCATCGTGACCGATGCGACGCAGAAGGTCGACCTGGCGCGCAAGGCCAATGCGGTGATGGGCAGCGTGGGCAGCCTGGCCAACAAGTTCGGCTTCGGCAAGAAGGACGCGCCACCGCAGACGATCGAGCAGCACGTCACCGCCAAGGCGCTGGACGGTCTGTTCCTGATGATCGGTGAAGAAGAACGCAAGATCCGCCAGGACCCGGTGGGCACCGGCAGCGCGATCCTGCAAAAGGTGTTCGGCGGCTTGAAGTGAAGCCGCCGGGGCCGTTCAGGTCTCGGCCAGCAGCTTGTCCAGCAGCGCGTGCAGCTGCGTAAAGTCAGGCTCGCCGACATAACGTTTGACGATGCGGCCCTGCTTGTCGATCACGAAGGTGGTGGGCGTGAGCTGCACGTTGCCGAAGCGCTTGGCGATCTCGCCGGTGTTGTCGATCGCCACCGCGAAGGGCAGCTTGCGCGTCTGGGCGTAGTTGATCACGTAGGCCGGCGGGTCGTAGCTCATCGCCACGCCAATCGTCTCGAAGCCGCGCGCCTTGAACTTGTTGTGAGTCTCGATGATGCGTGGCATCTCGTGCATGCAGGTGGTGCAGCTGGTGGCCCAGAAGTTGACCAGCACCACCTTGCCGCGCAACGCCGCGCTGTCGTGGCGGCTGCCGTCGAGCACGGTGTAGCTGACCTGCGGCGCCGGCTCGCGGCCCCCCGCAAGGCTCAGTGCCACGACAGCGCCCACACCGGCCACCACCACCGCCAACACGCCGACGCGCCACCACTTCATCGCACAATCTCGCCCGAATTCATCAACAGACCGTCAGTGTAAGCTTCCCGCCATGACCCAGCCCCCGCTTGTCCGCGGCTACGAAGTTGTTATCGGCTTCGAAACGCATGCCCAGCTCTCAACCGTTTCGAAGATCTTTTCGGGTGCTTCAACCCGTTTCGGCGCCGAACCCAACACCCAGGCCTGCGCGGTCGACTTGGCGCTGCCCGGTTCGCTGCCGGTGATGAACCGCGGCGCGGTGGAGCGCGCCATCCGCCTCGGCCTGGCGGTGGACGCGACGATTGCGCCGATGTCGATCTTCGCGCGCAAGAACTACTTCTACCCCGACCTGCCCAAGGGCTACCA
>JBDTQF010000321.1:0-4052 GCA_039932275.1 Burkholderiales bacterium
GACTTCGTCGTCTCCGACATCAACATGCCCAACATGAACGGCTTCGACCTGCTCAAGGCAGTCAAGGCCGACGAGGCCCTCAAGCACCTGCCGGTGCTGATGGTCACGGCCGAGGCCCGCAAGGAAGACATCGTGCTGGCCGCACAGAGCGGTGCCGCCGGCTACATCGTCAAGCCCTTCACCAAGGCGACGCTGGAAGAGAAAGTCACCAAAATCATGCAGAAGCTCGCCGCGACGGCGTGAACGGGAGATTCCGATGACGATCGACGAACTACAAAAGATGGCCGTGGCGCATGGCCCGGTGATGACGTCGCCCGAGGTGTTCCAGCAGATCGGCTCCATCACGCGCATGCTGCACGACACGATGCAGCAACTCGGGGTGATGCCGCAGCTCAAACAAGCCGCCGATGGCATTCCGGATGCGCGCAGCCGCCTGAACTACATCGCCACCAAGACTGCCGACGCCGCCAACAAGGTGCTCAACACGGTAGACCAGGCCAAGGCCGAGCAGCAAGGCATGGCCGACAGGACGCGCAGCCTGGCCGCGCTGATCGTCGCCGACCCGGTCAAGGCAGTGGCGAGCGGGGCGGTGATGAACTTCGTGCAGGACATGGAGAGTGCGACCGCGCGCACCGACCAGCACCTCACCGACATCATGCTGTCGCAGGACTTCCATGACCTGACCGGCCAGGTCGTGGCCAAGGTCGTCAAGCTCACCAGCGAGCTGGAAGACAGCCTGGTCAAGCTGCTGGTGCAGGTGGTGCCGCCCGAGCAGCAGCACAAGGTCGAGCAGGTGGTGCTGAACGGCCCGGTCGTGGATGCCGAAGGTCGCACCGACGTGGTGACCAACCAGGGCGAGGTCGACGACCTGCTGGCCAGCCTGGGCTTCTGATGTCCCCACCCGGCCTGCGTTGCAGCGCCGGGCGCCCACCACAACGCGACGGCCTGCCCGTCGCGTTGTCATTTGGGCAGGTCGGCCACCCTCGCCTGCCGGTCCGCCGGCACCAAGGCCTCTAACGCCTCGCTGCGCTGCAACTTGGGCAAGGCAGCCAGGCGCTTCACTTCGGCATAAAAGCGCGCGAAGTCATGGCCCTCGCGCTCGAACAGGCGCTCGAATGCCGCCACACGCCCCTGGTAGGCCAGCTGAACGCCGAAGCTGGCGTTGTTGGCTTCAGTCACCCAGCCGTCGTAGCGGTTGCCCAGTTCGGGGTGCTGCGCTTTCAGCGCCTCATGCGCCTGCCGCAAGCGCTGCAGCACGGCCTGCTTGCCGAGCAGCTTGTCGGCATCAGCAGCGGGGCTGCGGTAGAGAGCCTGCAGCTCAGCCCGATGGCGCGCCACCAGTTCGCGGAACAGCGCCCGCTGCGCATCGAAGCGCGCCTGCACCTCAGCCGCACCCGCACCCGCTTCGCCGGACGCAAGCCAGCGCGCGCTGCCCAGCCGCTCCACCGCGGTGGCAAAGGATTCGTTGAAGCCGGTGTCGTCATTGGCATAAGCCACCTGATGCGCCAGTTCGTGGAAGAGCAGGCGCGCCAGGTCACCCTCGGGCCAGTCGATGAAGGTGTTGAGCAGCGGGTCGGCGAAGTACGCCCCCGGCAACCGGCCCAGCGTGGAATAGGCCGGCACGCCGTACACCGTCACGTCCAAGCCTTGCGCGCGCAACTGCTGGGCCAGCGCCAGCGCGTCGTCGCGGTCGAAGAAGCCGCGGTAGCCCACGCAGCCCAGCACCGGAAAGCACCAGGTCTGCAACCGCAGCGAGAGCGGCGGCGCGGCCACAACGTTCCAGACCACCGCATTGCGCTGCAGGTCGGCGTAGCGGCGGTAGCTGGGGTTGTCGGGCAATGCCAGCTCGCGCACAGCATAGTCGCGCAGGCGCTGCGCCAGCTGCAGACGCGCGCGCAAGGCGGCAGGCGTGGTGGCGTCGGCCAGCCAGTCGCCCACCGGGCGCGCGGCCCACAGCATGGACAGATGGCCACGTGCCGACTGCCAGTAGTACCCCGGCTCGAAGCCACCCGTGGCCGGACCCGCGCCCGGCTGGGCGCAACCTGCCAGCCCAAGGGCAGCCAGTGGCCCCCACAACAACCGCCATCTCATTCGATCATGATGGCACAGCGTAAGATCCCTCGAAGGGGAGACAGCCGTCATGCAGTTGATCGAATCCATCCTGGCCGATGCGCCGGAATTCACCGCGCTGCGACGCGACATCCATGCCCATCCCGAGCTGTGCTTCCAGGAGGTTCGCACCGCCGACCTGGTGGCCGAAGCGCTCGGCCGCTGGGGCATTCCGGTGCACCGGGGCCTGGGCCGCACCGGGGTCGTGGGGGTCATCAAAAACGGCAGCTCGCAACGGGCCGTTGGCTTGCGCGCCGACATGGACGCGCTGCCCGTGACCGAGCGCAACCACTTCGACCACGCCAGCCGCCATGCCGGCAAGATGCACGCTTGCGGGCATGACGGCCATGTGGCCATGCTATTGGCGGCGGCCAAGCATCTGGCGCAGCACAGGCATTTCGACGGCACGGTGGTGTTGGTGTTCCAGCCGGCCGAAGAAGGCGGCGGCGGTGCCCGCGAGATGATGCGCGACGGCCTGTTCGAGCGCTTTCCGATGGAGGCCATCTTCGGCATGCACAACTGGCCCGGGCTGCCAGCCGGCCAGTTCGCCGTCTGCGAGGGCCCGGCCATGGCGTCGAGCAACGAGTTCCGCATCACCATCCGCGGCAAGGGTTCGCACGCGGCACTGCCGCACAACGGCATCGACCCGGTGCCGGTGGCCTGCCAGATGGTGCAGGCCTTCCAGACCATCCTCACCCGCAACAAGAAGCCGGTCGATGCCGCGGTGATCTCGGTCACGATGATCCATGCCGGTGAGGCCACCAACGTGGTGCCGGAAACCTGCGAGATCCAGGGCACGGTGCGCACCTTCACACTCGACGTGCTGGACATGGTGGAGCGCCGCATGCGCGAGATCGCCGAGCACACCTGCGCGGCGTTCGGCGCCAGTTGCCAGTTCCACTTCCACCGCAACTACCCGCCAACAGTGAACCATGCCCACGAGGCGACGTTCGTGCGCGACGTGATGCAGGGCCTGGTGGGTGAGGCCAACACCCAGGTCTTCGAGCCCGCGATGACGGCCGAGGACTTCAGCTACTTTCTGCTGGAAAAACCTGGGGCCTACTTCGTGATCGGTAATGGCAATGGCAACGGCGATGGCGACGCCCCGCGCCCGACCGCCGGCAACACACCCGGCCACGCCGCCCTGGGGCCTTGTGGCTTGCACAACCCGCACTACGATTTCAACGATGCGGTGATCCCGCTCGGCGCATCGCTCTGGGTGCAGTTGGCCCAGCGCTGGCTGGGCCGCGATGCGCCGGCTCGCGGGACTTGTTCAGCGTTGCCCTAGGCCCGCCGCCCTTGTCGCGAACCCTTCAGCGGGTTCGCTGAGCGGTCGCACCGGGTTGCGCCGCTTGATGCCGCCGCCATGGGTCAGGCCGATGAGCTGGCCCAGCGACTGCGCGCCAACCACCCTCAGGCCCGCCACATGCGTGCCCGGCAGCAGCTGCGCCGCCTCGCCCAGCAGCTGCTCGCCCGGGCAGCACCAGGCCACGTAGGCATAGAACGACATATGGAACTCGCCTCGCTGCAGCTCGATGACCACCGGCTCGCCTGGAGCCAGGGCATCGTCGATGCACAGGCTCACCCCACGGCCTGAAAGATCGCGAATGGCGTGCACCGGCTGCAGGTGCTTGCGGTCTTTCAGGCAGACCTCGCCCAACGGCATGCGGTCGACGGCATGGCGCACTTCGTCGCGCAGCTCCTTGAAGGCACCCTGACCTGGACCGTCGCCAGCGTGGGCGTGGGCATGGCTATCGAGGGTGCGGGCAGGGGCTGGCGATTCCATATACATCTCCCATTGCTTTGAACCAGCATACTGCTCACCTGTTAACCGTGTCGTGACAACCGACGATTTGCTGGGTTTTTCAAATCGGGGCTTTCCCGTAGTCGCAAAACACCCACAGCCCTCGCCAACAGGCGCACCGCAGCGCCGTGCTCAGGCT
>JBDTQF010000322.1:0-4051 GCA_039932275.1 Burkholderiales bacterium
GCCACCCCCCGCATTCGACGACCTGGCCGCACTGCAAGAAGCGCTGGAGCGCTGGATGCCGCTCCAGGCCCGCCTGCTGGCCTTTGCCACCGGCGCCGTGGCGCAGCGCCTGACCGAGCTGAAGCAGCGCCAGCAAGTGTTCGGCTTCGCCGACCCGCTGCGCCGGCTCGATGCCGCGCTGGCCGGGCCCGACGGTGACGCCCTGCGCGCCCGCTTGCTGGCGCGTTACCCGGTGGCGCTGATCGACGAGTTTCAGGACACCTCGCCGCTGCAGTGGCGGGTGTTCGAGCGGCTTTACGTGCCGAACCAGACCCAGTCGACCGCGGACGCGGCGATCGCCGGGCCGCCCCAAGATCGCCGCACCCCCTCGGGGGGCGGACCCGGTACCCCGGGGCCTGGGGGCACCATGCTGCTCATCGGCGACCCGAAGCAGTCGATCTACGGCTTTCGCGGCGCCGACATCTACAGCTACCTGCTGGCCCGCCGCGCCACGGCCGGCCGCCACTACGCGCTGGACACCAACCATCGCTCGACCGCGGCGCTGGTGGGCTGTGTCAACGCGCTGTTCGCACACGCCGAACAGGCCGGTGCGCAGGGCGCCTTTGCGCTCGGCAAGGGCCAGGCCATGGCGCTGCCCTTCGTGCCGGTGCAGGCGCGCGGCCGGGCCGAGCGGCTGGTGGCCGGCGGCGCGCCGGTGCCTGCGTTCACGCTGTGCCACGACGCCACCTTGTTCAAGGCCAACGACCTGCGCCGCCACCATGCCACGCTGGCGGCCGAGCAGGTGGTGGCGTGGCTGGGCCAGGCCCATTTCGAGCGCGACGGGCAAGCGCCGCAACGCCTGCAGCCGGCTGACATCGCGGTGCTGGTGCGCAACCGCGCCGAAGCACAGGCCGTGCGGCGCGCGCTGGAGGCACGCGGCGTGCGCAGTGTCTACCTGTCCGACCAGTCCAGCGTGTTCGACACGCCCGAGGCGCTGGACCTGTGGCGTTGGTTGCAGGCCGTGGCGCAGCCGCTGGATGCCGGCCTGGCCCGCGCGGCCTTTGCCACCACCACCATCGGCCTGTCGTGGCAGGAGCTGGCCGCGCATGCGCAGGACGAAGCCGCCTGGGACCGCCGCGTCGAGCTGCTGCGCGAGTTGCAACGCGTGTGGCAGCGCCAGGGCGTGCTGGCCATGCTGCGCCAGGCGCTGCACCGGCTGGGGCTGCCGGCGCGGTTGTTGGCGCAAAGTGGCGGCGAACGCAGCCTCACCAACCTGCTGCACCTGGCCGAACTGCTGCAGGGCGCGGGTGTCGTTGGCGAAGCGGCGCTGGTGCGCTGGCTGGGCGAGCGCATCACCGAGTCGCAGGACGGCACGGGTGACGGCGCCGGCCTGGGCGACGAACGCATCGTGCGGCTGGAAAGCGACGAAGGCCTGGTGCAGGTGATCACCGTGCACAAATCCAAGGGTCTGGAGTACCCGGTGGTGATGCTGCCCTTTGCCGCCAGCCTGCCGCGCGACGTCAAGGACCGGGTGCTCAGCCTGGCCGACCCCGCCAGCGGTGAGCGCCGCCTGGTCTTTGCGCCCGGCCCGGCCGACAAGGCCGCGGAACAGGCCGAGCGCCTGCGCGAGGACCTGCGCCTGCTCTACGTGGCGCTGACCCGGGCGCGCCACGCGCTGTGGCTGGGCGTGGGTCTGCAGAAGGACCGTTACGCCAGCGAGCCGCTGTTCCACCGCAGTGCGCTGGGCCACCTGGTGGTGGATGGCCAGCCGACAGCTGCGGTCGACCTGGCCGGCCGGTTGCGTACGGCTTTCGGCCCCTGGGCGGGTGATGCCGCAGGCGTGCGCTGGGTGGGCGCCGAGCTGCCGCCGCAACCGGGCCGGTGGCTGCCAGAGCAGGCTGAGGCGCCGCTGGCCGCGGTGCCGGTGTTCGCTGCGGTGATCGACCGCGACTGGGCGGTGGGCAGCTATTCGGCCATGGTGCGCGGCCTGGCGGCGCCGGCAGATGCACAGGCAGACGCAGCGGCCGATGCCACCGAGCCAACGCTGCCCAGCGCGGCCTGGACCCCCTGGCTGCGCGACGACATGGCGGCCGACCGGGGCGGCGCCAGCGACGAGACCGCCGTCGCGGCGGACGCTGAAGCACCCACTGGCTCATTCAATGAGCCAGCAGTTTCAGCGCTGGCCTCGGCGCCGTGGCACCGATTCCCCCGCGGCGCGTTGCCAGGCAACTTTTTGCACGACCAGCTGCAATGGTTGGCCGAGGAGGGCTTCGACCGGCTGGCTACCGACAGCGGCCGCCAGGCCCTGCGCCGCCGCTGCGAACGCGCCGGCCACGGCGAACGTGCCGACGACGTGGTGGCCTGGCTGCAGGCCGTCGTCACCACGCCGCTGCCGCCGCTGGGCGCTGCGCTGGTGGATCTGCGCGTGCAGGTGAGCGAGCTGGAGTTCTGGCTGCCCAGCGCCGCCCTCGACGCTCCCGCGCTGGATGCCCTGGTGCAGGCCCACCTGTTGCCCGGCGTGTCGCGCCCGGCGTTGCCGGCGCGGCGCCTGCGGGGCCTGCTGATGGGCTTTGCCGACCTGGTGTTCGAGCACGCCGGCCGCTGGTGGGTGCTCGACTACAAGAGCAACGCACTGACCCCGCGGGATGGTGGAGCGGGCGCGGAGGCCGCCGCCCAGCACCGCGCCTACCGCGCCCCCGTGCTGGCCGCCGCCATGGCCGAACACCGCTACGACGTGCAGGCCGCGCTGTACATGGCCGCGCTGCACCGCCTGCTGCGCGTGCGCCTGGGCGCGGCTTACGACCCCGCCCGCCATCTGGGCGGTGCGGTGTACCTGTTCCTGCGCGGCATCGCCGGGCCACAGCGCGGTTGCGTCTGGCTGCCGGCGCCACCCGGGCTGCTGCAGGGCATCGACGCCATGCTGGACGTCAGAGAAAACTCCCAGGAGGGCGTTGCATGACGGCCTCGTCCCGCCCGTCGGCCGTCGAGGTGATGGCCAGCCTCACCGCGCTGGCCGAGCGCGGCCTGCTGCGCCGGCTGGACGTGGCGCTGGCCCGCTTCCTCCACGCCACGGTGCCGCAAGCCGTGGCACCCGAGGTGCTGCTGGCCGCCGCGCTGCTGGCACGGGCCGAAGGCCAGGGCCACAGTTGCTGGCCCCTGGCCGGTTGGCTGCTGGCTGACGCTGACGACAGCGATGCCGACGAAGCCGACGCAGTGGCGCTGCGCGCCGCCTTGGCCCCGCTGCTGCAACGCCTGCCCACCGCGCCCACGGCCTGGCGCGCCGCGCTGCTGAGCTGCGCCGCGGTGGACGACGCCACCGCCCCGAAGCCTGACCCGGGCCCGCTGGTGCTGGCCGGCCCGCCTGATCGGCCCCGGCTGTACCTGCGTCGCTACTGGCAGTACGAGCAGTTCCTGCTGACCCAGGCGCGGGCCCGTGTGGCGTTGGTGCCGGCGCTGGACCCGCCTCAGGCCGCCGCCTGGTTGACCCGGTTGTTCGGCCCGCCTGATACCACGCACGAGGCCACGCCCGGGGCGGCGCCAGGCGATGCCATCGACTGGCAGCGCCTGGCCTGCGCGGCCACGCTGCGTGCGGGGCTGACGCTCATCACCGGCGGGCCGGGCACCGGCAAGACCTACACCGCGGCGCGGGCGCTGGCGCTGCTGTTTGCCACCGATCCGTCGCCGGCCGCGATGCGCGTGGCGCTGGCTGCGCCCACCGGCAAGGCGGCGGCGCGGCTGGCGCAGTCCATCGCGCAGGCCTGGGGCGCGCTGGGTGCATCGCTGGGTGCCGAACCCGAGGCCCAGGCCGCGTTGGCCGATTGGGGCACACGCATCGGCCCCGCAAAAACACTGCATTCGCTGCTGGGCGCGCGGCCCGACACGCGCCACTGGCGCTTCGATGCGCGGCACCCGCTGCCGCTGGACGTGTTGGTGGTGGACGAGGCGTCGATGGTGCACCTGGAGCTGATGACGGCGCTGCTGCAGGCATTGCCGCCGCAGGCCCGCCTCATCCTGCTGGGCGACAAGGACCAGCTCGCGTCGGTGGAAGCCGGCGCCGTGCTGGGCGACCTGT
>JBDTQF010000323.1:0-4038 GCA_039932275.1 Burkholderiales bacterium
GGCCAACGGCGAACACAACCGCGACGGCCACCACCACAACAGCAGCTGGAACTGCGGCGTCGAAGGGCCAACCGACGACACGGCGGTCAATGCGCTGCGGCAGCGGCTGGCACGTGCGCTGCTGGCCACGCTGCTGCTGTCGCAGGGCACGCCGATGCTGCTGGCCGGCGACGAGCTGGGCCACAGCCAGCAGGGCAACAACAACGCCTACTGCCAGGACAACACCACCACCTGGCTCGACTGGGCCCGCGCCGATGCCGACCTGCAGGCCACCGTGGCGGCGCTGCTGCGGCTGCGGCGCGAGCAGCCGGTGCTGCGGCTGTCGCAGTGGCTGAACGGCGCAGGCGACGTGCAGTGGCTGGAGCCGGATGGCCACCCCATCGACGGCCCGGCCTGGCAGGACCGCAGCCAGCGCGCCCTGATGATCCGCCTGCGCGACCCAGCCGCGCCCGCAGCCGCGCAGGCCTTGCTGCTCCTCAATGCCGGCGCGCAGGCACAGCGCTACACCCTGCCCGAAGGGCCCTGGCGGCCCGCCTTCCACAGCGACGCACCGGGCGGCGCGTGCACAGGCTCGGCCTGGCCGCAGACCTTGGAGTTGCCGGGGCATTGCCTGCGCCTGGCATTGCGCGTGCTAACAGAGACAAAGACAGAGACGACCTGACGCAGATCGGCGAGCTTGAGGCTGCGCGGGCAGCGCCGAACGCCGCAAAATAGACGGACCCGAGGAGACTCCAATGGACTACAACCGCAGCGCCCAATCGCGCGCAAAAACCCGCCGTACGCTGGCACTGGTACTGGCCGGCGGACGCGGCTCGCGCCTGCGCGACCTGACCGACCGCCGCGCCAAGCCGGCGGTGCATTTCGGCGGCAAGTTCCGCATCATCGACTTCGCGTTGTCGAACTGCCTGAACTCCGGCATCCGCCGCATCGGCGTGGTGACGCAGTACAAGTCGCACTCGCTGCTGCGCCACATCCAGCGCGGCTGGAGCTTCCTGCGCAACGAGATGAACGAGTTCATCGATCTGCTGCCGGCGCAACAGCGCATCGACGAAGAGAGCTGGTACCGCGGCACCGCCGATGCGGTCTTCCAGAACCTCGACATCATCCGCAACTCCACCCCGCCCGAGCACATCCTGGTGCTGGCCGGCGACCACGTCTACAAGATGGACTACTCGGTCATGCTGGCCGACCATGTGGAGTCGGGCCGCGCCTGCACGGTCGGCTGCATCGAGGTGGCGCGCGAGGAGGCCAAGGCTTTCGGCGTGATGGCGATCGACGAAAACCGCGTGATCATCGATTTCGTCGAGAAGCCGGATGACCCACCGGCCATGCCGGGCCACCCGGACATCGCGCTGGCCAGCATGGGCATCTACATCTTCAATGCCGACTATCTCTACCAGCTGCTCGAAGAAGATGCGGCCAATGCCAGCTCGACCCACGACTTCGGCCGCGACCTGGTGCCGCGTGCGGTGGCCGAAGGCCAGGCCTTCGCGCACCCGTTCTCGCTGTCGGCCATCTCGAACCCGCCGTACTCGAAGGCCTACTGGCGCGACGTGGGCACGGTCGACGCCTACTGGGCGGCCAACCTCGACCTGGCCTCGACCACGCCCGAGCTCAACATGTACGACCGCGACTGGCCGATCTGGACCTACCAGGAACAGCTGGCGCCGGCCAAGTTCGTGCACGACGTCGACGGCCGGCGCGGTTTCGCGGTCAACAGCCTGGTCTCGGGCGGCTGCATCGTCTCGGGCTCGACGTTGCGGCACTCGGTGCTGTTCTCCAATGTGCTGGTGCGCTCGTACTCCACCATCGAGGAGGCGGTGATCCTGCCCGATGTGCAGGTGGGTCGCGGCTGCCGGCTCACGAAGGTGGTGATCGACCGCCGCTGCCGCATACCGGACGGCCTGGTGATCGGCGAAGACCCGGTGCTCGACGCCGAGCGCTTCTACCGCAGCGAAACCGGCGTGGTGCTGGTGACCCGCAAGATGCTGGAAGCCTTGGCGGCATGATCAAGCGCCTAAGCTCAGCTTACCGGCGGGCAGCCTGATGAGAGTCTTGCAAGTCTGCGCCGAGATCTTCCCGCTGCTCAAGACCGGCGGGCTGGCCGATGTGGCCGGCGCACTGCCGCGGGCGTTGACGGCGCTGGGCGTGGAGGTGCGCGTGCTGCTGCCGGGCTTCGAGCCCATCCTGGCCGCGCTGGAAGATGCCGTGGTGGTGGCCGAGCTGCCGCCGCGCATGGGCGCGCACAGCCTCAAGCTGCTCTACGGCCGGCTGCGCGGCTGCGATGCCGATGCGTATGTGATCGACGCGCCGTCGCTGTACCACCGGCCCGGTGGCCCGTATGCCGACAGCCGTCAGCAACCGTACCCCGACAACCACCTGCGCTTCGCGCTGCTGGGCTGGATGGCGGCGCGGCTGGCCGAGGGGCTGGACAGCTACTGGCGCCCGCAGGTCGTGCACGCACATGACTGGCACGCGGCGCTGGTGCCGGCCTACCTGCATGCTGCCGGCCAGCCCGGCACGGCCTGGGGCCTGCCGCCGGCGGGATCGGTGTTCACCGTGCACAACCTGGCCTACCAGGGGCTGTTCACGGCGCACCATTTCGGCGAACTCGGGTTGCCCAACGCGTTTTTCCAGGTGCATGGGCTGGAGTTCCACGGCCAGATCAGCTTCATGAAGGCCGGTCTGTACTTCGCCGACCGCCTCACCACCGTCAGCCCCACTTATGCGCGCGAGATTCAGAGCGCCGAGCAAGGCTGCGGGCTCGAAGGCCTGCTGCAGGGCCGGGCCACCGCGCTCAGCGGCATCTTGAACGGCGTCGATGACAGCGTTTGGAACCCGGCCACCGACCCACTGCTGCCGGCGCGTTATGACGCCCGCCGGCTGGCCGGCAAGGGGCGCTGCAAGGCGGCCTTGCAAAAGGAGTTGGGCTTGGCCGTGCGGCCCGACGTGCCGCTGCTGTGCGTGGTGAGCCGGCTGACCGACCAGAAGGGCCTGCAACTGGTGCAACAGCAACTGCCGATGATGGTGGAGGCCGGGGCGCAGTTCGCCCTGCTGGGCAGCGGCGATGCGGGCATGGAAGCTGCATTCAGCGCGGCAGCGGCCGAGCATCCGGAGTCGGTCGCCGTGCGCATCGGCTACGACGAGGCGTACGCCCACCGACTCATTGCAGGCAGCGACGTGATCCTGGTGCCTTCGCGCTACGAACCTTGCGGTCTGACCCAGCTGTACGGGCTGAAGTACGGCACGCTGCCGCTGGTGCGGCGCGTCGGCGGCCTAGCCGACACGGTGGCTGACACCACCCTTGAAAGCCTGGAAGACCACGCCACCGGCTTCGTCTTCGACGACTTCACCGCCGCCGGCCTGGGCGGTGCGTTGCAGCGCATGCTCAGCCTGTGGCGCCGCAAGCAGCGCGGCCGCAACGACTGGCTGGAGGTGCAGCGCCGCGCCATGTCCCAAGCCTTCGGCTGGGACACGGCCGCCGCCCGCTACCTCGCGCTGTACGAAGAGGTGGCCGTTTGACTCCCCATTCCCTCCAAGAAGAGCCTGCCCGATGGACCTGACCCAGTTCGAACACCAGTACGAGCATCTGGCACGCGACGTCGCCGCCTTCAAGCGGACCATCGCCACCAAGCTGATGTATCAGGTCGGCAAGGACCCGGTCTCGGCCCGGCCGGAGGACTGGCTGCATGCGGTGTCGTATGCCGTGCGCGATCACCTGGTCGAGCGCTGGATGAAGACCACCCGGGCCCAGTACGCGCAGGACGTCAAGCGGGTGTACTACCTGTCGATGGAGTTTCTCATCGGCCGCACCTTCAGCAACGCATTGCTGGCGCTGGAGCTGATGCCCACCATCCGCCAGGCGCTCAAGGAGCTGGATGTCGATGCCGACAAGCTGCTCGACCTGGAGCCCGATGCCGCCCTGGGCAACGGCGGCCTGGGCCGGCTGGCGGCCTGCTTCCTCGACTCGATGGCCACGCTGGGCGTGCCGGGTTTCGGCTACGGCATCCGCTACGACTACGGCATGTTCCGCCAGCA
>JBDTQF010000324.1:0-4020 GCA_039932275.1 Burkholderiales bacterium
CCACGGCCAGCACGCTGGCGATGCCAAAAGCCACCGACAGGCCGACGAAGAAGCGAATGGCATTGTTCGACGTGCTCTGCGCCGCAATCGCCGTGAACAGCTCGGCGTTGGTCTTGATCCAGCTGTCGGCTTCCACGCCCGTGGCGGCAGTGATGCGCTGCGCCACCACTTCGGCGGTGTAGACATCGCGCACGGTCACGTCCAGGCTCGTCACGCCGCCGGGCAAGGCCAGCAGACTCTGCGCAGTGCGCAGCGCTACAAAAGTGCTGCGTTGATTGGCCGCCTTGTTGCCGAGGTCGAAGATGCCGGCAATGGTCAGGGTGGTGTCGGCGCCAGCACTCGAGGCACTCACCGTGGCCAGCCGCAGCTTGTCGCCGACGCGCACGCCCAGATCGGTGGCCAGTTCGGTGCCGATGAGGATGTCAGTGCCCGCCAGCTCAGCCTTGCCATGCACGATCTTGTCCGGCAAGGTGACGATGCGGTAGTACAGCGCTGGGTCGATGCCGGCTACCGTGATGGCCCTGCTGGCGATGCCGCGCACCACCAGTGCCGAGCCCCCCGCCAGCGGCGACACCACCTGCACCTCGGGCATGGCGCGTATCTGCTCGGCCACGGTCTGCCACTGGTCGATGGACTTCAGGCGCTGCAGAGGCAGCTGTACGGTGGCAGCTTCCACTTCGCCGGGGCGTGCGTACACCCCCAGCCGCAACGGTCGCGTCAGGTCTTTCGGCGGCAGCAACTGGATGTGCCCCTGAGCCGACAGCACCCGGCGGATGAAGTTCATCTGCAGGCCCGTCATCAGTGCCGACATGAAGACGATCACCGCGACGCCCAGGGCCACCCCGGCGACGATGAACAGGGTCTGCAACCGCCCCTCGCGCAGGAAGCGGATGGCCACGATCCACTCGAAGGGCAACCAGGTCTTGAACATCGCTCGTGCCCGACCGCCTCACTGCGGGGTGGAGGCCGCAGTGGCTGCGGTAGCCGTGATGGCTGTCGCAGGGGACATGGCGCGCACCCGTGCACCGGGCTTCACATCGGTCAAGCCGACCAGCAGCCTGTCGCCTTCGGACAGCCCGCTCAATACCTCGGCGAGGCCGCCACTGCGCAAGCCGAGCTGGACCGCCCGTCGCACCGCGTGCCGGCCTTCCAGCCTCAACACCCACGGTGCTTCGTCGACATCGTGCACCGCGGACAGGGGAACGATCAGCGCCTGCGCGCGTCGGGCCACGGCGATGTCCACCGACACCGTCATGTCCTGCTTCAGCACCAAAGGCGGCACCGCGACGTCGAGTTTCACCTCGACGGCGCCCGTGGCCGCGTTGACGCCGGGATTGATGTAGGCCAGCACAGCCTCGAAGCGCTGGGTCGGGTAGGCGTCGGCCGAGACCAAGGCGCGTTGCCCGAGGGCCAGCAGCGACAGGTTTTTTTCGTCGATGGCCACGACCAGTTGCGTACGTCCCTGCGGCGAGAGCGTCATCAGCACCTTGCCAGGCTGCACCACGTCGCCGACTTCCACGTTTCGTGCGATCAAGGTGCCGGCCAGCGGCGCGGCGATCACGGCGTACGCGGCCCTGGCACGCGTGGCTTGTGCATTGGCCTGTGCGCCCGCCACATCGGCCACGGCCAGTGCGCGATCACTCCCTGTGATGCCTGTGCCTTCCAACTGCTTCTGCGTCGCGCGCATTTGCGCGTCGGCCAGCTCACTGGTCTTGCGCGCATCGTCCAGCGCTGCCTGTCCTATGAAGCCCTTGTTGAACAGCTCCTGGCTGCGGGCCAGAGCGGCTCGGGCATTGCCAAGGCTGACCTGCGCCTGCCGCAAGGTTTGCGCAGCAACGGGCGCCTGCACCTCCTGCAGCTGTCGCAGACGCGCCTGCGCCTGGACCACTGCGACATCGGCCTGTCGGCCCGCCGCACTCAGCTCAGCGGCTTCAAGTTCTACCAGCACGTCGCCGGCCTTGACGGTCTGGCCTTCAACGACGGGGATGCGCAGAACCTTGCCGGTGATCTGCGCGCCGACCGCCACGCGGTGCGGCGCTTCGACGTGGCCGCTGGCCACGATGGTCTGGACGAGATCGCGCCGAAGGACCGTTTCGGTGATGACCTGCGTGCCAAGCCACCAGCGCACGATCAACGTGCAGAGCGCTGCGATGACAACCAACAGGCAGACAGCCTGCCATCGATGCCTGCGCAGAAAGGATGGCTTGTGGGGCTGCGCGGGCAGGTCGTGAGGTGCGCCGGCGTCATCCCCCAAAAGCACACTGGATTCAGCTTCCGCTTCGCCAGCCGGCGGGTCCCGCTTCAAAACGTGTGCCCGAGGCGAATCCCATACTTGTCAGCGCGCACCCTTGTGATCCTTCTGGCCGCTGTTCTTGTGCCTTCCCAGTACCTCCGCGGGCTCGGTAGGCAGGGTCTTCGGGGCCACTGGTGGCAACGGACGAGCCGGACCAGGCGGTGGGGTCGGGGGTTTGGTCTTTTGGGTCATCAGAATCTCCAGGAAAGGCAGCCCGCAGTGGCGGATTGGTCTATGCATGAACCGCCGCGAGTTTCTGCTCAGGCCGCACCTGCAGATGACCCCCGCCGTCAGCCGACCACGAGGACTCCGCGGCATGCAACACGGCGGTGAGGTCCGATGCCAGCAGGTCCACAGGCCTGCGGTCCTCCAGCCGCCAATTGGGCGTCGCAAACCACATAGCAACCGCCCAGCCCGACCAGAACTCCGGCAATTCGCCCCTCACGAGCTGTGACGCTGACACGATCGACAGATCGTCCGCGTTGAACTGGAACATCGGTATCCAGAGGCTGCTGCGCCATTCAAATCCGAACACCTGACCAGAGTGGACCAGCTTGGCCAAGCTGACGGCCTCGCCCGTGTGGTGATCCTCCATCAGGCGGGCGACGATGTCACCGGGTGCTGTTCCGCCGCTGGCACGAAAGGCCTCGAGCAGGGTGACGAATCCGCGTCCGCTGGGTGCGTTGTCAATCATGGGCAGATCCATGGGAGGTGTGAAGGCAGGTCGTGTCAGTTTGGTGGCTGACGCGTGGAAGACCCACCTTAATCCCGGCGAGCGCTGCGGACCGTGCGGCACCGCACCCAGGCCAGCCACAAAAGTCCTGCCGAGGGTACGGCTGCGCACAGACCGCGTCCTTTGCCAGGGAGATGCTCAGTCTCTCCAACCAACCCAGGATCAACACCATGAAGACCGATTCGCAACTGCAGCAAGACGTGATGGCCGAACTCAAGTGGGAGCCTGCCGTGCACGCCGCCCAGATCGGCGTCGAAGTGAAGGACGGCGTGGTGACATTGGCCGGCGAGGTCAGCAGCTACTACGAGAAACTCAATGCGGAACGTGCTGCCCAGCGCGTGGTCGGCGTCAAGGCGCTGGCGGTCGAGATGAAGGTCAAGCTCGGCGAATTCGGCAAACGCTCCGACGCTGACATCGCGCAGTCGGCCAACAACATCCTCGGCTGGACCAGTTCCTTGCCGGCGGATGCCGTCAAAGTGATGGTCGAAGGCGGCTGGGTGACGCTGTCGGGCGATGTCGAATGGCAATTCCAGCGGCAAGCCGCTGCGGACAGCGTGCGTTACATGCTGGGTGTCACAGGCGTCAGCAACCAGATCGCCATCAAGCCCACGCTATCGGCCACGGTCGTCAAGTCGGACATCGAAGCCGCGCTCAAGCGCAGTGCCACCGCCGATGCGCAGAAGATCTCGGTCGCCGTGAAGGGTGGCGACGTCACGCTCACGGGCACCGTGCACAACTGGGACGAGCGCGACCTGGCAACGCGCACAGCCTGGGCCAGTGCGGGCGTCCGCAACGTCGTCGACAAGATGAATCTCGTCTACTGAGCGGGGCACAGCACCATGAGCAACCCAGATTCCGCGTTCTTCGTCTTCGACACCCATGCCACCGCCGAAGCGGCGATTCGCACCTTGGGCCAGTCCGGCTTCGACATGAAGAAGCTGTCACTGGTGGGCAAGGGCTACCACAGCGAAGAAAAGCCCATGGGCTTCTACAC
>JBDTQF010000325.1:0-4012 GCA_039932275.1 Burkholderiales bacterium
TGTGCCGCTGTGGACAGTCAGGCACCAAGCCGTTCTGCGACGGCGCGCACCAGCGGGCGGGGTTCGACGGCACGGAAACCGCCAGCCGCGAGCCCTACGAGCAACAGGCCGAGCACATCCAAGGCCCGACGCTGGTACTCGATGATGCGAAGGCACTGTGCGCGTTCGCGCGCTTCTGCGACCCCAAAGGGCAGATCTGGAATCTGGTGCTCGAAAGCGACCAGCCCGCTGCCGCCGGTCTGGTGCAGCAACAGGCCGGTGATTGCCCCGGCGGGCGCCTGCGTGCTCGGCAATGGGCGCAGGCCCGGGACCATGCCCACGCAAATGCGAGTGCAAAAGGCCACGCGATCGAGCCGCACTTCGAGCCCTCCATCGGCTTGGTGCAGGACACCGCCAAAGGCGTCAGCGGCCCGCTGTGGGTGCGCGGCGGGGTCGAGATCGTCGGAGGCAACGGACAGGCCTACGAGGTGCGCAATCGCGTCGCGCTGTGCCGGTGTGGCGCCTCGGCGAACAAGCCCTTCTGCGACGGCTCGCACGTCAGCACCGGCTTCAATG
The DNA here is from genome assembly GCA_039932275.1 of Burkholderiales bacterium. Lineage (GTDB taxonomy): Bacteria > Pseudomonadota > Gammaproteobacteria > Burkholderiales > Burkholderiaceae_C > Sphaerotilus. Next base: position 556 of record JBDTQF010000325.1, read on the forward strand.
ACGCGAACTGAGAGCGTGCTATGTATGCCATGGTGTTGAAGCAACTGGGTACGCCTCTGGAGTGGACCGAGCTGCCGGACCAGCAACCCGGGCCGGGCGAGATCCGCGTCAAGGTGGCGGCCTGCGGCGTCTGCCGCACCGACTTGCACGTCGTGGATGGCGAACTGCCGCATCCGCAACTGCCCATCATCCCGGGCCACGAGATCGTCGGCCGCATCGACGCCATCGGCTCGGGGGTCACCGGACTGGACCTCGGACAGCGCGTCGGCATCCCCTGGCTGGGCCACACCTGCGGCGTCTGCCCCTATTGCGAGATGCAGCGCGAAAACCTGTGCGACCACCCGCTCTTCACCGGCTACACGCGCGATGGCGGCTTCGCCACGGCCACGGTGGCCGATGCACGCTTCGCATTTCCACTGGGCGACGACGGCAGCGACGAATCGCTCGCACCCTTGCTCTGCGCCGGCCTGATTGGCTGGCGCGCGCTGGGCATCGCCGGTGACGGGAAGAAGCTGGGCTTGTACGGCTTCGGTGCGGCCGCCCACATCCTGGCCCAAGTGGCGAAGTGGCAGGGTCGCTCGGTGTTTGCGTTCACCCGGCCAGGGGACCATGCGACGCAAGACTTCGCGCGCAGCCTGGGTGCCGTCTGGGCAGGTGGCTCCGATCAGATGCCGCCAGAAGCGCTGGATGCGGTCATCATCTTCGCTACCGTCGGCGATCTCGTGCCTGTGGCATTGAAGGCCGTGCGCAAGGGCGGCGGTGTGGTGTGCGCTGGCATCCACATGAGCGACATACCGCGTTTCCCGTACAGCCTGCTGTGGGAAGAACGCGAACTGTTGTCGGTGGCCAACCTCACGCGCCAGGACGGACTCGATTTCCTGAGCCAGCTGCCGCGCATGGGCATCGTCACCAGGACCACGCGCTACCCGCTGCAACAGGCCAACGAAGCGCTGGCCGATCTGCGTGCGGGGCGCTTCGAAGGTGCCGCCGTGCTGGTGCCGTGAAGAAACCGACTTTCAAAGGACTGATCGATGCCCAAGCTCTCTACCCAAGAACGCAATGCCCTGCCTGCACGGCAGTTCGCATTTCCGGCGCAACGCAAGGAGCCGCTGGAGAACGCCAGCCACGTCCACAATGCCATTGCGCGGTTCGATCAGGTGAAGGACGTGAGTGATGACGAGCGGGACGAAGCATGGCGGCGCATCGAAGCTGCCGCCAGCCTGTACGGCGTGGAGTTGCACGAGGCGGGCTGGCGTGAACTGTTCCTGCGGCGTGACGCCGGCCACGCTCGCCGCGAGCGTTGAAGTCAACTGAGCCGATCAGCTGGTGCGATCAGCCGAAGCTTGGCGCCGCGCTGTCCTCGTCGAAATGCTCCCGCGTCAACCTGATGACCTCATGTTCGGTGGGATGCACTTCCGTCTGCCATCCCACGATCGCCAGCCACCAGCAGGCGCACGAGCGAGCCGCATCCGGCAGTGCCGACGCGTTCCCCTGGCGGCTCCGGCATCTGCGGCGCAGTGCGCCGGACGTGGCGGGCCTGCAGCCACAGCAGCGGCGACAAAAGGCCCAGCAGCAGTAGACGTTCCCAGTCAGACATGCGCTTGCCAGTTCGTGGCGTTGCGCTGGTTCTGGGCGGAACCTGCGGCACAACTGGAGCCGCAGCCATGATGGGACTGCATTCAGTGCGCCAGCGTCATCATGTCAACGACGTTGCGCACGTCCGGCGTGCCCCAGGCGGAGTTGGTCGCCGCGTCGCGCTCATTCCAGCTGTGCACCGTGCCCGACAGCGTCACGTCGCTGCCATGCACTGAGACGGAAATCTTCTTTGCGTCGGTGATCGATGTGCGCTTCAGCGCTGCTTCAATGTCCGACTTGACCGCCGTGGCCTGTGTCGAAAAGACCTTCGACGGCTTGACGATGATCTCGTTGTTGACCCCGGTGACGCCCATCAGGCAACGCACATTGTCGGCACTGGCTTGCCGCTGGTATTGCCATTCGACGTCGCCGTAAAGCGTGACCCAACCCCTTCGACCATCACCTGGATGGCGCCTGCGGGCAGTGAAGAGGTCCACTCCAGCACGTTCTTGACCGCTTCGGCGATGTCGGCATCGGTGCGCTTGCTCAGGCTGGTGAGGTGCACCTTCAACTCGGTGGTCAGGGCCTGGACGCCAGATACCCGCTGAGCGGCGCGCTCGGCGTTCCACTTCTCCGCGTAGTTGTCGACCTGGCCAGCCAGCGTCACGATGCCATCCTTCACCTCGACCCCGATGCGGGCGGCATGAACCGAGGGCTCCCACTTGAGTTCTGCAGTGACGTCCTGCTGCAGTTGGCTGTCCGTCTTGATGGTGGGAATTCCTGGCTGTTGAGGGGAGTGGCAGCTTGCTCCGCTGCAGGCTCACGGTCTGTGCGTCGGCGTACGTTGGAAAGCCCGGCCGGCGCGGAACGGCCGCTGCCGGCGTATGGCCAAGCTTGCTGATGGCAGGCAATAGCCGGCCTGTTCTGGGCATGGGCCCTGGCGTGGCACCGGACACTGTTCTTGCTATGGCTCAACCGCACCCCGCCCCTGCTTTGCCTCGTGCGACCGCATGGGACATCACCTTCACCCGCCTTGCGCAGGCCATGCTGCCTCAGGTGGAGGCTTTTGCGCTCGATCTGGCGCGCCGCTTCCAGGCCCTCGGCCTCGGCGTTGAAAGGGAAGGCAGACAAACACCTCGTGGGCTGTCGACCTTCCTGGCGATCGTCGGCGAACGTGGCTTGATCTGCATCGTCGACCTGACGCTGGTCGATGGCATGGCGACCTGCCAGGGGCCATGCGCCGCGCTGGACATTCGGCTCCTCGACGCCTGTGGCGATGTGGTGGCAGAAGGGTTGGCCCATGGCATGCCAGTCCGCAACGCGGGCGAGAACCTGGCCGCTCAGGCGCTGATGTCAGACAAGCTGGGCCGTGCCGCCACGGCGATCTATGTCGCGACGCTGGGGCACTTCGAACTCTTGCGGCCCGTCGCGCGGTATGGCTGAGGGCTGCTTTTAGTCCAGCAGCACCAGGTGCCCATGATCCTGGGCTGCTTCGATCTCTTCGACTGGCAGCGCCACGGAGCTTTGCCCACGATCGCCCCAGATGATGTCGATCGACCGCCCTCCGACGCTCTCGACCATGCACGGACCGATCGGAATGTTTTGCTTGCGACCGGTGCCGGCCCGGTAGGAGACCGGGCCGGTGATTCGAGCGTGGTGTGTCGTGATGTCCATGACTCATTCCTTTGCGCTTGGCCTTGCCGTGTCGCGCCGGCATTCAGCGAGACACGGCGCGAGCCGCTGTGGTTTCAGGCCGCGACTGTCGTCTTTGCCTGGGCCAGCACGCTGCGTGCTTTTTCCTGGTCTTGCGCGTTGCCGTGCACCACCAGCAGGTACTTGTCGACCTTCAGCGCCGCCTCGTACTTGATGACCTGATCCTTGG
>JBDTQF010000326.1:0-3991 GCA_039932275.1 Burkholderiales bacterium
GTGCGCGGCTGCGGCATGGCGCTGGAGCGCATGGAGCGCCTCGGCTCGATCTTCACGTCGGAGTAAGCAGCGCGCGGGCCCGGCAGCGGGCCCTTGCGCTGCAGTACATCGCTCACGGTCATGCCCCTCGGCACCCTCGACCGCTCCCCCCCGCCCTTCTTCAGGCAAGGCCCCTCCGCGCTGACACGGGTGATCTTTTTCGCCTCGCTGGCGCTGTGCCTGATGGCCGCGGACAGCCGCTATGCCGTGACCCAGCCGCTGCGCGTGGTGGTGGCCGCCGTGCTGCATCCGCTGGAGCGCCTGCTGCTGGCGCCGGTGCGCGCGCTGGGCGCGGGAAGCGATTACCTCGGCGGCATCAATCAGGCGCTCGGCCAGGTCGAACAGGCGCAGACCCGGATGGCCGAACAATCGCGCCGGCTGCTGCAGGTGCAAGCACTCGAGCTCGAAAACGTCCGCCTGCGGGCCCTGCTGGCGCTGCGCGAACGGCTGAACGGCGAAGGCCGCACGGCCGAGGTGCTGTACAACGCGCCCGACCCGTACACCCGCAAGGTGGTGCTGGGCAGCGGCAGCGGCCAGGGCATCGAGGCCGGCTCACCGGTGATCGATGAACGCGGCGTGCTTGGCCAGGTGACCCGTGTCTACCCGATGAGCGCAGAAGTCACGCTGCTGAACGACCGCGACGCGGCCATCGCCGTGCTCAATGGCCGCACCCAGCAGCGCGGCGTGGCCTACGGCGACCCCACCAGTGGCGGCATGGAGCTGCGTTTCGTGGCCGCCAATGCCGACGTGCAGCCGGGCGACCTGCTCTCCACCACCGGGCTGGACGGCATATTCCCCAGCGGCTTGGCAGTGGCCAAGGTCGCGCGCGTGGACCGCCGTGCCGATTCGGCCTTCGCCAGGATCGTGCTGGCGCCGGTGGCGCCGCTGGATGCCATCCGCCATGTGCTGGTGCTGGCACCCGAAGCCAAACAACTGCCGCCGCGGCCCGAGGCCAGCCCGGCACGCGACGACAAGGCACTCAAGACCGGGCGCCGCCCGGGACGCTGACCCATTCGCCCACCGGCCCACGCCACCATGATGCCGCGCAGCTCCAACCAGCTCCTTCTGCCCGCCAGCCCCTGGTTCATCGGCCTGTCGCTGCTGGCCGCGCTGCTGATGAACCTGGTGCCGCTGGGCCGCATGCCGGCGCTGCCCGACCTGGTGGCGCTGGTGCTGGTGTTCTGGAACGTGCACCAGCCGCGCCGTGTGGGCGTTGGCGTGGCCTTCATCTTCGGCGTGCTGATGGACGTGCACGACGGCGCCCTGCTCGGCCAGCATGCGCTGGCCTACACGCTGCTGTCGTACTTCGCGATCACCATCCACCGGCGCATCCTGTGGTTCAGCCTCAGCGCGCAGGCCGTGCACGTGCTGCCGCTGTTCGCCGCCGCGCACCTGGTGTCGGTGATCGTGCGCCTGGTGGTCGACGGCGATGCACCCACCTGGCCGCTGATGCTGGCGCCGCTGTTCGAGGCCATGCTGTGGCCGGTAGCCAGCTTCATTCTGCTGGCGCCGCAACGCCGCGCACCAGACCGGGACGAAAACCGACCGCTATGACAGAGCTGCGCAATGTCGAGCGCGAGATCGGGCGGTTCCGATCACGCCTGCTGGCGGCGGCGGGGTTCGTGCTGTTCTGCTTCACGCTGCTGGTGGCGCGGTTGCTGTACCTGCAGGTGGTGGCGCATGACGCGCTGTCCACCCAGGCCGAGAACAACCGCATCGCGGTGGTGCCGATCGTGCCCAACCGCGGCCTCATCACCGACCGCAACGGTGTGGTGCTGGCCGACAACTACTCGGCCTACACACTGGAGATCACGCGCTCGCGGCTGGAGGACGAGCTCGACACCGTGATCGACCAGCTCGCCACGGTGGTGGAGGTCGCGCCGCGTGATCGCAAGCGTTTCAAGCGGCTGCTGGACGACAGCAAGAATTTCGAGTCGGTGCCGATCCGCACCAAGCTCAGCGACGCCGAGGTGGCCCGTTTCGTGGCGCAGCGCTACCGCTTCCCCGGCGTCGAGGTGAAGGCGCGGCTGTTCCGCAACTACCCCTTCGGCGACCTGGCCAGCCATGCGCTGGGCTACATCGGGCGCATCAACACGCGCGAGAAAACCGCGATGGAAGACTGGCCCGACGAGGACCTGGCCAACTACCGCGGCACCGACGTGCTGGGCAAGCTCGGCATCGAGCAGCGCTACGAACGCGAACTGCACGGCACCACCGGCTTCGAAGAAGTGGAGACCAGCGCCGGCGGGCGCGCGGTGCGGCGTCTCAGCTCCGAACCCTCGACCCCCGGCAACACCGTGCGGCTGAGCCTGGACATCAAGCTGCAGGCGCTGGTGGAAGAGCTGTTCGGTACCCGGCGCGGTGCGTTGGTGGCGATCGATCCGCGCTCGGGCGAAGTGCTGGCCTTCGTCAGCAAGCCCACCTTCGACCCCAACCTGTTCGTCGACGGCATCGACCAGGACAGCTGGCAGGAGCTGAACGACTCGCTCGACAAGCCGCTGCTGAACCGGGCGCTGCGCGGCACGTACCCGCCGGGCTCGACCTTCAAGCCCTTCATGGCCATCGCCGCGCTGACCTCCGGCAAGCGCAGCGCCAGCCAGATCATCGTGGACAACGGCTACTTCATGTTCGGCGACCACCGCTTCCGCAGCCATGGCGACGGCGGCCTGGGCGCCGTGGACATGGTGCGCTCCATCGTGCTGTCGAGCAACGTCTACTACTACTCGCTGGCCAGCGAGATGGGCGTGGACCTGATCCACGACCAGCTCGAACCCTTCGGCTTCGGCCGGCGTACCGGCATCGACATCGACGGTGAGGTCACTGGCGATCTGCCTTCCACCGAATGGAAGCGCCGCAAGTACAAGCGCCCCGAGCTGCAGCGCTGGTATGCCGGCGAGACGATCTCACTGGGCATCGGCCAGGGCTACAACAACTTCACCATGCTGCAGCTGGCCAGCGCGACGGCCACGCTGGTGAGCGGCGGCCAACGCTTCGAGCCACGCCTGGTGCGTGAGATCGAGAACGTGGTGAGCAAGGAGAAGCGATTGGTGTCGTCGCAGTCGCTCGCCCCGCTGGCGCTCAAGCCCGAGCATGTGGAGGTGGTCCGCCGCGCGCTGTTCGGCGTCACGCAGGAGGGCACCTCGCGCGCCGTCTTCATGGGCGCGCAGTACCAGAGCGGCGGCAAGACCGGCACGGCGCAGGCCGTCAGCGTGCGCGCGAACGAGAAGTACGACAAGAACCGCATTTCCGAGTACCTGCGCGACCACTCGCTCTACACCGCCTTCGCGCCGGTCGATGCGCCCGGCGTGGCGCTGGCGGTGGTGGTGGAAAACGCCGGCTTCGGTGCCGAGGCTGCTGCGCCCATTGCCCGCCGCGTGCTCGACTACCTGCTGCTGGGCAACTACCCCAGCGCCGACGACATCGCGCTGGTGCAGAAGGGCCAGGTCGGCGCGCCCATCGGGGCGCCGCGCCGCGCCGCCGACGTGCCGCTGCCGGGCGTGCGCAACGCCGGCGTGCCGCCCGCTGCAGCCGCCACCGCGGCGTCCTCGCCATGAAGAACTCCGCGCTCGACGCACCCAGCCGCTGGCAGCGGTTGCGTCCCTGGTTCAGCGGCTTCGACGGCCCGTTGCTGCTGGCCGTCGGCGTGCTGATGGCCATTGGCCTGGTGGCGATGTACTCAGCCGGCTACGACAACGGCACGCGCTTTGTCGACCATGGCCGCAACATGCTGCTGGCCATGCTGATCCTGTTCGCGGTGGCGCAGGTACCACCGCAGCGCCTGATGGCGCTGGCGGTGCCGCTGTACACCGCGGGGCTGCTGTTGTTGGTGGCCACGGCGCTGTTCGGCCTCACCAAGAAGGGTGCCACGCGCTGGCTCAACATCGGCGTGGTGATCCAGCCCAGCGAGATCCTGAAGATCGCCATGCCGCTGATGCTGGCCTGGTGGTTCCAG
>JBDTQF010000327.1:0-3979 GCA_039932275.1 Burkholderiales bacterium
AGTCGCCGTGAACCGAGTCGACGGCCGCGCGGCGCTCCTTCTCCAACGTCTTGAGCTTCGCGGCGATAGGCTCACCGGCGGCGGCTGGCAGCACGCACAACGGGTTGAACCGCAGACCGGGGCCGTATTCCTTGGTGAGGACGTGACCTTTGGTGTTGACGCTCTCGACCGTGCCGCTCAAGACGTACGGGAAGATGTCGTAACGCCAGAAGGCAATCAACTTCGGCGCCGAGGTGCCCTGCTTCGTGCTCATGCCGAACCTCCGAGGTTTGGGATCGGCTGCACGTAGCTCACCGGTACTCCGGTGCGGTTCTTGAACACCTTCTCGATGGCGTCGAGGATGCCCATGCGCGACTCAGCGTCGTCGTATTCGATGCACGCCGCGCTGAACTGCTGTCGACGAAAGTCGCCACCCAGACTGATGGCCCCCATCTGTTCCTGCGCCTTCTTCTTTCGTTCGCTGAGGGCCAGGGAGTACTCAACCAGCATGTCCGAGAAGATGTCGCCGTACACCTCTGCGATCCCGCCATCGGTGGTGATCCTGATTCGGTTGGGCGTCATACCGCCACCAGACGCTGCTTCAGCGCAATGTTCTCGGCGCGCAGCCAGTCGATCTCGCTGAGCAGCACCTTGCGCTCGTGGCTCTCGGTGCCCAGCACGTTCTCGTAGGCCGGATTGATCATCGTGCGCAGCACGTTCTCCAGCAGCGGGGACAGCCGCACAGGGCTGCTCGAAGGGGCCGCATCGCAGCCGCACAAACCGTGCGGAGCGGGGGCAGCTAGCTGATCGTTGATGACTGCATTCATGGGTCTCTCCAGCTTCTCCGCGAACACCTATTCGCGGGTCGGTCAGGCAATTCTGCATAACTTTAAGTTCGGTGTCTATTGTTTTTTGTTTGCGTTGTGACGTAACATTTACTTCGACAACTCAACACCGACCTGACATGCAAACGACCATTGATCTCTCAGCCCTGATCGCCGGCAATGCGGCCCGCGACGCGGCCTGGATCGCCTTCCTGGCTGACATCCCCATGAGCTGGCTTCGCGCCTGACACCACCATGAACACCCACCCATACCTGTACCGACCCATCGCATCCTTTGGAGGCTCCGTGCTGAAGTGCTGCGGCATAGCCAGCGACACCAGCCGCGCAATCGTCCAGGCCAAGGCCGACGGCATCGAAACCATCGGCGAGTACGGAGAGGTGCTGCGTCACGGCGGGCGCACCGAGAGGATCCAGTGAAGGGTTCGGTGCCAGTCACGTTGAAGAGAAGGACTGCGAAGTGAAGAAGGACAAGATCATCAGCAAGACCGTCGAGCGGTACGACGGCGACTGGCCGCCGACCGATGCCGCTGGTGCGATCGCCTGGTTTCAGGCGCAGCTGGCCGAAGTGCCGGAGGCGTTTCGCAGCACGGCGCAGATCGAAATTGACGCGGGACTCCGGTACGGAGATGACACCTACGCGACCATTGAAATCAGCTACGTGCGGCCCGCCACCCAACCCCAGCAAGAGGGTGAACAGTGATGAACCAGCAAGAGATTGACGCGATGGCCGAGGCGCTACGAGCGCAGGGCCTGACGTGGAACCAAACGAACTTTGCGGTAGCGCTGGTGAGGAACACAGAGTCCGCAGAGCGCGAGCGGTGCGCGAAGCTGTGCGATCTTGTTTGGATGACAACGAGCGGTCACGCAGCACAGCAATGTGCGGCTGCGATCCGTGATTTTCACCATGTGGGTGGATAGCGCATGACGCCCAACCCACCCATGCAGCGGATCGCCTACGGCTCCCGCTCATGGTCAACGTTGGGCGGCTGGTGAACGGAGGCAGAGGATTATGAACTTGAACAAGCTTAGACAACGGAAAACCGAGGCGGCAGAGGCTGAGATCGTTGCCGGTCTTCCGGCATTGCTTGGCGTCACCAAAACTGAGTTTGAGCGACGCATGAGCGCGCCATACAAATGGCCCACGGTTGGCGGCGTGCGCTGCCCACAAGGAGACTGCTCATGGTGCCGGGAGATCGATGCAAAACACCCCGAAGGACGAGCATGCGACTTTTCATGTGTAGGGGTATGACGCCCAACCCCCAAGGTAAGCTGCGCCGACAAGGCGTCAGCTTGACCGACGTGTTAGGCCTGGTGGCAGATGCCAAGGCCTGACCAACACACAAGCCGACCCACAAGGGTGGGCGCTTTGAAACCGAGCAGGCCGAAGGCTTGCGGAGAGTAGCGATGGACACCAAGCCCCAGACATACGAAGACCTCCACCGCTTCGCCAGCATCAATGGACTGGACGCGACGAAGGCCCTATTGCGCAAGTATGTCAAGGACGATGAACCTGACGACTTCATGCCTGGTTTCACTACCCGGGCGATGTGCCGAGCAGCAGCAGCAGGGCTTGAAGGGCTGCCGGTGGATCAAGTGCCATCGAGCTACATGGACACCAAGCACGGCTCTGACCTCTATTGGCACATGCACAGCGACGACTGAAGGGCCTAACCCCGAGCTAAGCGGCGGCCACTTGTTGACGTCCGCTTGAGCGCCCGGTTAGGCCATGCAGCCACAACGACGAGAGGAACGAGATGGCACGGAACACAAACCCGAACGCACTGAATACGGCCGAGCCACGGCCCGCAATGATCTTGCGCCTACTGACAGAAGCCCAGGTTGGCAAGGCCTGCGATGTGAGCATCACAGATGCGCTGGATTTCCGCCGAGACCAGTACGGCTTGAGCCGGGCAGAGTTCGCGGCCATCCTGGGCATGACCGCAACCCACTTCAGCGAGGTCATGGCAGGAAAGCGAAACCTGCCACTGAATGCCCGTATCCGGGCCTTTGCTGTGGGCGTGCCCGCCGATGTGCTGCTGCAGCCAGGCAGCGAGATGGTGCGCCAGTCGCGCAAAGAAGAGGCCTAACGATTAGGTTAAGCGGCGCGCGCCTTTGGCGCGTCCGCTTGAACCGCCAGTTCGGCTTCACTGGTGAACGAAGCCACAAAACTAGGAACACCATGAAATTGATTGACTACCTGCGAAGCAACGCCATTCGTTGCGCCGCCGCTGATGCCGACGCTGACGTGATCTTCTTCGGGGTGCGCAAGGGGCCAGAGGCAAACGCTGACGCGCTGAAAGCCGCAATGAAGGGGCACAAGGGCGAATTCTGCGACGTTGATCCGCTGGACGGCAGAGAGCACAGCTATCTTGAACTCGGCGGCTGGGTCGGCGATCAGGGCGCCGCGCTGGAACTGATCGGCCTGGGCGCCGCCTTGGGCGCATGGAAGTTGCGGACGCCGAAGACGATGCTCGGCGATCTGTGCCCGCCTGAGATGGTGCAGCAGATGGCAGGCATGGGCATGGTGTCTATGCAGGCCGCGTGAAGCCGAACGTCAAATAGACCAACCACCGCTGCGTCACTGAGTTGGTCTAACGCGCACCACCCCATAGACAGCGCAGAGCAATAGGCCGCCTAAAAATTCGAGGATGAGATGGACTACTTCGGAATCGGCGCAGCGATGCGCAGCTTGGCCCAGATCTACGCCCAGTCGGCGCGCCGGTCGGGGCGCACCACGCGCCTTGTCGAGAGCTTGAAGGATGGTGACCGCGTGGTGTTTGTCAACGTAAGACAGGCCGACCTGGTGCGGTCCATGTGCCACAAGCGGGGCGTTGATGTCGAGTGCATCGTGATGAGCCCGGGCCGCCCGCATGACCTGTTGATGCTGCGGCCCAGCCGGCGGCGCACGATCTTCGACCACGGCTGGGTCGAGGACTACTACCTGAAGCGCATCGAAGGCGCGCTTGGCGAGATCGACGATCTGCAGGAGCGGCTGTCCGGGCCGGCAGAAGAGCGAGGGGTTCGGCCCGAATTCACCGGGGCAATTCCGCGCGCCTTCTAACGAACAAGTTGTTTATGTTTGAACAAAAGGTGTGGTACATTCTCGGCACCCGTAAAAGGGTGGTCCGCCCAGGACGCTCACGCATGAGCAGCTC
>JBDTQF010000328.1:0-3975 GCA_039932275.1 Burkholderiales bacterium
GCGGTCTTCGCATCGCCCGCGATCGCGGCCTTGCACAGCTCGGCCATGGCGCGCGGTGCGACATTGGCCGTGACGCTCACATTGCCCTGGCCACCCAACAGCATCAGAGCCACGGCGGTGCCGTCATCGCCAGAGTAAACGGCAAAGCCCTTCGGCGCCTGCTTGATGAGCCAACAGGCGCGCTCGATGTTGCCGGTGGCTTCCTTGATGCCGACCACGCCGGGCAGCTGCGCCAGCCGCAGCGCGGTCTCGGGCAGCATGTCCGCCACCGTTCGGCCAGGCACGTTGTACAGCACCATCGGCAGATCGACTGCTTCCAGCACGGCCTTGAAGTGCTGGTAGATGCCTTCCTGCGACGGCTTGTTGTAGTAAGGCACCACGCTGAGGGCGCAGTCGGCACCGACCTTCTTGGCAAAGCGGGTCAGCTCGATCGCTTCTTGCGTCGAGTTGGCGCCGGTACCGGCCATCACCGGCACGCGGCCAGCGGTCTGCTCGACGGCGACGCGGATGATCTCGCAATGTTCTTCGACGTTGACCGTTGGGGATTCACCGGTGGTGCCGACCACGCCGATGCAGGCCGTGCCTTCGGCGATGTGCCAGTCGATCAGGCGGCGCAGCGCGGCATAGTCAACGCTGCCGTCGTCGTGCATCGGCGTCACGAGCGCAACGATGCTGCCGGTAATGGGTGTCATGTCCATGTCCTGTTGAGCGGAAGATTCTAACTGGCGCCTTGTGGGGCAAGGCGCATGCACAGCCGGCGAGCAAAGAGGTCAGAGACGGTAACGGTCCAGGGCGTCTTGCGGTGCACAGCGCACAGCAGCGATGCGCTGGACCATGCGCTCGGGTGCTGCCAGGTAGCCGTGCTCGTAGCCGACCACGTGCAGCGCGCCGCGCACCGAGTCAAGCAGTTCCCCGGGGGCGAGCAGGAAGTCGGGCCGGCTCGGGCGGCCGTAAAGTTCGTTGCCTTGTGCAAAGGTCTCGTAAAGCAGCCAGCCCCCGGGCGCAACGCTGGCGACGAGGGTGGCCAGCAGCGGGCGCCACAGGTAGTTTGTCACCACGACCAGATCAAACTGCCGCCCGGCCAATGGCCACGGCCCGGCCTCGATGTCGGCCTCGATCACCTCAGCTACCTCGGCCAGCTCGCGCAGCGGCTGCAGCGCGGCGGCGTCGCGATCAACACCGGTCACCCGCAGGCCGCGCGCGGCGCACCAGCGAACATGGCGCCCCGCGCCGCAGGCCACATCGAGCACGCTCGCACCGGGCGGCAGATGGTGGGCCCAGCGTTCGACCCAGGCGGAGGGTTGGCCCGTGCCGTGGGCTGCGGGGCTGCTCATTGGACTCAGCGCCCGCCGGGCCGCCCCGAGGGCGCTGAAGCCCCCTCGGGGGGCAGAGAACGTAGTGAGCGTGGGGGCTTCATTTCAAAAGCAGGCGCTGATGCGATTGCCCAGGTCCACCATCAACCCCGGCTGCAGGTAGCTCATGAACACCAGCGCGCACACCACGGCGGCCAACAGGTACGCACCGATGCGCAGCGCACGCTGGCGGGCCGAGCGGGTGTCGTGGTGGCCGCTGCTGAGGGTGTTGAAGAGGCGGCGGTTCATGGTGTCTGGCGTGTCTGTGTCGGTCGCCGTTCAAAAGAATCGGCTTGAGGTTGTTGCATCAGGCCGTTGCGGCCAGCGGACGGGCCACCGCGGTTTCACGCACTGGCAGGTTGATCAGCGCCGCGGCGATGCCCAGCCCGATCGAGATCCACCACACCACGTCGTAGCTGCCGGTGACGTCGTACAACCGCCCGCCCAGCCACACGCCCAGGAAGCTGCCGACCTGGTGGCTGAGGAAAACGAAGCCGCCGAGCATGGCGAAATGCTGCACCCCGAACATCTGTGCCACCAACGCGTTGGTGGGTGGCACGGTCGACAGCCACAGCACGCCCATCACCGCGGCGAACACGTACACCGACAGCGGCGTGATCGGCAGGCTGATGAACAGCACGATGGCCACCGACCGCAGCGCGTAGATGCTGGCCAGGATGTGCCCCTTGGCCAGGCGCTGGCCCAGCACGCCGGCACCATAGGTGCCAAAGACATTGAACAGGCCGATCAGCGCCAATGCGGTGGTCGCCACGCCGGGCTCGAAGTTGTGGTCTTTCAGGAAGGCGGGCAGGTGCACGCCGATGAACACCACCTGGAACCCGCAGACGAAGTAGCCGGCCATCAGCATCAGGAAGCTCTTGTGCTTGAAGGCCTCCCGGATCGCCGCGCCGATGCTCTGCCGCGCGCCGTGTCCAGCGGTGAAGGGTGCTTCCTTCAGCCCGCGCGCCAGCGGCAAGACCATCAAGGTCAGCGCGGCCAGCACGAACAGCGCCTCCTGCCAGCCCAGCCAGCCGATCAGCGTGCTCTCGACCGGCACCATCAGGAACTGGCCGAACGACCCCGCCGCAGCGGCCACACCCATGGCCCAGGAGCGCTTGTCCACGGGGATGTTGCGGCCGATGACGCCATAGATCACCGCGTAGGTGGTGGCCGATTGCGCCACGCCGATCAGCAGCCCGGTACCAAGGATGAACCCCAGCGTCTGGCTCGCCGTCGCCATGGCGACGAGCCCGAGGGCGTACAGCAGGCTGCCGACCACCAGCACGCGGAACGCGCCAAAGCGGTCGGCCACCATGCCCGTGAGCGGCCCGCTCAGCCCCCAGGCCAGGTTCTGAATGGCGATGGCGAACGCGAAGCTTTCGCGCGTCCAACCACGCTCGGTGGTGATCGGCCCCAGCCACAGGCCGAAGCCGTGGCGGATGCCCATCGACAACGTCACGATCAGGGCGCCGCAAAGCAGCACCTGCGTCATCGAAAGTGGGGGAGGGGTGGGCCGCGCATTCACCCAGGCACTCTAGCGCAGCCTCGCAGGGGGCGCTGGCACGGGCCCATCGCCATCCGCGCCCGGCCCCGCGCGTCAGAAGCGAAAGCCGAGCTTGACGCCGTAGCTGGTGGTGTCGCCGGTCTTGTCGGCCTCCAGCGCCACATTGGCCAGGCCGAGGTTGAGGTTGACGCCGCCAAACACCTTGGTCTTGTCGAAGCTCTCGGTGGTCAACGTTGCCACGCCGTTGGCGGTGGACTTGGCATGCACGCGGCCGATGCCGGCGTATGGCGTGAGCATCAGGAAGCCCTTGGACACCGATACGTCGTAGCTGGTGGTGCGCAGTGACAGCTGGTCCACGCCTGACAGGCTCGACACTGCCAGCCGCAGCGCCACCGCCGGCAGCGCCACACCGCCTGGGAGGACGGCCCAGCGCAGTTCGCCGCCGATCACGCGGATGTTGGTGGTGGGCACGCTGGCGATGGAGGCGCCGACGTCGATGTCGAACGGCAGGCCCTTGTGCGCACGCAGCGCCACCGTGCCGAGGTTCTCCGGCACGCTCACGCCGCCAGCGGCCTTGGTCCAGACGGCGCGGTTCTGCAGCCGGGTGGCGGTGGCACTGGCGCCGACGTCGAAGCCGGTGAGGCCCAGCGGGTCGGCCGGGATCAGCGGCTTGTACGACACCAATGCCGCGGCGTCCTCGCTGAACTGGCGGAACTCGGCCTGGTTGAGGTTGCCCAGCGTGTTGATGTCGGCCGCCTGGGCGGTGGCGCCGGCGATCAGCGCCAGGGTGGCCAGTGCGAATCGGGAGGTGAAGGTCATGACAAGGTCCCTGAAGGGTCACAGATGGCGCGCAGGCTAGCACCGCCCCGGGCACGGCATGTGTCCCGCGGCCCCGGCTGTGACGTCTGCTCACCAAGCGGTCGATTCGACCCGGTGGGCTGTCGGTACCGCGCCACAAAGGGCCGCTCCTAGAATCCGCGCCCATGTCATCCCCGCCCCGCAATGCCCCTGTCTCCGCCCCCGGCGGTTACGGCGAAGCCTCCATCCGCGTGCTCAAGGGCCTGGAGCCCGTCAAGCAGCGCCCGGGCATGTACACCCGCACCGACAACCCGCTGCACA
>JBDTQF010000329.1:0-3965 GCA_039932275.1 Burkholderiales bacterium
GCATCAGCTCGATCCACCTGCTCAAGACCTTCATCAACGCCGACAACTACACCGAGAAGGTGCTGCTGTGGCAGACCGCGATCCACATCGCTTTCCTGCTCTCGGCCATGGCCATTGCGATGACCGACCGCCTGCTTTCCCACGGCGACGCACGCCCGCCCCACCACTAAGCGCGCCCAACCCCCCACGGGTTGAGGAAACTGGGGCGGCCCGGCGTTTCCTTGAGCCCGCACCACCACCCGCGCGGCGAGATAATCCGCGGGTTGTTTCAGGACGCCCCGCCATGACCACTCTCCATCACGCCGATTTCGTCGCCTCCATCGCCAGCGCGCTGCAGTACATCTCGTACTACCACCCGGCCGACTTCATCACCAACCTGGCGCGGGCCTATGAGCGCGAGCAAAGCCCGGCGGCGAAGGATGCGATCGCGCAGATCCTGACCAACTCGAAGATGTGCGCCGAGGGCAAACGCCCCATCTGCCAGGACACCGGCATCGTCAACGTGTTCCTGAAAATCGGCATGGACGTGCGCTTCGAGGGCTTCGAACACGGCATCGAAGAGGCCGTCAACGAAGGCGTGCGCCAGGGCTACCTGAACCCCGACAACGTGCTGCGCGCCTCGGTGCTGGACGACCCGCTGTTCACCCGCAAGAACACCAAGGACAACACCCCCGCCGTGGTGCACATGACCCTGGTGCCGGGCAACAAGGTCGATGTGATCGTCGCGGCCAAGGGCGGCGGCAGCGAGAACAAGAGCAAGATGATCATGATGAACCCCAGCGACAGCATCGTCGACTGGGTGCTAAAGACCGTGCCCACGATGGGCGCCGGCTGGTGCCCGCCGGGCATGCTGGGCATCGGCGTGGGCGGCACCGCCGAGAAGGCCGTACTGCTGGCCAAGGAAGCGCTGATGGACGACATCGACATGTTCGAGCTGCTGGCGCGCGGGCCGCAGAACAAGCTCGAGGAGTTGCGCATCGAGCTTTACGAGAAGGTCAACGCGCTGGGCATCGGCGCGCAGGGCCTGGGCGGCCTGACCACCGTGCTCGACGTCAAGATCAAGACCTACCCCACCCACGCGGCCAGCAAGCCGGTGGCGATGATCCCTAACTGCGCTGCCACCCGCCACGCGCATTTCGTGCTCGACGGCAGCGGCCCGGCCTTCCTGGAGCCGCCCAGCCTCGACCTGTGGCCCGACGTCGCCTGGGCGCCCGACTACAACAAGAGCCGGAAGGTCGACCTCAACACCCTCACCCCGGCCGAGGTCGCCACCTGGAAACCCGGCGACACGCTGCTGCTCAGCGGCAAGATGCTGACCGGCCGCGACGCCGCGCACAAGCGCATCCAGGACATGCTGGCCAAGGGCGAGAAGCTGCCGGTGGACTTCACCAACCGCGTCATCTACTACGTCGGCCCGGTCGACCCGGTGCGCGACGAGGTGATGGGCCCCGCCGGCCCCACCACCGCCACCCGCATGGATGGCTTCACCGAGATGATGCTGGCCCAGACCGGCCTGATCTCGATGGTGGGCAAGGCCGAACGCGGGCCGGTCGCCATCGAGGCCATCAAGAAGCACCGATCAGCCTACCTGATGGCGGTCGGCGGCGCGGCCTACCTGGTGGCCAAGGCCATCAAGGGCGCCAAGGTGGTGGGCTTCGCCGACCTGGGCATGGAAGCCATCTACGAGTTCGACGTCAAGGACATGCCCGTGACCGTGGCAGTGGACGCCAGCGGCACCAGCGTGCACAACACCGGCCCGAAGGAATGGCAGGCCAAGATCGGCAAGATCCCGGTGGCCGTGGCCTGACGCGGCCCGGTCGTCGATCCTTCAGCCCCGACAGGCCTGCTGCCTCTCGGGGCTTTTGCATGGTGAGCCCAGCCAAGCTGTCCGATGAAGAACCGCCACTACAACCCCGCCAAGCCGCACCACCGGCCGGACGGCTTCCAGAACAACTACCAGCCCTTCGCGCCCAAGCGCCTGGGTGAGCTGCTGCGCTGGCGCTGGCGGGCCTGGCGTGATGGGCTGCCTCGGCCGGTCGCCTCACCGATCCCGCAGGTGGCGCCCGATTTGGCCTTCGTCCATGCCAATGCACAGGCCGGCCCGGCCATGCAGCCGGCGGTCACGTGGATCGGCCACATCACCGTGCTGGCGCAGCTCAGCGGCCTGAACCTGCTCACCGACCCGGTGTTCTCCGCGCGTTGCTCGCCGACGCAGTGGGCCGGTCCGAAGCGCCACCAGCCTCCCGGCCTGGCGCTGGCGCAGTTGCCGCACATCGACGGGGTGCTGCTGTCGCACAACCACTACGACCACATGGACGAGGCCTCGCTGCGCACGCTGGCCCGCCAGCCCGGCGGGCCGCCGCGGGTGATCGCACCGCTGGGGCACCACACGCTGCTGAGCCGCTGGGGCCTGACCGATGTGGTCGAACTTGACTGGTGGGATCGCCACACCCTGCCCGCCACACCAGGCCACGCCGCCATCGAGATCACGCTGACCCCGGCACAGCACTGGTCGGCCCGCGGCACGCGCGACGCGCTGCGCAGCCTGTGGGGCGGCTTCGCGGTGCTGGCGCCCGACTGCCACCTGTTCTTCGCCGGCGACACCGCCTACTCCAAGGACTTTGCCGACATCCGCCGCCACTTCAAGCATGCCCAGGCGCCGGCCGACGGCGGTGGCTTCGACCTGGCACTGCTGCCTATCGGCGCGTACGAGCCGCGCTGGTTCATGAAGGACCAGCACTGCAACCCCGCCGAGGCGGTGCAGATCTTCCGCGACCTGGGCTGCCAGCAGGCTATCGGCGTGCACTGGGGCACCTTCCCGCTCACCGACGAGGCCCTGGACGAGCCGCCGCGTGAACTGGCCCGCGCCCGTGACCGCGCCGGCCTGACGACGGCGCAGTTCGACACCCTGGCCATCGGCGAAACCCGCCGCCTGCCGTCACGGCGGACAGTCTGAGACCGATGCCCAACCTCCAGCCGCTCACCGGCCCCGCCGCCCAGCGCTGCCCGCTGTGCGGCGGCTTCAACCAGTGCACGCCGGCGCAGACCGGCCAGTTCGCCGACGACTGCTGGTGCCGCACCACCCGCATCGCGCCCGAGGTGCTGGCGCGCATCCCGGCCGGTCTGCGACTGCAGGCCTGCCTGTGCCCCGCTTGCGCCACCGGGGTGGCGCTGCCGGCCGATTGACCAGCCAGGCCCGGGCAGTGCTGAAGGCAGTTCAACAGCCCACCTCGGGGGCCAGGGAAATGGCGGCCCACATCGGCAAAATCGCCGGCGTCGTGGGCTGCTTGCCAGGCCGCTGAACGGACATCGCCGTGGTTCTGGAGATGCCTGTGAGTAATTGCCGCCGACCCCTCTGAGGCAGGGGTATGCAGCGGATCGGCAGTTCATCAAAATCCGTTGCACTGCAAGTCCTGCAGTTCCAACGGAGACGCTATGAAGAAATTTGCATTGATGATTGTTCTGACCGCTGCAACCACGGTGGCCTTTGCTGGCGGCTGCTGGCAGAACGGCAAGTACGTGCAATGCCCGAAGGCGCAAGAGCCCGTCGGCCAAAGCAAGTAAGACTGCGGGTTCGCTCGTTCAGCAAAGAGCCTCGGGAAACCGAGGCTCTTTGTGTTTGCGACTGCGATGGGCGGTGGAAGAACCTGAATGACGCTAAGTGACTCCACGTAGTTGGTTTCCCGCATCGAAGGGCGGTGGCCACGGCGCAGAATGAAGCGATGCTGGCATCGGCCCGCCGGCGAGGAGCCCTCATGGTCAGCAAGCGGATCTTCGGCAGCCTGTATGTGCAGGTCATCACCGCCATCATCATTGGCGTGATCCTCGGGCACTTTTACCCAGACACCGGCACCGCGATGAAGCCGCTGGGTGATGGCTTCATCAAGCTCATCAAGATGATCATCGCCCCCATCATCTTCTGCACCGTGGTGGTGGGCATCGCCGGCATGGAAGACATGAAGAAG
>JBDTQF010000330.1:0-3962 GCA_039932275.1 Burkholderiales bacterium
TCAAGGTGCTGGTGGTCGGCAACCCGGCCAACACCAATGCCTACATCGCGATGAAGAGCGCGCCCGATCTGCCGCGCAAGAACTTCACCGCCATGCTGCGCCTGGACCACAACCGCGCGCTCAGCCAGGTGGCGGCCAAGACCGGTACCCGGGTGGCCGACATCGAAAAGCTCTGCGTCTGGGGCAACCACTCGCCCACCATGTACGCCGACTACCGCTTCGCCACCGTCGGCGGCAAGGCGGTGAAGGACCTGATCAACGACCAGGTCTGGAACAAGGATGTGTTCCTGCCCACCGTGGGCAAGCGCGGCGCAGCCATCATCGAAGCCCGCGGCCTGTCGTCGGCCGCCTCGGCAGCCAACGCGGCCATCGACCACATGCGCGACTGGGCGCTGGGCACCCAGGGCAAGTGGGTGACCATGGGCATTCCCAGCAACGGCGACTACGGCATCCCGAAGGACGTGATGTTCGGCTTCCCGGTTACCACCGAGAACGGCGAATACAAGATCGTTGAGGGCCTGCCGATCGACGCGTTCTCTCAGGAATGCATCGACAAGACCTTGGCCGAGCTGCAGGGCGAGCAGGACGGCGTCAAGCACCTGCTGTGATGGGTTGAACGACCCTGCACCTGCAGTCCCGCGAGACCGCAGGTCACAAGTCACAATCAAGGGCCGGCTGGCACACAGCCGGCCCTTCGTCATTCCGGAGTCCATACATGACGACCCCTTCCGACGCGCCGGGCCGCATCCATCCCCGTGAGGCGCTGTTCGACTCAGCCGAGATCGCCCCCAGCCTGCCCGTGTGCGACCACTACAGCGGCGTCGAGGCGCGCATGCGCAAGAGCCTGGCGCTGCAGACCGAACTCGGCCCGGTGTTCGACGTCACTCTCGACGGCGAGGACGGCGCACCGGTGGGCGGCGAGGTCGAACACGCCCACCTCATCACCGAGCTGGTCAACAGCGCGGCCAACCAGTTCGGCCGCGTCGGGGCCCGGGTCCAGGCGATCGACCACCCGGCCTTTGAAGCGATGGTCGATGTCATCGTCGGCAAGGCCGGCGAACGCGTGGCCTACCTGATGGTGCCCAAGCCGCGCGGCCTGGCCGATGTGCAGCAGGCGGTGCGCAGCATCGACGAGGCCATCGCCCGCCACGGCATCCGGCACCCGATCCCGGTGCACACGCTGATCGAGACCCATGGCGCGCTGGAGGCGGTGCATGCCATCGCCGCGCTGCCCCGCATCGAATCGCTGTCTTTCGGCGTGATGGACTTCGTCTCGTCGCACCGCGGTGCGATTCCGCAGAGCGCGATGAGCGCCAAAGGTCAGTTCGAACACCCGCTGGTGGTGCGCGCCAAGCTCGAGATCGCCGCGGCCAGCCATGCCCATGGCAAGACACCGTCGCACTGCGTCGTCACGGAATTCAAACACCTGGCCTGGCTGCAAGAGGCCGCGACCAAAGCCTGCCGCCAGTTCGGCTACACGCGCATGTGGAGCATCCACCCCGACCAGATCCGGCCCATCGTCGATGCCTTCTCGCCCACCTCGGCCGAGGTCGACCAGGCCGTCGAGATCCTGCTGGCCGCGCAGGCTGCCGACTGGGGCCCCATCCGTCACCGGTATGCGGGCAAGGACCAATTGCACGACCGGGCCAGCTACCGATACTTCTGGCATGTGCTTGATCGCGCCCACCGCACCTCGTTCGCCCACGGTGCCCAGCTGCCGGCAGACGTGCGCGAAGCGTTCTTTTCAGAGTCGGTCACCGGGTCGTGAACGATCTGACATCGGTCGCAAATTGCAACCCCTGCCGGCATTTGCGCCAATCAGAATCCGCGCCACCGGCCTGCAGCACCCGACGCTGCGGCCTCCATCGGCCCCTCACCCGGAGTGACTTCATGAGCATCCAGACTGTCGCGCGTTTGGCCCTGACCGGCGCTGCCTTACTCTCGTTCAGCCTGCCGACTTGGTCCGCTGATGCACCCGCCAAGGCCGGCACGGTGGCCGCAGCCAAGAAGACCACAGCCAAGAAGGCCGCACCGGCCGAACCGGCGCTGGCCGACCTGACGCCGGAACAGCTCGACAGCGCCCAGCGGGTGCTGGTGGGCAAGAACGCCTGCGAGTTCAACCAGAACGTCGACGTGGCCGCAGTGGGTGCGAAGCCGGGCTACTTCCAGGTGGCGTTCAAGGGCAAGATCTACACGATGGCGCCCGAACCCACCACCACCGGCGCCGTACGCCTGGAAGACAAGAAGAACGGCCTGGTCTGGATCCAGATCGGTAGCAAGTCCATGCTGATGAACTCCAAGATCGGCCAGCGCATGGTCGACGACTGCGTGCACCCCGCCCAGAAGGCCTGATCCAGCGCCGCTCAGACCCAGGGCTGCCTCGCAAGGGCGGCCCTTTTGTTTTGTGCGCGCCTCGATGCCCCACACGCCCGACCCCGTGGTTGGCGCGCGGCTTGCATCCTTCGCCGTGGCTGGGCGCCGCTTGCACCGGCGTGGCGCACGCGCCCTGTCAAACCCGGGCCGGTCATACCGGGCAAAGGCCATGCATTCAGGACTTGGCAAGTCTTATATAAGACATAAAATCTACGGATTCTCCCAACCGTCACTCCCGGAGCCTTCCATGCTGCAAGCCTATCGCCAACACGCGGCCGAACGTGCCGCGCTCGGCATCCCGCCGCTCGCGCTCGACGCCAAGCAGACTGCCGAGCTGATCGAGCTGATCAAGACCCCGCCGGCGGGCGAGGAAGCATTCCTGGTCGATCTGCTGACGCATCGCATTCCTCCCGGCGTGGACGATGCGGCCAAGGTCAAGGCATCCTTCCTGGCTGCCGTGGCGCATGGCGACCTGTCGGTCGGCCTGATCTCCAAGCCCAAGGCCACCGAGTTGCTGGGCACCATGGTGGGCGGCTACAACGTGCACCCGCTGATCGAACTGCTGGACGATGCCGAAGTGGCCGGCGTGGCCGCCGCAGCCTTGAAGAAGACGCTGCTGATGTTCGACTTCTTCAACGATGTGGGCGAGAAGGCCAAGGCCGGCAATGCATTCGCCAAGGACGTGATGGCGAGCTGGGCGGCAGGCGAATGGTTCACCAGCCGCCCGGAGGTCGACAGGAAGATCACCGTCACGGTGTTCAAGGTGCCGGGCGAAACCAACACCGACGACCTGTCGCCCGCGCCCGACGCCTGGAGCCGGCCGGACATCCCGCTGCACTACCTGGCCATGCTGAAGAACACTCGGCCTGACGCCGCCTTCAAGCCGGAAGAAGACGGCAAGCGCGGCCCGATGCAGTTCATCGAGGACCTGAAGAAGAAGGGCCACCTAGTGGCCTACGTCGGCGACGTGGTGGGCACCGGCTCCAGCCGCAAGAGCGCCACCAACAGCGTGATCTGGGCCACCGGCCAGGACATCCCGTTCGTGCCGAACAAGCGCTTCGGCGGCGTCACGCTGGGCGGCAAGATCGCCCCGATCTTCTTCAATACGCAGGAAGACTCGGGCTCGCTGCCGATCGAAGTCGATGTGTCGAAGCTGGAAATGGGCGACGTCATCGACGTGCTGCCCTACGACGGCAAGATCGTTAAGAACGGCACGACCGTGGTCGAGTTCAAGCTCAAGAGCGACGTGCTGTTCGACGAAGTGCGCGCCGGCGGCCGCATCAACCTGATCATCGGCCGCTCGCTCACCGCCAAGGCACGCGAGTTCCTCGGCCTGCCCGCTTCCACGCTGTTCCGCCTGCCGACGACGCCGGTGGCCACGAAGGCCGGCTTCACGCTGGCGCAGAAGATGGTCGGCCGCGCGGTCGGCCTGCCGGAAGGCCAGGGCGTGCGCCCGGGCACCTACTGCGAGCCGAAGATGACCACCGTCGGCAGCCAGGACACCACAGGCCCGATGACCCGCGACGAGCTGAAGGACCTGGCCTGCCTGGGCTTCAGCGCCGATCTGGTGATGCAGAGCTTCTGCCACA
>JBDTQF010000331.1:0-3938 GCA_039932275.1 Burkholderiales bacterium
CCAAGTACGGCATCCTGACCGAGCTGCTGCCGCCGTCGCAGCTGGTCAAGGCCAATGGCTGGATCGAAGGGCTGACCATCGGCTCGATCATCCTCGGGGTGCTGCTCGGCGGACAGCTCATCGGGCCGCATGTGGCGCCGCACCTCCTGAACTTCGATTTGCCGCTGTTCACGACCGGCATCGACACGCCGCCCGAGGCCGCGATCACGGCCATCGTGATCTTGTATGTGATCGCGGCCTTCTTCAACCTGCGCATTCCGCGCACCGATGCGCCGCTGCAGGGCATCACGTTGCAGCCGCTGGAATTGATCCGCGATTTTTCCGACTGCAACGCCAAGCTGTGGCGCGACAAGCTGGGGCAGATCTCGCTGGCGACCACGACCCTGTTCTGGGGCGTTTCGGGCAACCTGCGCTACATCGTGCTGGCCTGGGCCGCCGCGGCGCTGGGTTATGGCACGACCCAGGCGTCGTCGCTGGTGGGCGTGGTGGCCATCGGCACGGCCGTGGGGGCGGTGCTGGCGTCGGTGGCGATGCGGCTGGACCAGGCCACCAAGGTCATTCCGCTGGGTATCGCCATGGGTGTGCTGGTGATCGCGATGGTGGTGATCGACCAGCTCTGGGTGGCCGTGCCGTTTCTCATCGTGCTGGGCGCGCTGGGGGGCTTCCTGGTGGTGCCGATGAATGCGCTGCTGCAGTATCGCGGTCACAACCTGATGGGTGCGGGCCGGTCGATCGCGGTGCAGAACTTCAACGAGCAGGCCTGCATCCTCGCGCTGGGGGCGTTCTACACCGGGTTGACGCGCTTCGGGCTCTCGGCCTTCGGCGCCATCACCATCTTCGGTGTGCTGGTGGCGGGCACGATGTGGGCCATCGGCCGTTGGCACCGGCGCAACCGGGTCGAGCACCGCGACGAGGTCGAGCGGCTGCTGGCCATCGCGCGCAGCGATGGTCATTGACGATGCGCCGCCATCCGCGCCACGCGCCGCGCCCGTCGCTGTGAACCGATAATCGGCGCCATTGACCTGGAGCCGAGATGTTCAAGCACGTTGACCCTTACGCTGGCGACCCGATCTTCAAGCTGAACGATGAATTCCAGCAGGATCCTCGTGCCGGCAAGATCAACCTGACCATCGGCTACTACTTCGACGATGCCGGCCGCGTGCCGATGATGCGTGCGGTGCGCGAGGCCGAGCAAGGCCTCTTCTCTGCCATCGGGCCGCGGCCCTACCTGCCCATGGCGGGTGACACCGACTACCGCTCCGCGGTGCAGGGGCTGCTGTTCGGCGCGGATCATCCGGCGCTCGGCCAGGGTCGGGTTGCGACCATTCAGACATTGGGTGGCTCCGGCGGGCTGAAGGTCGGTGCTGACTTCATCCGGCGCTTCTTTCCCGGTGCGGAGGTATGGGTCAGCGACCCCAGCTGGGACAACCACCGGGCCATTTTCGAAGGCGCCGGCTTCAAGGTCCACGCCTACCCGTACTACGACCCGGCCACTGGTGGGCTGCGTTTCGACGCCATGCTGCAGACGCTGCGCGGGCTGCCCGAGCACAGCGTGGTGCTGTTGCACGCCTGTTGTCACAACCCGACCGGCGTGGACCTGTCCGCCGCCCAGTGGGCGCAGCTGATGCCAGTGCTGGCGGAGCGTCGCTTGCTGCCCTTCATTGACATGGCCTACCAAGGCTTCGGCACCGGGCTGGAAGAGGATGCACTGGCGGTGCGCCTGCTGGCCGATCGCGGCCTGCCAGGTTTGGTGGCGAATTCGTTCTCGAAGAACTTCTCGCTGTACGGCGAGCGCTGCGGTGCCCTGTCGGTGCTGTGTCCGACGGCAGCGGAGGCCGGCCAGGTGGCGGGCCAGCTGCAGCTCACTGTGCGGATGAACTATTCGAGCCCACCGGTGCACGGCGCGCGCATCATCACCCGCGTGCTGAACACGCCAAGCCTGCGGGCTGCCTGGCGCGATGAACTGGCGCAGATGTGCGAGCGTATGCATGCCATGCGCACCCAATTGCACGAAGCGATGAGCCAACGTTTGCCGGGGCGCGATCTGCGCTACTTCCTGACCCAGCAAGGCATGTTCAGCTACACCGGTCTGTTGCCAGCGCAGGTGGATCGCCTGCGCGAGCAGCACGCGGTGTACCTGCTGCGTTCGGGGCGGCTGTGCATCGCCGGGTTGAACACGGGCAACGTGCAGGCCACGGCGACGGCCATGGCGCAGGTCATGCAAGGTTGACGCGGGCCGGGCGTCGACTCGACGCATGCGTTGGCGCGCCGTATCCCTCGGTACGTCGGCTAGAATTGATGGTTGTCCCTGTTACGGACCGGAACTGTCTCTTCTGTCGAGGAATCCCATGAGTGACCTGCAAGTCGACCAGGCCAAGCGGACGTGGCTGATTGCGTCGAGCTGCGCTGGTGTCGTTGGTGGCGTGGCCACCGCCGTGCCCTTTGTCAGCACCCTCACGCCCTCTGAGCGCGCCAAGGCAGCCGGCGCGCCCGTCGAGGTCGATATCAGCGGCATCAAGCCCGGCGAGAAACTGACGGTCGAATGGCGCGGCAAGCCCGTCTGGATCGTGCGCCGCACACCCGAGCAGCTGGCTTCGCTGAACAAGCTGGATGGGCAAGTGGCTGACCCGGCCAGCGGCCGCACCGCTTATCCGATTCCGGGCTACGCCAAAAATGAGGCGCGCGCGATCAAGCCCGAGTATCTGGTGGTGGTGGGCATTTGCACGCACCTGGGCTGCTCACCCAGCGACAAGTTTCAAGCGGGCCCTCAACCCTCGTTGCCGGACGACTGGCAGGGTGGTTTTTTCTGCCCCTGCCACGGTTCAACCTTCGACATTGCTGGACGCGTGTTCAAAAACAAGCCCGCGCCCGACAACCTCGAAGTGCCGCGCCACATGTATCTGTCGGACACGCGCATCGTGATCGGCAAGGACGAACAAGGAGAAGCCTGATGGCCGCGGACAAAAAGCCCGTCACTGGTGCCGGGCCCCTGAATGGCGCGCTGACCTGGGTCGATCAGCGTTTCCCGCTGGTATCGCTGTGGGAGGAACACCTCTCGAAGTACTACGCGCCGAAGAACTTCAACTTCTGGTATTTCTTCGGTTCGCTGGCGCTGTTGGTGCTGGTGATCCAGATCGTCACCGGCATCTTCCTGGTGATGCACTACAAGCCCGATGCGGCCCTGGCGTTCGCGTCGGTCGAATACATCATGCGCGACGTGCCGTGGGGCTGGCTGGTGCGCTACATGCACTCGACCGGCGCGTCGGCCTTCTTCGTGGTGGTGTACCTGCACATGTTCCGGGGGATGTTGTACGGCTCGTACCGCAAGCCGCGCGAGTTGGTGTGGATCTTCGGCTGCCTGATCTTCCTGTGCCTGATGGCCGAGGCCTTCATGGGCTACCTGCTGCCCTGGGGCCAGATGTCGTACTGGGGCGCACAGGTCATCGTCAATTTGTTCTCGGCCGTCCCCCTCATCGGTCCGGACCTGGCGCTGCTGATTCGGGGTGACTACGTGGTGGGCGACGCCACGCTTAACCGCTTTTTCAGCTTCCACGTCATTGCCGTGCCGCTGGTGCTGCTGGGGCTGGTGGTGGCGCACATCATTGCGCTGCACGAGGTGGGTTCCAACAACCCGGATGGCGTGGAGATCAAAGCCAAGAAGGACCCCAAGACGGGCATTCCGCTCGACGGCATTCCCTTCCATCCCTACTACACCGTGCACGACTTCTTCGGTGTGTGCCTCTTCCTGATGGCTTTCTCGGCGGTCCTATTCTTCGCGCCGGAAGGTGGGGGCTATCTGCTCGAGTTCAACAACTTCATCCCGGCGGACCCGTTGAAGACGCCGCTGCACATCGCGCCGGTCTGGTACTTCACGCCGTATTACTCGATGCTGCGCGCGACCACCGACGATATGGTGACCGTGTTTTGCTGGGTCATCG
>JBDTQF010000332.1:0-3931 GCA_039932275.1 Burkholderiales bacterium
GGGCTTGGCCACCAGCGGCGGCTCGGCGCGGGGCGGCGTTGCCGACACTGGGGCACGCACCGCATCGACGACGACTTCGGGCGCGACCGCGATTGACTCCTCTTCTTCAAGCGGCGGCGCTTCGCGCGGGTCTTCCCACGGCGGCGGTTCGGAGACGCGCAGCGGTGGTTTCACTGAAGCGATGGTTGGTGCGGCGACCGGCGCAGCGACCGGTGCGATAGCCGGTGCAACAACAGGCGCAACAACAGGCCTTGCCGCAGGTGCGAACCGTGCGGCCACCGCCGGCGCTGCAGCGGCCACGGACACGGGAGCGGCGCTGGCCGTACCCACAGGCGGCGGACGCAACGAGCTGCGTGCCACCGCCGGCGGCGCCACCAGCGGCTTGGCTGCCGACGATGCCGCCACCGACGCCGCAGCCGGCCGGCTGGGCGGGCTCACCGCCGTGGCCGCAGCGCCCTGCGGCCGAAAGGCCAGCAGCCGCAGCAGCACCATCACCAAGCCGCTGTATTCATCGGGCGCCAGTCCCAGTTCGGCGCGGCCATGCACCACCACGCTGTAGAGCAGCTGGGTCTCATCGGCCGGCAGCGCCGCAGCCAGCGCCTGCACCACGGGTGTTTCGGGGTCGGTGATGTCGGCCGCGTCGGGCACGGCCTGCAGCACCGCCATCTGCTGGGCCAGCGCGGCCAGGTCTTCGAGCAGGCCGGCGGCCGACAGCCCCGCCGCGCGCATCGCATCGGCCACCTGGACCAGCGCCGCGCCGTCACCGGCGGCCAGCGCCTGCACCACGTTCACCGCGTGGCTGCGGTCGACCGCGCCCAGCATCTGCCGCACTTCGGCCTCCATCACCGCGCCGCCGCCGTAGGCAATGGCTTGGTCGGTGAGCGACAGCGCATCGCGCATCGAACCACGCGCCGCACGCGCCAGCAACCGCAACGCGCCGTGGTCCGACTGGATGGCCTCATCGGCCAGCACATGCGCCAGATGCTCGACCACCGTCTCGGGCGCCATTGGCCGCAGGTTGAACTGCAGGCAGCGGCTCAGCACCGTGGGCGGCACCTTCTGCGGGTCGGTGGTGGCCAGCACGAACTTCAGGTACTCGGGCGGCTCTTCCAGCGTCTTCAGCATCGCGTTGAACGCGGTGGTCGAGAGCATGTGCACTTCATCGATCATGTAGACCTTGAAGCGCCCCACCACCGGCTTGTACACGGCCTGGTCGAGCAGCTGGCTGATCTCGTCAACACCGCGGTTCGAAGCGGCATCCAGCTCGATGTAATCGACGAAGCGTCCGGCATCGATGTCGCGGCAGGCGTCGCACACGCCGCAGGGCTCGGCGGTGATGCCGCCCTGCCCGTCCGCACCGGTGCAGTTGACGCTCTTGGCAAAGATGCGCGCCACCGTGGTCTTGCCCACGCCGCGAGTGCCTGTGAACAGATAAGCATGGTGCAGCCGCTGCTGCGCCAACGCATTGCCCAACGCCTGCACCACATGCCCCTGCCCCACCATTTCAGCGAAGCGGCGGGGCCGGTATTTGCGTGCAAGGACCAGGTAGCTCATTGGCGAAGATTCTACGGGGCGGCTTTCTCATCCTTCAGAGGGAGGGCGGTTTCAAGCATGAAGTGCAACACCTGCGATGAGGTCTGAGGACAACTCAGAGAAGACTTCGTGCGGGGATTTGAAGCCGAGGATTTTGCGAGGTGTCTTCCTCCGCCCCGCACCTGCCTCGGGTCAATTGAAGGCGGGGATTGCATCCAAGCCCTTCGTGGACAGGCTCCGCGCTGCTGGCACCGAGCCCTGCGGCGGTACGGCCAAGTCCTACGGGGCATATCTGAACTCGGAGTCTGCCCGCTGGACGGCGGCTCAACAGGCCGGGGTCGAGCCGCAGTAGAGCGTGAGCACACATCGCAGTGCTACAGCACTCAATCGATTTGGATGTTCAAGGCCGGGATGATCTTGCCCCAGTGGGCGTAGTCGCTCGCCAAATCCTTGCCGTATTGCGCAGGGCTCGCCGATGAAAGTGCAATTTCCCCCCCGGCGCCGACCTTGCTCGTGAACTCCGCGTCGGCCACGCATTGAACCGTGGCTGCGTGGATGGCCTCGATGACGGCCACGGGAGTACCCGCGGGTGCCAGCAGACCGAACGTCGTGTTGGCAACCAGATCCGGATAGCCCGATTCGACAAGTGTCGGCACGTCCTTCAGCAGAGGTGAGCGCTGCTCCGACATCACGGCCAATACCCTGGTCTTGCCCGCGTTGTGCATGGGGATCGCTGTAGAGATGCCCTCGATCTGCATGTCCAAGCGGCCGGCGATGATGTCCAGGGTCGACGGTGCAGTGCCTTTGTAAGGAATCTCTTGCATCTTGATGCCCATGCGGCGACCGATCCACTCGCCCACGATGTTGGTCAGGCTGCCGGAGCCTGTGGTCCCGTAGCTGATGCCGCTCGGCTTGGCCTTCGCCCAGGCGATAAATTCCTGGATGTTCCTCGCAGGTAGATCCGGTCCCACGGTGATCGTGAACGTCTGCTTGGACACCATGGATATCGGTGCGAAGTCCTCGGGCTTGTAGCTGAGCTTTCTATAAAGGTAAGGATTGACGGCCGTCGTGGTCGCAGGCGCCATCAGCAAGGTGTAGCCATCCTTGCTGGCTCGTGCCACGTACGCGGCTGCAAGGGTGGTGGCCGCCCCGGGCTTGTTGTCCACGACCACGGTTACGCGCAGCGTCTTGGCAAGAAGTTCGGCGAGGCGACGCGCCGTGACGTCGGTGGCGCCGCCAGGTGCGTAGGGCACCACGATGGTGAGCGGCCGGGACGGGAACGACTGGGCGCGCAACGCAGGCCAGGCCCCGCCGGTCATGGCCGCGCTCCACTGGAGGGCCAGCCTTCTGTTCATTTTTGCCATGGTGTTCCCTGTTGACATGTGGTGAAAGGTTGGCACGCTCCTGGTGCATGGAGACAAGGATGCGCGCCTTGTCTGCCAGGTGCATGGGGACCGCCGCCGTATCCCGCCGATCTGGGTATCGATGCGGCCCGAGTGTCGATTGAGAGCCGCCCTTGTACAGGACGGCGAGCCTCTAGATGCCCAATGCGCGCGCGATCCATTCGCCGACGATGTGGGTGACACTGCCGGTGCCGACATGACCGATCGTCACGGACCCGGACGTGGACTTGACCAGCCTGAAGTAGAACGGCCGGACGGCATACTCTGAACAGCAATTACCCTAACTGAACAGTCATGAAGTGGTCGGCCCTGCATGAACCCCAGAACCCGCATGAATGCTGGCTGTCTGGGGTGAATGCCGATGGAGGAATCTCGCAGGATTGAGTCTCAGTTCCTTGGAGTCTTGGAGAGCGCATCTGATCGCCACCGAGGACTCCATCTGCCCCCAACCCAACTGGAGCCGACGCATGATGCGATTCGAGAACAAGACGGCGCTGGTAAGCGGTGCCGGGGGCCCAATGGGCGCAGCCATTGCCCGGCGACTGGCGTCTGAGGGCGCTCGCTTGATCCTGACCGACATTTCGGGACGGCGACTTGCGGAGCACACCAGCGCAATCCAACGTGAGTTTCCGCAGACACCTGTTTTTTCCCAGCGCAGCAGCGTGTTGGACAGGGCAGAGGTGGGCGCGCTGCTGAAGGCCGCCGCCACGTTTGGACATGTGGATGTGCTGGTCAACGTAGTGGGTGGCGTTCGCGGCGGGATGGCGGTCGCTCTCGAACACACGGACGAGGCCCGGTGGACGGGTACCTTCGATCTCAACCTCAATGGCATCGAGGATCTTGATCCGGTCACCGAACGCCGCGCTGCGATACCGCTTCCGCAGCGCCTCGACCAACTCCTTGCGTGTCGTCATGCTGATTTGCCTCGTCACGTTGTGCCGCTCCCGCCGGACAATCCGACGGGTAGCAAATTACGTGAGGCAACAGGTCAGCTC
>JBDTQF010000333.1:0-3903 GCA_039932275.1 Burkholderiales bacterium
AGGGCCAGAAGCTGGTGCTGTGGGGCGACCTGATGCACGTGGCCGCGGTGCAGTTTGCCGACCCCTCGGTGACCTTCAAGTTCGACGCCGATGCCAAGGCCGCCGCGGTGCAGCGCAAGAAGGCCTTTGCCGACGCCGCCAAGGGCGGCTACTGGGTGGGCAGCGCGCACCTGCCATTCCCCGGCCTGGGCCACCTGCGCGCAGAGGGCAAGGGCTACGTGTTCGTGCCGGTGAACTACGCGCCGGTGCGCTGAAGCCCAACCACTCCCAGACGCCATGCCCGCGCCACCGCCCCCGTTCGACTACGAAGCCGCCGTACTCGCCTGCGCGCGCGGCGAGCGATATGCACTGCGTGCGCTGTACGAACGCGAGGGCCGCTGGCTGCTGGGCGTGGCGCTGCGCATCGTGCGCGAACGCGAACGTGCCGAAGACGTGCTGCACGACGCCTTCCTGCAGGTCTGGCAGCACGCCGGCAGCTACCAGCCGGCGCTGGGCTCGGCGCGCGGCTGGCTCTACACCATCGTGCGCCACCGCGCATTGAAGGAGGTGCGCCACCCCGGCCGCCTGCAGGCGCTCGACCCGGCCGAGCTGACCCTGCTGTCAGACCACCAACAGGCCAGCTCGAACGCGAGCGATGACGACCGCGGTCTCGACACCGACAGCCTGGAGCGCTGCCTGCAACGCCTGGACGAGGCCCGCCGCGCCTGCGTGATGCATGCCTTCGTCGACGGCTACACGCACGAACAGATCGCTGAACGGCTGCGCACGCCGCTGGGCACGGTGAAGTCGTGGATCCGCCGCAGCCTGGCCAGCTTGAAGGAGTGCATGGCGTGATCGATCTGAGCCATGCCGACGAACGCCGCGCCGCCGCAGGCGAGTACGTGCTCGGCACGCTGGACGCGGACGATCAGGCCGCCTTTGAGGCTGCGCTGGCGCATGACCGCGAACTGCAGGCCGAGGTCTATGCCTGGCAGGATCACCTGCTGAGCCTGAGCCGCCAGGCCCCGCCCGCCGAACCACGGCCGCAGCTGTGGCAACGCATCGACACCACGCTGGGCGCGATGGCGGCATTGCCGACGCGCGCCGCAGCAACCGCCCGACCCGCGACGCCGCCATGGTGGCAACGCCTGGGGCTGTGGCAGGGCCTCAGCGCCCTGGCCGTCGCGGCCTCGCTGTTCCTCGCGATGCAGCTGGTGCAACGCCTGGCCGTGCCGGAAGCCGGCCCACGCTACCTGGCCGTGCTGCAGAGCCCCGACAAGCAGGCCACCGGCTGGGTGGTCGAGCTGCAGGCGAAAGGCATGCTGCGCCTGGTGCCCGTGGCGGACAGCGCAGCCGTGCCGGCCGACCGCGCGCTGCAGTTCTGGACCAAGCCCCAGGGTGCCGCCGGGCCCACTTCGCTCGGCCTGGTGCGGGCCGGGCAGACGGTGGAACTGCCGGCGTCCAGCCTACCCGCGGTGGGCGAACAGCAGCTGTTCGAAATCACACTGGAACCCGCTGCCGGCTCGCCCATCGGCCGGCCGACCGGGCCCATCCTCTACGTCGGGCGCACGGTGCGGCTGTAACGCGCGACCCGGGCCGAGTTCAGGGCGCCGGCTGCACCGCGCCGCATTCCTGCGCCAGCCAACGGCCCTGGCCGCTGGCCTTCATCTCCACCGGGCCGATCAGCGCCGCACCGCCGGGCACCTGCTCGGCCAACGTGGGCGACACCACGCCGCGGCCCTGCATCGCATAGGTCCAGCGCGTTGCATCGAGCAGCGTGTAGGTGCCGCTGTAGTCACCGGTGAAGCTGGCCGGGTCATCGCAGCGGCCCTTGAAGGTCACCTGGTCACCGGTGACCGAGACGATCTGGGCGCTGCAGCGCGGTTGCGTCTTCAGCGCACGCGCCAGCGCTGCACGCGGATCGGCCATCACCGCGGCCTGCGGGGCGGTGACGCACTGCCGCACCTTGCCCACCGGCCCCTCCTGCGGCGGCAGCATGGCCTGCAGCTGCGCCCGCTGCGCCGGCGACAGCCGCGCCATCACGGCCGACTGCCCCAGCCGCAGCGCGCCCATCACGTCCTGCCCATTGAGCAGCACCTGCACCTCCTGCTCCCACAAGCCCGCCTGCGGCACCGTCTTCAGGGTCTGGGCCTGGCTGCCAGCGCACACGCCGGCCAACAGGCCGGCCATCAACAAGGTCACACGCATCGATCGAACCTCCGCAAAGGGCATGCCGACTGTGTCCAGGCATCAATACCCCGGGGAGCCAACATGATCAGCCCACCATACCGGGTTCGCGAATGACCCCGCAGGCGAGATCGAAACCGCAGGCAACCGCGTGCAGGGAAACCCAGACCGCAAACCGAGACTCAGAACCCGGCAAGCAGGTTCTCGAACGGGGACCGGGACTTCCATCGGTAGGCATGGAAGTCCCGTTCATCGGTGGTCAGGATGCGCCCGTGTCCCAAGGCCTCGGCCAACACCACCAGTGAGGCATCGGCCAGATCCATCGGCGGATCGGCATAGCGCTTCATCAGCACCGGCAGGCGCTGGACTGCCTCGATGGGTGGGTTCCAGACGGTGATTTCACCGTCGCCCACCTCCCGCATCAGCGCCTGCGCCTGAGCTGTACCCAGGGTCCGCGTGAGCAGGTAGACCGCTTCGGTCAGCACCGGCCAGGTGGTGACCCAGGCTTCGTCGATCGCGTCGCACGCGGCGACTGCCCGCGCATGCCAGGCATCGTCGCGATCCAGCAGCGCGTACAAGAAGCCGGTGTCAACGAGGATCATGCGCCGCGCTTGCGCAGGGGCGCCTTGTCTTTCGCCTTGGCAGCAGGCTCCGGTGTTTTCGACCGCCCGAAACCCTCGGCCAGGACTTCCTTGGTGCGTGAGGCCACGTCGCTGCGGCCACTCCCCTGGGTGCCGATCAATGGCCGCAGATGCGCGAGCCGCGGCTTGTGTTGGCCGCGCAGCAGAGCGAAGTAATGGGTCACGCTGGCTTTGAGCACCTCCGTCACGCCCAGGCCCGTGGCCTGGGTGAGGAATTCCATCTGACGTTCGCTCTCACCTTCGAAGCGTGCATTGACGCGCATGGCTGGCCTCCTTCACCCGGAACGATGGACTGTATGTCATTGTATGACAACACAATCCAAACCCGTGCGGTCCTGTATGGACAGAAGGTCCCGCTGACCTACGCCGCTGCCTTCTTTGCAACACCCTTCTTCGCCGCCGGCCGGGCCGCGCGCGGCTCGAACTCGAAGGCGACCTTGCCCTGTTTGTCGTCCCAGGCCAGGAAGGCCTTGAACTTGCGGCGGGTCTTGTTGGAGACGAAGTTCTCCAGCAGGCTGGTCTTGCCGGTCTTGAGCAGCTTGACCATCTCCTCGCTCGGCACAGGCTGCTGCAGGATGATCTTGCCGCTCTTGAAGTCGCAGGTCTGCGGCGTGCCGACGGCATGCTCGCAGAGGTAGTTGGCGCCGTGCTCGAAGACACGGCCCTTGCACTTCGGACACACGCCCAGCGGCTCCTGGTCGCCGAAATCCACCGGTTCGCCGTCGCCTTCGGCCTTCTTGGCGTCTTCGCCGAAGTCAAACTCGAGTTTCCAGTTCTTGATCTCGTCGTCGAAGGCCAGCTTCAACTCGGCGGTGAAGGGCCAGCCGGCCTTGGAGCGGAAGCCTTCGAGCGGGCCGATCTGCTTGTTCGCCAGGAAGGCGTCGGCCTCGGCTGTTTCGAAGGCCCGGCCAGCGGGGATCTTGGTGATCGAGAACCCGCAGCCCTCGGAATCAGAGCCCCCAGGTGCCGCTGACGCGGCCCCGCCCCCCGGGGGGGTCCGGCCGGCTTGGGACGGCCCGGCACCGGCCAGGCCCACCTTGCCGGTGCAGGTGTAGCGCCGGTAGTTCTCCTTCACCACGCCGCCGCAATTCGGGCA
>JBDTQF010000334.1:0-3885 GCA_039932275.1 Burkholderiales bacterium
GCTGTCCCGCACACCGGAACAGCGCAGCAGCGGCCTGATCGTGGCCGCCATCGTGATCGCGGGGCTGATGTCGGTCTCGGTCTACGGCAATGCCACTTACTTCGGCATCCTGCATGTGCCGACGCTAGGCTGGTCGCTGCTGCTGCCAGGGTTGCTGGTCGCACTGTGCAGCGGCCTGGCGGGCGGACTGTTCTCTCGGCTGCTGGTGGCTTCACTCACCGGCACGGCCGCCGACCGCGCCAGCAGCTGGCGGGCACGCCGGCCGGTGCTCTTCGCGGCCGGCTGCGGTCTCGTGGTGGCGGTGATCGGCGTGGTCAGCGGTGGCACCACGTTCGGCAGCGGCTACGGCCCCACCCGAGCGATGATCGAAGGAGCCGAACCGGGCCCGGCGCTGTACGTCCCGCTCAAATTTTTCGCCACGTGGCTGACCGCCTGGTCGGGTGTGCCGGGCGGCATCTTCGCGCCCAGCCTGGCCATCGGCGCGGGTCTGGGCAACGACCTGGCCCAGCTGACCCAGTACCCGCATGCGCCCACGCTCATCGCGCTGGGCATGGTCGGCTT
This sequence comes from Burkholderiales bacterium, assembly GCA_039932275.1. GTDB lineage: Bacteria > Pseudomonadota > Gammaproteobacteria > Burkholderiales > Burkholderiaceae_C > Sphaerotilus. The sequence goes on from JBDTQF010000334.1 coordinate 562, forward strand.
TCTCGCCGCCGTGACGCAGGCGCCGCTGACGGCCTTCATTATCGTGATGGAGATGATCGACGGCCACGCCATGGTGCTGAGCCTGATGGCCTGCGCGTTGGTGGCCAGCGGCGTCTCGCGCCTACTCGGCCGCCCGCTCTACGGCACGCTGGCGAAGGCTCAGTTGCGGGGTCTGCAAGCCACGGCACCTGCACCGGCTGACGGCACGGCCAGCCGCAAGGCAGACTAGAGCAACCGAAAGGCCAGCGCCGCCACCAGGGTTGGCAGCGCCGCGGCGGCCAATAGCCCGAGCGGGTGGATGCGTTCGTCGGCGAAGCGGCAGCGCAGGATGGCCACACCGGCCGGATTCGGCGCGTTGGCGATCACCGTCAGCCCGCCGCCGGTGACCGCGCCAGCCACCAGCGCGAACAACGCGGCGCCGACCAGCTGGACCGTGGTGGCTTGCATCATGGGCCGCACCGTAGCGCAGCCGGCGACAATGGCGGGTTACCCGCCGACCGCCTTGCCTGCCCTGCCTCGCCCGCCTTGACCCGCCCATGAGCACCGAACCTGCCGCCGCCGCGCCCGCCTCCGCGCTTGACCGCGAGATCCAGCGCCGCCGCACCTTCGCCATCATTTCCCACCCGGACGCCGGCAAGACCACGTTGACAGAGAAGCTGCTGCTGTTCTCCGGCGCGATCCAGATCGCCGGCTCGGTGAAGGCCCGCAAGGCCAGCCGGCATGCGACCTCGGACTGGATGGAGATCGAGAAGCAGCGCGGCATCTCGGTGGCCAGCTCGGTGATGCAGATGGAATACGGCGACTGCGTCATCAACCTGCTCGACACCCCGGGCCACCAGGACTTTTCGGAGGACACCTACCGCGTGCTCACCGCGGTGGACGCGGCGCTGATGGTGGTGGACGCCGCCAACGGCGTTGAAGAACAGACGCTGCGGCTGCTGAAGGTCTGCCGCGCCCGCAACACGCCCATCCTCACCTTCGTCAACAAGATGGACCGGGAAGTGAAGCAGCCGCTGGAGCTGATGGACGAGATAGAGCAGACCCTGGGCATGAGCCTGGTGCCGATGACCTGGCCGGTGGGCATGGGCAAGAGCTTCCGCGGCGTGATGGACATCCAGCACGACCGCATGCGGGTGTTCCGCGCCGGAGCCGACAAGCTCGGTGATGCCGACGACATCGTCGACGGGCTGGCCAACCCGGTGCTGCACCAGCGCTTCGGCACCGACTACGACAACGCTGCCGGCGAGCTGGCGCTGCTGCGCGACGCCACGCCGCCGCTGGACCGCGCGGCCTTCCTGGCCGGCGAGCAGTCGCCGCTGTTCTTCGGCTCGGCGGTGAACAACTTCGGCGTCCAGGAGGTGCTGGACGCCCTGGTGGCGCTGGCGCCGCCGCCCGGCCCGCGCCAGGCGCAGCAGCGCACCGTCGAGCCCACCGAAGACAAATTCACCGGCGTGGTGTTCAAGGTGCAGGCCAACATGGACCCGGCGCACCGCGACCGCATCGCCTTCGTGCGCGTCAGCTCGGGCCGCTTCAACCGCGGCATGCGGCTGAAGGTGGTGCGCAGCGGCAAGGACATCCGGCCGCAGACGGTGGTGAGCTTCCTGTCGCAGCGGCGGGAGCTGGTGGACGAGGCGGTGGCCGGCGACATCATCGGCATTCCCAACCACGGCACGCTGCAACTGGGCGACACGCTGACCGAAGGCGAGACGCTCACCTTCACCGGGTTGCCCTTCTTCGCGCCGGAGAGCTTCCGCAACGTCGAGATCAACGACCCGCTGCGCAGCAAGCAGCTGCGCCAGGGCCTGCAGCAGCTGGGTGAGGAAGGCGCGATCCAGGTGTTCACGCCCGCCGTGGGTGGTTCGCTGATGCTGGGCGCCATCGGCCAACTGCAGTTCGAGGTGGTGCTGCACCGGCTGAAAAGCGAGTACGGCGTGGCCGCCCGGCTGGAGCCCTGCCGCTTCACCATCGCGCGTTGGATCACCAGCGAGGACGAGGCCGAACTCAAGCGCTTCATCGACGCCGAACAGATGCGCATCGCCCACGACGTGGTCGGCGCGCCAGCTTTCCTGGTGCAGTACAGCTCCGACCTGCGGGTGGCGCAGGAGCGCGCGCCAAAGATCCAGTTCCATTCGATGCGCGAGCATTCCGGCAGGGAGTTCCAGAGCGCACCGGGCGCATAGTCCCGGCCGCCGACGCTCCCGGGTGACCGAATCCGGGCGCAAATGACACGCGTACGGTTATACTCGCGGGCTTTTCCGTAAAGCTTTGCCCCCATGCACGGCTGGGCCGGGAAATCCGCTTTCCATTGTCGTAACTTCACACGGGAACAAGTTACATGCCCACGATCAACCAACTCGTGCGCCAAGGCCGCCAGGCCGAGGTCACGAAGTCCAAGTCGCCTGCGATGCAGAACTGCCCGCAGCGCCGCGGGGTTTGCACCCGCGTTTACACCACCACCCCGAAGAAGCCGAACTCGGCGCTTCGCAAAGTGGCCAAGGTGCGCCTGACCAACGGTTTCGAGATCATCTCGTACATCGGCGGTGAAGGTCACAACCTCCAGGAGCACAGCGTGGTGCTGGTGCGCGGCGGCCGGGTGAAGGATCTCCCGGGCGTGCGTTACCACATCGTGCGCGGCTCGCTGGATCTGCAAGGCGTCAAGGACCGCAAGCAATCGCGCTCGAAATACGGCGCGAAGCGTCCGAAGAAGGCCTGAGCCAGGTCACAAGGTCGTCACCCGCGAGCGGCAAGCTGGCGCGGTGGCGCAAAAGGCGGTGGCACCTTGTCGGTGGCCACCGAGTAAGTGGATCTCCCGCCCGGCGGTTCGGGTTGTGGAATCCGCGGTGCAGGCAAGCTGCCGGCACCAACTGAAGCACTGAAAGGAATTGAAATGCCACGTCGTCGCGAAGTACCCAAGCGCGAGATCCTGCCGGACCCGAAGTTCGGATCGATCGATCTGTCCAAGTTCATGAACGTCATCATGGAATCGGGCAAGAAGGCCGTCGCTGAACGCATCATCTACGGTGCGCTCGAGCAGGTGGAGAAGAAGGCCGGCAAGGACCCGCTGGAAATCTTCATCACCGCGCTGAACAACGTCAAGCCCATGGTCGAAGTCAAGTCCCGCCGCGTCGGCGGTGCGAACTACCAAGTTCCCGTGGAAGTTCGCCCCGTGCGCCGGATGGCCCTGGCCATGCGCTGGCTCAAGGAATCAGCGCGCAAGCGCAGCGAAAAGTCGATGGCCCAGCGTCTGGCCAATGAGCTGCTGGAAGCCTTCGAAGGCCGCGGCGGCGCGATGAAGAAGCGCGACGAAGTGCACCGCATGGCCGA
>JBDTQF010000335.1:0-3824 GCA_039932275.1 Burkholderiales bacterium
GAAAACGCGGCGGTCTTGCCGGTGCCGGTCTGGGCGGCGCCCATCACGTCGCGCCCGGCCAAAACGATGGGGATCGCCTTGGCCTGGATGGGCGTCATCGTCGTGTAGCCGGCGCCTTCGACGGCCCGCAGCAGCTTGGCGTCCAGATCGAGGCTGGCGAAGCGGGTGGCGGCGATTTCCGCCTCGGTGGGTGCCGGGTTGTCCTCGGCTGACGTGGGGGGGGAAATAGTGGAATTCACCGAGGGATTATCCCGCGGTCTGCAAAACCGGGCACGGAGGGGTCAACCCACCGACTCCTGCGGCACCACCGGCACCGCCCAGTGCTGGCCTTTGCGCACCAGCACGCGCGGTGTGCGGAAGCGGACGATTGCGCGGTAGAGCGCCAGGTACACCACGCAGAAACCACCCAGACACCAGCCCAGCGTTTCACTGCTGTCCCACCACAGCACGGCGGGGATGGCCGAGAGTGAACACAGCGCCCACAGGTAGGGCGAGGTCATCGAGTTGCGCCGCAGCATGTTGGCGGCGTCGCGCTTGCCGACAGCCCAGCGCATCAGCCGGCGGTAGATCAGGCTGTGCAGGTGCGAGGCATCCGGTTGGCCCACCGGGCGCCCGCGCAGCACCTTGCGGCGGTACATGGTGAACACGGTTTCGAAGATCGGGTAGGCGCACAGCAGCAGGGGGAACAGCGGCGAGACAGAGGCATTGCGATGCACCAGCAGCACCCCTAGTTCGGCCACCCAGAAGCCCAAGAAGTAAGCGCCGCCGTCGCCCAGGAACAGCTTGCCCAGTGGGTAGTTCCAGACGAAAAAGCCCAGCACGGCGCCGAGGGCGATCAGGGCACATTGCATGATGGTGGCGTCGCCGACCTGGTGGGCCACATACCCCAACGCAGCCAGCATGATGACCACGCACATCGAGGCCAAGCCGTTGAAGCCGTCGATGATGTTCACCGAATTGGCCACGCCGGCCACCGCGAACACCGTCAGGAGCAAAGGGACGCCCGCCAGCGTGAGCAGGGCGTCGAGGCCGGGGACGTCAGAGCGGGTGATCAGCGCGTCGATCAACCAGCCTGCGAGGGCAGCGGCCAGCACCGCGGCCAGCAGCCGCTGTCTGGGTGTCACCCGCTTGGTGAAGTCTTCGACCAAGCCGGCTATGAAGACCACCGCGGCGCAGCCCATCAAGGTGGCCATGAGGGGCCACTCCCGGTAGCCGGTCAGTGCGGTGGCGAAGAGTGCGGCCACGATGCCGACCACGATGCCGATGCCGCCGACCCGCGGAACCACATGGGCGTGAAACTTCTGCGGCTGATCGGTTTGGGTGTCACCGGACAAGTGGGCATGCCGCGCGGATGAGCGCACCACCACCAGCGTCGCGAGGAACGCAACGCCGAACGAGAGGAGGAGATAGATCATGGTATGGATGCTTTGCGCCCTGCTGACAGCGTGGAACCCCGATTTGATCGAGTTGAAGCCAATCGCGAAGTGCAGATATCACGTCGCGCAGCGTCCCACAATCACTCGTTCGCAGAATGTCCGCTAGTAACGAAGTCCAGCTTCGCCCGGCGGTTCAATTTGCGGTTTTCTTTCCCTGAGCCGCAAAATCCTACCGCACTGGACAGTGTTGCGCGTTATCCCTGACCGTTGCGCTCGCAGAATCTCCGGTTTCAGTTGATACGAATCTCTTCAAGGACAATGAACACATGATTCTTGTGACTGGCGGCGCCGGCTTCATCGGCAGCAACTTTGTGCTCGACTGGATCGAGGCCACCGGCGAAGCCGTGGTGAACCTCGACGTCCTGACCTATGCGGGCAACCTCGAAAACTTGGCGTCGTTGCAGGGCAACCCGCTGCATCATTTCGCGCAGGGCGACATCGGTGACCGCGCCCTGATGGACCGGTTGTTGCAGCAGCATCGCCCCCGCGCCATCGTGCATTTCGCGGCCGAGAGCCATGTGGACCGGTCGATCCTGGGTCCAGGCGCATTCATGCGCACCAACGTCGATGGCACCTTCACGCTGCTCGAAGCGGCGCGCAATTACTGGGCTGCCCTGCCGGAGGCCGAGCGTGCTGCCTTCCGCTTTCATCATGTCTCGACCGACGAGGTCTACGGCTCCTTGGGCCCCGGCGACGCGCCCTTCACCGAGACCCATGCGTTCGAGCCCAACAGCCCGTATTCGGCCAGCAAGGCAGCGAGCGACCATCTTGTGCGCGCCTGGCACCACACCTACGGCCTGCCGGTGGTGACAACCAACTGTTCCAACAACTACGGTCCGTTCCACTTTCCCGAGAAGCTCATTCCCCTGATGATCGTCAACGCCCTCGCCGGCAAGCCCTTGCCGATCTACGGCGACGGCCAGCAGGTTCGCGACTGGCTGTATGTGAAGGACCACTGCACTGCCATCCGCGCCGCGCTGGCGGGTGGGCGGCTGGGCGAGACCTACAACATTGGTGGCTGGAACGAGAAGCCGAACGTCGAGATCGTCCACACCGTGTGTGCCTTGCTCGACGAACTGCGGCCCGACCCGGCGGGGCCCTACCAGCGGCTCATCACCTATGTGAAAGACCGGCCAGGGCATGACCGACGCTACGCCATCGACGCCCGCAAGGTCGAGCGCGAGCTGGGCTGGCGCCCGGCCGAGACCTTCGAGAGCGGTATCCGCAAGACCGTCCAGTGGTACCTCGAACATGAAGACTGGGTGGCGCGCGTTCAGAGCGGTGCTTACCGCGACTGGGTGCAGGCCAATTACGGCGAACGTACCGCTGCGGCAGCTCCGGCATGAAAGTGCTATTGCTGGGCAAGAACGGTCAGGTCGGCTGGGAGTTGCAGCGCGCCTTGGCGCCGCTGGGTGAACTGGTCGCGCTTGACCATGACAGTGCAGGGCCGTGGCAGGCCGACTTCACCCGGCCCGAGGCGCTCGCGCCCATGCTGCGCGCGCTGCAGCCGAACATCATCGTCAATGCCGCCGCACACACCGCGGTCGACAAGGCCGAAAGCGAGCCCGATCTGGCGCGGCTGATCAACGCCACCGCGCCCGGTGTGCTGGCCGCCGAGGCGGCAGCGTTGGGGGCCTGGCTGGTTCACTACAGCACCGACTATGTCTTCGATGGCTCCGGCGACACCGCACGCACAGAAGACGCGGCCACCACGCCCTTGAGCGTCTACGGCCAGACCAAGCTCGAGGGCGAGCAGGCCATCCGCGCCAGCGGCTGCCGGCACCTCATCCTGCGTACCAGTTGGGTTTATGCCGCGCGCGGCAGCAACTTCGCCAAAACGATGCTGCGCCTGGCTGCTGACAAGGACGAACTCAAGGTGATCGCCGACCAGATCGGCGCGCCCACCGGGGCTGACCTGCTGGCCGACATCACGGCCCACGCGCTGCGGCGTGCGCAGGCACAGCCGGAAGTCACCGGCACCTACCACTGCGTGGCCAGCGGCGAAACCAGCTGGCATGGTTATGCCCGCCACGTCATCGAATGGGCCCGGTCCGCTGGTCTGCCGGTGAAGGTGGCGCCTGATGCGGTACGGCCTGTACCAACGCGCGAATACCCCACGCCGGCTCAGCGGCCACTGAACTCGCGGCTCGAAACCCGCAAGCTGTGCGAGACGTTCGGCCTGCATCTGCCGCACTGGTCCGTCGGGGTGGAGCGCATGCTCACCGAAGTGGCTGGTCGTTGAAATTCTTGAAGAAGGCACCCATGCAACGCAAAGGCATCATCCTCGCCGGCGGCTCCGGCACCCGGCTGCATCCCGCCACGCTGGCGCTGAGCAAGCAACTGCTGCCGGTGTACGACAAGCCGATGGTTTACTACCCGCTGTCCACG
>JBDTQF010000336.1:0-3811 GCA_039932275.1 Burkholderiales bacterium
TGCGCGCCCATGTTCTGCAGCTTGTCCTTGAGCTCGATTTCCTTGGCCACGGACACACCGTCCTTGGTCACGGTGGGGGCGCCGAAAGAGCGCTCGAGAACGACGTTGCGGCCCTTGGGGCCCAGGGTGACCTTGACCGCGTTGGCCAGAATGTTCACGCCTTCAACCATGCGTTGACGTGCGTCAGCGCCAAAAATGACGTCTTTAGATGCCATGTGTATTTCTCCGAAAATTCAGTTCGTGGGATGCAGAGCGCGGCGCGAGAAATTACTTCTCGACGACGGCAAAGAGGTCTTCTTCGCGCATGACGAGCAACTCGTCGCCATCGACCTTGACGGTCTGGCCGCTGTACTTGCCGAACAGCACGCGGTCGCCCACCTTGATGTTCAGGGCCACAAAGTCGCCTTTGTCGTTGCGCTTGCCCGGGCCCACGGCCAGCACTTCGCCTTGGTCAGGCTTTTCAGCGGCGTTGTCGGGGATCACGATGCCGGAGGCAGTCTTGGTTTCTTGTTCGAGACGCTTGACGATCACGCGATCGTGCAGAGGACGCAGTTTCATTCCATCTCCTTGGAGTCAGAGCTTGAATCAGAGGGAGTAAGCGCGACAGCAAGTGCACACTCACAAGCTAGATCCCACTCTTTCGGGGACCACTAGCACTCGCTTCACACGAGTGCTAACCAGCAGATTATAGGAATCGAAGTACAGATTTCAAGGTGCAGCCGGTCAATCGGCTTGTGTTCGTTGGCGCCACCTCTCTTCATTGCGAGAGAACTCACCTCATTGATCCTGCGACGACATCCTTGTTTTCACCTGCGCCCTACTCGACGGCAAACGCAAACACCCCGCATGAGCGGGGTGTTGCAGGAGCGGCGCGCACTGGCACGCGCCCTGACCAACAGACTACTTCTTGGCGGCCTTGGCCTCGCTCCCATCCGCCACAGCGGGCTTGTCGCCCTTGGTTTTTTTGGGTGAATCAGTGACCTTCGCCGGGGCGGCGCCGGAGAACAAAGCTCCATTGACGGTCAACCCGGCGGATGAGAACTTCGCCGCATTGCCAGCGCCCACACCACCGACCCGCTCGATGAGGTCGCTCCAGTCCTTGAACGGATTTTTCTTGCGCTCCACGAGGATCTTGCCGGACAAGCCCGGCCCAATGCCCTTGATCGTCTCGAGGTCCGCCTGCGCGGCCTTGTTCACATCCACTGCGGCGAAGCTCAGCGCTGCGCACAGTGCCGCCACCAGACCAACCAACCCTCGCACGAAATGCTTGACGTTCATATCTTCCTCTCCTTTGGACAGTTGTTGATATCAGACGAGCACGGGACGTCGAGCAAGCGGCACCCGCGCAAAATCACTCTATCCACAGCCATTCGCGCACAAAAGAGAAGAGACGCCGGGACTAACCCTAGGCGTCGCGGATCACGGGCTGGTCAAGGCGCCTGCTGAGCCGCCAACCAATCGACGTAGTGCGCCACGCCGGTGGCTACGTTGACAAAGGCATGATCGCAGCCCACCGCCCGCAACTGCGCCAGATCGGCCTCGGTGTGGCACTGGTACTTGCCTTTCAGGGCATCAGGGAAGTCGATGTACCGCACCAGGCCCTGCGCCACCTGATCCGCCAGACTCAACGCAGATTGGCCCTGCAACGCGCGGCAGGCATTGACCGTGGCGTGCGCGACATCGTTGAATGGCTGCGCCCGCCCACTGCCTAGGTTGAAGATGCCGCTGGCCTGCGGATGCTGCAGGAACCACAGGTTCACCGCCACCACATCGTCCACGAAGACAAAGTCCCGGTTCTGCATGCCCGGCGCATAGCCGTTGTACTCGCCGAACAGGTTCACCTGCCCGGTCGCACGGAACTGGTTGAAGTGGTGGAACGCCACCGAGGCCATCCGCCCCTTGTGTTGCTCCCGCGGGCCGTAGACGTTGAAGTACCGGAAGCCCGCCACCTGGGTGCTCGCGGTGGGCAAATAGCGCCGCACCACCTGGTCGAACAACAGCTTGGAATAGCCATACACGTTGAGCGGCTGCTCAAACGCTGGCTCCTCACGGAAGGTCTCGCTGCCGCCGTAGGTGGCCGCTGAGCTGGCGTACAGCAGCCGGGTGCCCTGCGCCAGGCAGGCATCCAGCAGCGTCTTCGAACAACGGTAGTTGTTGTCCAGCATGTACTGGCCGTTGTGCTCCATCGTGTCGGAGCAAGCGCCTTCGTGCAGGATGGCGTCGATCTCGCCGAGCTTCTCCGCAGCGAACAGCGTGTAGAACTCGCCCCGATCGAAGTAGTCGGCCAGCGTGGTGCCCAGCAAGTTGCGGTACTTGGTCCCGTCGGTGAGGTCATCGACGGCGATGACCTCGGCGCCCGATCGGTTGAGCGCGTGCACCAGGTTGCTGCCGATCATGCCGGCTGCCCCGGTGACAACGACCCTCAGGCTGTCCTTCATCACTGCTCTCCAAACAACTCGTCGAACTGCACGCCTGCCGTACCGAACTTGCCCACGACGATGCCCCCAGCCCGGTTGGCCACCGGCATTGCCTCGCGCAACGTCAACCCGCTGGCCAGCAAGGCAGCCATGGTGGCAATCACCGTATCACCCGCGCCCGTCACGTCGAACACCTCGCGGGCCTGCGCGGGCACCTGCGCGTGGCCAGGCACGCCGCAGGCCTCGTCGAACAGCGACATGCCTTCTTCCGAGCGAGTCAGCAGCAGCCCTTCCAGCCCCAATTCATGGCGCAGGGCATGGGCCCGGCGATGCAGGTCGGCTTCGCTGGACCACTGACCCACCACCTGCGCCAGCTCCGCGCGGTTCGGCGTGATGGTGGTGGCCCCTTTGTAACGGCTGTAGTCGCTGCCCTTGGGGTCGATCAGCACCGGCTTACCGGCAGCGCGCGCCAGCTCGATCATGCGCGGGATGTGCGTGAGGCCGCCCTTGCCGTAGTCGGAGAACAGCACCGCATCATGCCCGGCCAGCACCCGCTCGTAGTCGGCCAGCATCGACTGCAGCACCTCATGGTCGGGCTGGTTCTCGAAGTCGATGCGGATGAGCTGCTGCGAGCGCCCGATCACCCGCAGCTTGACGATGGTGTACAGCTGCGGGTCGCTGCCCAGCACCGTGGTCACCCCTTCGCGCTCGAGCAGCTGGCGCAGCTTGCGTGCGGGTTCGTCATCGCCCACCACGGTGAGCAGCGTGCATTGCGCTCCCAGCGTCTTGACATTGAGCGCCACGTTGGCCGCGCCGCCCAGCCGTTCTTCCTCGCGGGTGACGCGCACCACCGGCACGGGCGCTTCGGGTGAGATGCGGTCCACCGCGCCGAACCAGTAGCGGTCGAGCATGGCATCGCCCACCACCAGCACACGGGCCTGGGCCAGGCGCTCGCGGCTGATCAACGGCACAGAGGAGGCAGGCTGGGTCATCACACGAAGCTCATTGATCTTGTAGACGCCGCGGCGGGTAGGTGTCCCAGCCGTGGCAGCCGGGGCATTGCCAGAAATAGTGCTGGGCCTCGAAGCCGCAGGCCGCACAGCGATACCGCTGCAAAGGCCGCACCGCCGTGGCCATGCTCGCCTGTACGGCCGCGGCCTCGCCCGCCTCGGGTGCCTGCGTACCCAGCAGGCGCAGCAGGCCCAGGCCCGCCTCCAGGCTGGGATGCTGCTGCAGATGAGCTTTCAACAGCCGGCGGCATTCGTCCGGATCGGCCTCCAGCCGCAGCAGCGCATTGAGCACGTCGGTGGAAGGATGCCGCGCATAGAACTCACGCAGCCGCGTGCGCGCATCCATCACCTGGCCACTGGCCAGCGCGGCTTCGGCATAGTCGC
>JBDTQF010000337.1:0-3805 GCA_039932275.1 Burkholderiales bacterium
GATGGAAGCCACCTACATCGGCATCAACATGTGGGCGCAGGCGGTCAAGAAGGCCAAGAGCACCGACACCGACAAGGTCATCGCCGCAATGGCCGGCCAGACCTTCAAGGCGCCGGGTGGCTTCACCTCGACGATGGACCCGAAGAACCATCACCTGCACAAGCCGGTGTTCATCGGTGAAATCAAGGCCGACGGTCAGTTCAACGTGGTGTGGAAGACGCCCGGCCCGGTCAAGGCCCAGCCTTGGAGCCCGTACATCCCCGAGAACAAGGGCAAGAAAGACGAACCCGAAAAGAAGTAAGCAGTAACCCCCCGTTGCGGCTTACGCCGCTCCCCCGAGGACCGGAGGTCCTCTTCGAGGACTTGGGGGAGATGCCAGTGGACCGGCCAAGCCGGATCCACGGCATCCGCTGGAATGGGGCGGACGGGCTTCGCCTGGTCCGCCCTTTCTTTCACGTGAAAGTGCCTCGTGCTTCGACTGATCTTTTGCCTTGCATTGTTTCTGCCGTGGTCAGTTCAGGCGCTCACACCCGAAGCCGCCTTCAAGATCGCCAGCGGCGAGACCGATGAGCGCATCGCGGCGTTGAACGAGGCCGCAGCGGCGGCTGATGCGGCGCTGGGGCCGTTCGTGCAGGCGCTGCTGGGTGACGAGGTGAAGGTCGCGGGTGGCAAGGCCTACCTGGTGCAGGGTGGCAAGACCACGCTTGCCGGCACCGACAAGGTCGCCACGTTGCCCGACGATGCAGAAGATGTGGTCAACCCGAACCGCATGCGCGGTGCGCTGGAAGCGGCGCAGGGCGCGTTGCGGCTGGTGTCCACCGACGCGGCCACGCGCCGGCTGGCGCTGGCCGAGCTGGCCAAGCAGCAGCTCAGCGAAGCGCAGCTGCCGCTGATCGACAAGGCCTACCAGATCGAATCCGACCCATCAATGAAGGCGCGGCTGGAAGCCATGCGCGCCACCATCCTGGTGTCGAGCAGCGACAAGGCCAAGCGCCTGGAAGCTGCCAAGCTGCTGGCCGCCAGCGGCGAGCCCGCCGTCAAGAGCCTGCTGCAGGAGCGCTTGGCGCCCGGTGTCGAAGACGATGCCGAAGTGCGCGGTGCGCTGCTCACCGCGCTGGGCAAGCTGGAAGGCCGGCTGGCCTGGGGCGAGCGGCTGGGCATGCTGTTCACCGGCGTGAGCCTGGGCTCCATCCTGCTGCTGGTGGCGCTGGGCCTGGCCATCACCTACGGGTTGATGGGCGTGATCAACATGGCCCATGGCGAGCTGATGATGATCGGCGCCTACGCCACCTACGTGGTGCAGAACGTGTTTCGCCAGTACCTGCCGGGCGCCTTCGACTGGTACGTGTTGGCGGCCATTCCGGCCTCGTTCCTGGCCGCCGCGCTGGTGGGCGCGGTGCTGGAGCGCGCGGTGATCCGCTGGCTGTACGGTCGTCCGCTGGAGACGCTGCTGGCCACCTGGGGCATCAGCCTGATGCTGATGCAGGGCGTGCGCTCGCTGTTCGGTGCGCAGAACGTGCAGGTCGAGAACCCCGGCTGGCTGTCGGGCGGCGTCGCGGTGCTGGGCAACCTGACGTTGCCGTTCAACCGCATTGCCATCATTGCCTTCGCGGCCCTGGTGCTGGTGGGCGTGGCGCTGCTGATCGCCCGCACCCGGCTGGGCCTGTTTGTGCGTGGCGTGACGCAGAACCGCCGCATGGCCTCGTGCACCGGCGTCAACACCGCCAAGGTCGACACCTATGCCTTCTCGCTGGGTGCGGGCATCGCCGGGCTGGCCGGCTGCGCACTCAGCCAGGTGGGCAACGTGGGGCCCGACCTGGGCCAGAGCTACATCGTCGATGCCTTCATGGTGGTGGTCACCGGCGGCGTCGGCCAGCTGGCCGGCACGGTGTATGCGGCGCTGGGGCTGGGCATCATCAACAAGATCTTGGAGGGCTGGTCGGGCGCGGTGCTGGCCAAGATCATGGTGCTGGTGCTGATCGTCGGCTTCATCCAGAAGCGTCCGCAAGGTCTCTTCGCCATGAAGGGCCGCAGCGCCGAAACCTGATGACATGAACACCGCAACGATGACCTCTTCTCCCGCTGTACCCGCACCCAAGCGCGGCCTGCTGCTCGGCCCCAAGGGCTGGAGCGGTGTGCTGATCGCCACGCTGGTGATCGCCGTGCTGGCGCCGGTGCTGAACCTGCTGGTGCCGGCCGGCAGCGCCCTGCACCTGAGCGACTTCTATGTCGCGCTGCTGGGCAAGATCATGTGCTATGCCATCTGCGCGTTGGCGATGGATCTGATCTGGGGTTACACCGGCATCCTGTCGCTGGGCCACGGCCTGTTCTTCGCGTTGGGCGGTTATGCGATGGGCATGTACCTGATGCGCCAGATCGGCAGCGACGGCCAGTACCGCCTGCCCATGCCGGACTTCATGGTGTTCCTCAACTGGAAGACGTTCCCGTGGCATTGGGCGCTGAGTGACTCCTTCATTGCGCAGGCCATCCTGGTGGTGGCGGTGCCGGCGCTGCTGGCCTTCGTGTTCGGCTACTTCGCGTTTCGCTCGCGCATCAAGGGCGTGTACTTCTCCATCATCACGCAGGCGATGACGTTTGCCGCGATGCTGCTGTTCTTCCGCAACGAGACCGGCTTCGGCGGCAACAACGGCTTCACCGACTTCAAGCGCATCCTCGACATCCCGATTGCGCAGCCGTCCACCCGCATGGTGCTGTTCGTGCTGACCGTGCTGGTGCTGATCGGCTTCTTCCTGATGGCGCGCTGGCTGGTCAACAGCAAGTACGGGCGGGTGCTGCAGGCCATCCGCGATGCCGAAAGCCGCGTCATGTTCACCGGCTACAACCCACTTTGGTACAAGCTCAGCATCTGGACGCTGTCGGCCGCGATGTGCGGCGTGGCCGGTGCGCTGTATGTGCCGCAGGTGGGCATCATCAACCCGAGCGAGATGTCGCCGGCCGCGGGCATCGAGATCGCCATCTGGGCCGCGGTGGGCGGGCGCGCCACGTTGATTGGCCCCATCGTCGGCGCGTTCTTCGTCAACGGCGCCAAGAGCTGGTTCACGATGGCGTTCCCGGAGTTCTGGTTGTACTTCCTGGGGGCGCTGTTCATCGCGGTGACGCTGTTCCTGCCCAATGGCATCGTCGGCTTGCTGCGCGCAAAGAAGGAGGGCAAGCGATGACCCCCGATTTGATGCAATCCCTGACGCACTTGCAGGAAGAGCATGAGAAAAAGGCCGGGTCGTCCAGCAGCGAGTCCGGTGGCCGCAACGCCGCCTACGGCCGCATCCTGCACGGTGGCCAGCCCGACTTTGCGCACGGCGTGGCGCTGTACCTCGATGCCATCACGGTGAGCTTCGATGGCTTCAAGGCGCTCAATGCGCTGAGCCTGAGCATCAACGTTGGCGAGCTGCGCTGCATCATCGGCCCCAATGGCGCGGGCAAGACCACGATGATGGACGTCATCACCGGCAAGACCCGGCCCGACGCTGGCACCGCGCACTTCGGTTCCAACATCGACCTGCTGCGCCTGCGCGAAAACCAGATCGCGCAGATCGGCATCGGCCGCAAGTTCCAGAAGCCGACGGTGTACGAAGAGCTGTCGGTGTTCGAGAACCTGGAGCTGGCGCTTTCAGCCGACCGTGGCGTGCGCGCCAGCATGTTCCACCGCTTGAGTGGTATGCAGCTCGACCGCATCGGCGAGATCCTGACGCTGATCCATCTGCTGCCCGAGGCCCAGCGCACCGCCGGGTTGTTGAGCCACGGCCAGAAGCAGTGGCTGGAGATCGGCATGCTGCTGATGCAGGAC
>JBDTQF010000338.1:0-3780 GCA_039932275.1 Burkholderiales bacterium
GCACCGGCTTCGTCGATCACGTCGATCGCCTTGTCGGGCAGATGACGGTCGTTGATGTACTTGGCCGACAGCTCCGCCGCAGCCTGCAGGGCGCCCAGCGCGTACTTGACGCCGTGGTGTTCCTCGAAGCGCGACTTCAGCCCCTTCAGGATCTCCACCGTCTGCTCGACCGACGGCTCAACCACATCGACCTTCTGGAATCGTCGGGAGAGCGCCGCATCTTTCTCGAAGATGCCGCGGTACTCGGTGAACGTGGTCGCGCCGATGCACTTGATCTGACCCGAACTCAGCGCCGGCTTGAGCAGGTTGCTGGCGTCCAGCGTGCCGCCCGAAGCCGCACCGGCACCGATCAGGGTGTGGATCTCGTCGATGAACAGGATCGAGCTGGGCTGCTCGCGCAGCTGCTTGAGCACCGCCTTCAGGCGCTGTTCGAAGTCACCGCGGTACTTGGTGCCGGCCAGCAGCGCGCCCATGTCGAGCGAATAGACATTGGCATCGGCCAGGATCTCGGGCACGTCGCCCTGGGTGATGCGCCAGGCCAGGCCCTCGGCAATGGCAGTCTTGCCCACGCCGGCCTCACCCACCAGCAGCGGGTTGTTCTTGCGGCGGCGACACAGTATCTGCACCACCCGCTCGACCTCGTGCTCGCGGCCGATCAGCGGGTCAATGCGCCCGTCGCGGGCAGCCTGGTTCAGGTTCTGGGTGTACTGGTCAAGCGGCGAGCCCTTGCCATCGCCTTCTTCCTTCTCGCCTTCGGGTGCATTGCCCTCGTTCGACTTGGCCGGCTCGGGCGGGTCGGACTTGCGGATCCCGTGGGCGATGAAGTTCACCACGTCCAGGCGCGTCACACCCTGCTGGTGCAGGTAGTAGACGGCGTGCGAATCCTTCTCGCCGAAGATCGCCACCAGCACATTGGCGCCAGTCACTTCCTTCTTGCCGTTGCCGGTGGACTGCACATGCATGATGGCGCGCTGAATGACGCGCTGGAAGCCGAGCGTGGGCTGGGTGTCCACCTCCTCAGTGCCACCCACCGTGGGCGTGTTTTCCTTGATGAACTGCGCCAGACTCTTGCGCAGATCTTCAATGTTGGCGGCGCAGGCTTTGAGCACCTCCGACGCCGACGGGTTGTCCAGCAGGGCGAGCAGCAGGTGCTCCACCGTAATGAACTCGTGGCGCTGCTGCCGGGCCTCGACAAACGCCATGTGGAGACTGACCTCTAACTCTTGCGCAATCATGCGACCTCCATAATGCACTGCAGCGGATGACCCGCGCGGCGTGCAGCTGCACACACCATCTCGACCTTCGTCGCGGCCACATCGCGAGGGTACACCCCGCAGATGCCCCGCCCTTCATGATGGATCTTCAACATGATCTGGGTCGCCTGCTCGATGTCGCGATGGAAGTACTGCTGCAGCACCATCACGACGAATTCCATCGGTGTGTAATCGTCGTTCAGCAGCACAACTTGATAAGCAGGCGGTGGCTCGACCTTTGCGGCCTGGCGCTCGACCACGGTCGTGCCCTGCCCATCTCCTGGCGGCGCGGGTGTACTCGGTGGCTGCGGTTGATCACTCGGCATGGAATTCATTCTATCGACGGCACCCGGCCTACTGCGGAGCCCAGCTATTCACTTCTGGTCAAGAAGCAGCAAGAACCGCGCGCAGTTTGGTTCCCTCATGGCTTCCCTCATCGCCAATGCGGCGCTGCGGCTTGACAGTCAGATATGGGCACCTTGAAAATCCCCCAAAAGTCGAGGGATTGGAGGGGTACCGTGACACAAGGCACAGTGAAGTGGTTCAACGACGTCAAAGGGTTCGGTTTCATCGAGCCTGAAGGCGGGGGTGAAGATGTGTTCGCACATTTCTCAGCGATTCAGATGGACGGGTTCCGAACCTTGAAGCAAGGCGCGGCCGTGTCCTTCGAAGTCGTAGACGGTCCGAAGGGCAAGCTCGCACAGAACATTTGTGCCGCCGATGCCCTGCCCACGCGCCAGGTAGCTGAGATCAGTTCGAGTCAGGCTTCCTGACAATGGATTGACCGTTGCCGCCATCCCTGCCACGTGGGGCAGGGCCAGCGCGTTTCAAGCCCACCCCGCCGCTGCGCCAGCAACAGCGGGGTGCTCGGTCGCGGCTTACAGCAGTACCGGGATATTGGGCAACTCGTCGGGGTTCGCACCCGCGCCCGCAAAATGGCGCAGCAGCACCTTCGCCACGGCCTCAACGCCCAGCGCCATGCCCTGCGGGTAGCCGCCCTGGGCGAAGGCCGCCTCCACCTGTCGGCAGATGCCCTGCCATGTGGCGCCGTCCGCGCGACCATGGATGCCGCGGTCAGCCACGATCTCAACCGCGTGGTCGGCCATCAGCACATAGATCAGCACACCGTTGTTGTACGCGGTGTCCCACACCCGCAACTGAGCGAACACTTCGAGTGCCCGCTCGTGCGCGGTCTGCCCGCGCAGCAGCGCGAGCGGTTCGAGCGCGCCCTCCACCGCCACCCGGATCTCGCCTGAATGGCCCTGCTCGCCCGCGCCGAAGGCCGCGGCGATCAGCGCCATCGCCGCCGGCGGAAACGCGCGCCGCACCCGCCAAGGCGCGAAGCCGAGGTGCCTGAAGAGTCGCCGCAACTTCATCGCCATCGCGCTCACCAGCGCCCCGAGGCACCGCCGCCACCAAAGCCGCCGCCCCCGCCGCCGCCGAAACCACCTCCGCCCCCGCCGCCGAACCCACCGCCACCGCGGTAATGGCCGCCGCCCTGGCGGGTCCAGCCACCCAGCGCGCCCAGGCCGCCGCCGAACAAGGTGACGAAAAAAGCCACCAGCGCACCCACCAGCGCAAGGGCCAGCGTGCCGGCCAGGAACCACCCGATCACCCCGGCTACGCCGGCCGTCACCACAGCGCCGGGCAGCCGGCCCAGCACCGCGCGCAACACGCCGCCCGCAACCAAGGCGACCATCAGCAGCACCGGCACCAGGCCGCCGATGTCCGGCTGGCCGGCGCCGCCGGGCTGCACCGCGGGGGCCGGCAAGGCCTCGCCATCGACCAGGCGGATGATCCGGTCAGTCGCCGCGTCCAGCCCGCCGTAGTAGTCGCCCTGTTTGAAGCGAGGCACGATGACCTCGTCGATCAGGCGCTTGCTGACGGCATCGCCCAGCACGCCTTCGAGGCCATAGCCCACCTCGATGCGCACCGCGCGGTCGTTCTTGGCCACCAGCAGCAGCGCGCCGTCATCGACCTGTTTGCGCCCGAGCTTCCATTGCTCCGCCACGCGCAGCGAATACTGCTCCACCGCCTCGGGCTGCGTCGTCGCCACCAGCAGCACCGCCAGCTGGCTGCCCTTGCGGGCCTCGAATTCGCGCAGGCGCGTTTCCAGAGTGGTGCGCTGCGCCGGGGTCAGCGTGCCGGTCTGGTCGGTCACCAGGGCCTGCAACGGCGGCACCGGCAACGGCCCATCCGCGGCCAGCGCCGCAGCGCCGACCAGCAGGAGCAGCAGCGCGCACAGCATGCCCAGCCGCCGCAACCAACCCGGCGGCGGAGGCAGGCGCAGCATCAGCAACATCAGCGCGAGGCCGCGGGCGCGGCGGCAGGGCTGCCGAAGTCCACCTTCGGCGGCGTAGCGATGGCCTTTTCATCGGCCACCGTGAAGCTGGGTTTGAGCTGGTAGCCCATCACCATGGCCGTCAGGTTGCTGGGGAAGGAGCGCACCGTCAGGTTGTAGGCCTGCACCGCCTGGATGTAGCGGTTGCGCGCCACGGTGATGCGGTTCTCGGTGCCTTCGAGCTGC
>JBDTQF010000339.1:0-3700 GCA_039932275.1 Burkholderiales bacterium
TGACCGGCTGCGGCGTGCGCAGCTCCTGCGCGAACAGGCTGACGCGCAGCTCCTCCAGCAGCCAGCGGTACTCGTTGAGCCGGCTGTCCTGCGCGCCCTTCATTTCGGCCACGCGGCGCCAGTAGCGCTGCTCCAGCGGGCGCAGCTCGGCCAGGCGCTGAGCGTCGCGGGCCGGGTCGGCGCGCAGCTTGTCGAGCCGCAGTGTGATGGCCTTCAGGTAGCGCGGCAGGTGTTGCAGCGCAGCCCAGTCGGTGCCGGCCAGAAAGCGCTTGGGCATCAGGCGGCCGAGCTGGGCGCTGACGTCGTCGGCCACGTCCTTGGGCGGCTTGCTGTCCTTGAGCTTGCGCGTGGCGGTGCCGTAGTCGGCCAGCACCACGCCGGCCTGGCGCGCCACCTCCTGCGCGATCAGGTTCAGCCGCGCGCGGCCTTCGTCGATGCGGCGCTGGAACTGCTGCGCGTCGGTGGGCAGCGGGTCGCCGAGGAAGGCGCGTTCGAGCGCCACGTCGATCACCTGCTGGCGCAGCTCGTCGCCGCTGCCCAGCGGCATGAAGACCACCGACATCTTCTGCAGGTCGGGGATGTTTTTCTCGAGGTACTTCAGCGGCTCCTTCAAGGCCAGCGCCACCAGCCGCCGCAGGCCGGCACGGTGCTGCTGCGCGGCGACATCAGGCTCGTCGAACACCTCGATCTCGACATGGCTGGTGCGGTCGATCAGGGCCGGGAAGCCGATCAGGGTCTGGCCGCCCTTTTTCGGGTCGCCTTTCTGCAGTTCCATCAGCTCGGGCAGCTCGCCGAAGGTCCAGCTGGTGTAGGTCTGCGCCTGGCGGGCGGCGGGCACCGAGGGCGCGGCCGATGGGGTTTGCCGCGGTGACGCCGCCGGGGTCGGTGCCACGGTCGATTCCGCCTTGTTGGACGCTGGCAACTTCAGCGCCGCCAGCGCCTGGAACGCCGAGCGAGCCTGGCCGCCGAGTTCGGCCTTCAGCGTGGCCAGGTTGCGGCCCATGCCGAGCTGGCGGCCGTGTTCGTCGACCACGCGGAAGTTCATGAACAGGTGCGGTTGCAGCATCTCCAGCTTGAAGTCATTGCGCTGCACCGCAAGCTGAGTGCGTTCGCGCACCGACTTGAGCAGCGCGTCCATCAGGCTGCCCTGGCCGAACGGCGCCAGCGCCACGAACTCGCTCACATAGTCGGGCAGCGGCACCAGCCGCGTGCGCGGCTTCTGGTACAGGCTTTTGACCAGCGCCAACACCTTGGCGTCGAGCATGCCCGGCACCAGCCATTCGCAGCGCTCGTCGTTCACCTGGTTGAGCGCGTAGATGGGCACGCTGACGGTGACCCCGTCCTTCGCATCGCCCGGCTCATGCAGGTAGGTGGCCGCGCAATCGACCCCGCCCAACCGCACCGTGCGCGGGAAGGCCGTGCCGGTGATGCCGGCGGCTTCGTGCCGCATCAGCTCATCGCGGTTGAGCATCAGCAGGTTGGGCTGCTGCTTCACTGCGTGGCGGTACCAGCGCTCGCAGGCCTGGCCGCTGGTGATGTCGGCCGGCAGGTGCTGGTCGTAGAAGGCGTGGATCAGCGTGTCGTCCACCAGCACGTCCTGCCGCCGCGACTTGTGCTCCAGCTCCTCGACCTGGCGCACCATCTTCTGGTTGTGCGCCAGGAACGGCAGGCGGGTTTCCCACTCGCCATTGAGCAGCGCCTCGCGGATGAAGATCTCGCGCGCCGTGGCCGCATCGACGTTGCCGTAGTTGATGCGCCGGTTGCTGTAGACCACGATGCCGTACAGCGTGGCGCGCTCCAGCGCCACCACCTCGGCAGCCTTCTTCTCCCAATGCGGCTCCAGCAGCTGCTTCTTCAGCAAATGGCCGGCGATGACCGGGATCCACTGCGGCTCGATGGCTGCCAGACCGCGACCGAACAGCCGGGTGGTTTCGACCAGCTCGGCCGCCACCAGCCAGCGGCCCGGCTTCTTGGACAGATGCGCGCCCGGGTGACGCCAGAAGCGAATGCCGCGCGCACCGAGGTACCACTCGTCGTCGTCAGCCTTCAGGCCGATGTTGCCCAGCAAGCCGGCCAGCATCGACAGGTGAACCTGCTCGTAGGTGGCCGGGCTGCCGTTGAGGCGCCAGGCGTGTTCGGCCACCACGGTGTGCAGCTGGGTGTGCACGTCGCGCCATTCACGCACCCGGCGCGGGTTGACGAAGGAATCGCGCAGGCGCTGTTCCTGCTGGCGGTTGGAGAGCTTGTGGGTGTCTGTGCCTTGCTGGGCCTGCGCATGGCCGTGCACGCCGCGCCCCTCCTCGATCCAGCGCCACAGCTTCAAGTAACCCATGAACTCCGACTTCTCGTCGTCGAACTTCTTGTGCTTCTCGTCGGCGGCCTGCTGCTGCTCCAGCGGGCGGTCGCGCACGTCCTGCACGCTCAGGGCGCTGGCGATGATCAGCACCTCGTCCAGGGCTTCGCGCTGCCGAGCCTCCAGGATCATGCGGCCCACGCGCGGGTCCAGCGGCAGGCGGGCCAGTTCCTGGCCGGTGGGCGTGAGCTCGTTGGCCTCGTCCACCGCACCCAGCTCGCCCAGCAGCGCGTAGCCGTCGGCGACGGCCTTGCGGGGCGGCGGCTCCAGAAAGGGAAAGTCTTCGACCAGGCCGAGGCCGAGCGACTTCATGCGCAGGATCACCCCGGCCAGCGAGGAGCGCAGGATCTCCGGGTCGGTGAAGCGCGGGCGGCCAGCGAAATCCTTCTCGTCGTAGAGCCGGATGCAGATGCCGTTGGCCACCCGGCCGCAGCGGCCGGCGCGCTGGTTGGCGGCGGCCTGGCTGATGGGCTCGACCTGCAGCTGCTCGACCTTGCTGCGGTAGCTGTAGCGCTTGACGCGGGCCATGCCGCTGTCGATCACGTAGCGGATGCCCGGCACCGTCAGCGAGGTTTCGGCCACGTTGGTGGCCAGCACGATGCGCCGGCCGTTGCCTGCTTCGAAAACACGGTCCTGCTCGGCCTGTGACAGCCGCGCGAACAACGGCAGGATCTCGGCATGGCGGTGGGCCGGCTGGTGCGCCAGGTGCTTGCGCAGATGATCGGCGGCTTCGCGGATCTCGCGCTCGCCGGGCAGGAAGACCAGGATGTCGCCCGAGCCGTCGCGCCAGAGTTCGTCCACCGCCTCGGCAATGGCGTCGTGCAGGTCGAAGTCCTTGCTCTCTTCGAAAGCACGCCAGCGCTGCTCAACGGGGAACAGCCTACCGCTGACCATGATGGCAGGTGCGGGGCCGTTGGCTGAGTTGAAATGCTGCGCAAAGCGATCGGCATCAATGGTTGCCGAGGTGACGATGATCTTCAGGTCGGGCCGGCGCGGCAGCAGCTGCCGCAGGTAGCCCAGCAGGAAGTCGATGTTGAGGCTGCGCTCATGCGCCTCGTCGATGATCAGCGTGTCGTACGCGCGGAGCAGCGGGTCCGACTGGGTCTCGGCCAGCAGGATGCCGTCGGTCATCAGCTTCACGCTGGCGCCGGCCGACAAGCGATCCTGGAACCGCACCTTGAAGCCGACCACCTCGCCGAGCGGCGTTCCCAGCTCGTGAGCGATGCGCTTGGCGACACTCGACGCGGCAATCCGGCGCGGCTGGGTGTGGCCGATGAGGCGGCCTGTGTTCGCCTTGCCGCGGCCGAGCGCCAGCGCGATCTTCGGCAGCTGCGTCGTCTTGCCGGA
>JBDTQF010000340.1:0-3695 GCA_039932275.1 Burkholderiales bacterium
TGAACAGCACCTTGGCCTCGCCATGCTGCAGCATGAAGGCGATGGCCTCGGCGTCGAGCCGGGTGTTGAGCGTGTTGAGTACCGCGCCGGTCATCGGCACGCCGAAATGCATCTCGAACAGCGCCGGCACATTGGGCAGCATCGCCGCCACCGTGTCGCCTTCGCCCACACCCCGTGCGGCCAGCGCACTGGCCATGCGACGGCAGCGCTCGTACGTCTGCGCCCAGCTCTGGCGGCGCTGGCCGTAGATCACGGCCACGCCGTCAGGGTAGACGGCCGCGCTGCGCTCGATGAAGCTCAGCGGCGACAGCGGCACATGGTTGGCAGCGTTCTTGTCCAGCCCCAGCGTGTAGGGATTGATCCGGCTCACTCTGGTCTCCTGAGCGGCGCGGTCAGGAGACAGCCGCAAGGGCCACATCCCGCCGCGCGTGAATTCTTGCGCAATTCAACGACAGGGCGAGCCTGAGCCTGCAATCTGACGCCATGCTTGCGCATGACGCGGGGAGAGGGATAGCCGGGGTTAACCCTCCAGCAGCCGCACCTTCACGCTGCGGCCCTTGACCTTGCCCGCCGTCAACTTTCGCAGCACCTGCTCGGCGATGCCGCGCTCCACCGCCACATAGGTGGCGAATTCGTTGACGTTGATCTTGCCGATCTGTGCGCCAGCGAAGCCCAGGTCCTTGGTCAGCGCGCCCAGCACGTCGCCAGGGCGGATCTTCTCCTTGCGGCCACCGAGGATATGCAGCGTCTGCATTGGCGGGCGCAGCGGCTCGGCGCTGGCAGAGCGCAATTCGGCCAGCGGCAACCATTCGCTGGTGAAGCCGCCGGCCTGCTCGATGCGGCCGACACTTCCCATCTCGTCCAGGCTGGCCAGGCTGAAGGCCCAGCCGGCATCAAGGCCGTCCTTGCCCAGCCGGCCGGTGCGGCCGATGCGGTGCGTGTGGGTGGCCGGGTCGGGCGAAATGTCGACGTTGATCACCGCTTCGAGCTTGTCGATGTCGAGCCCACGCGCGGCCACGTCGGTGGCCACCAGCACGCTGCAGCTGCGGTTGGCAAAACGCACCAGCACCTGGTCGCGCTCGCGCTGGTCGAGGTCGCCATGCAGCTCCAGCGCGGCAAAGCCCTGTGCCCGCAGCACCTCCACCAGGTCGCGGCACTGCACCTTGGTGTTGCAAAAGGCCAGCGTGCTGACCGGCCGGTAGTGGTTGAGCAGCTGCGAGACGGTGTGCAGGCGTTCGTCCTCGCGCACCTCGATGAAACGCTGGCGGATCTGGTTGGTGGCGTGCCCGGCCAGCAGCTTCACTTCCTTGGGCTCGCGCATGAACGCGGCGCTGAGCTTGGTGATGCCCTCGGGGTAAGTGGCCGAGAACAGCAGCGTCTGGCGCTGCTTCGGGCACTGCTTGACGATGGTGGCGATGTCGTCGAAGAAGCCCATGTCCAGCATGCGGTCGGCTTCGTCCAGCACCAGGGTGTTGAGCGCATCCAGCGGCAGGCTGCCGCGTTCCAGGTGGTCCATGATGCGGCCCGGCGTGCCGACGACGATGTGCGCGCCGTGCTCCAGACTGGCCAGTTGTGGGCGCATGGTGGCGCCGCCACAGAGTGTGAGCACCTTGATGTGGTCTTCGGCGCGCGCCAGCCGGCGCACCTCTTGCGTCACTTGGTCGGCCAGCTCGCGGGTCGGGCACAGCACCAGCGCCTGGATGGCGAAGCGGCGCGGGTTCAGGTTGGTCAACAGCGCCAGCGCAAAGGCCGCGGTCTTGCCGCTGCCGGTGCGGGCCTGGGCGATCAGGTCATGCCCGGCCAGCGCCAGCGGCAGGCTGGCGGCCTGGATCGGCGTCATGCCGGCGTAGCCCAGGCGCTGCAGGTTTTCCAGCATCTGCGGGGCCAGCGGCAGGCTGCTGAAGGCAGGTCCGGCGGGTGTCGTTGAGGCAGCCGGCAAGGCCGCCGCAGAAGGTGTGGGGTTCATGGGCGATTATCGGCGGCGCAAAATGCGCGCCATGAAAGCACCCAAACGACTGCAAGCGCTGATCGACGAAGGCCTGATCGACACCGTCGTGCGACAGCTGATGAGCGGCAAGGAGGCCATGGTCTTCGTCGTGCGCTGCGGCGACGAAACCCGCTGCGCCAAGGTCTACAAGGAGGCCGACCAGCGCAGCTTCCGCCAGGCGGTCGACTACACCGAGAACCGCAAGGTCAAGAACACCCGCCAGGCCCGCGCCATGGCCAAGGGCACCCGCTTCGGCCGCGAGGCCCAGGAAGCCGCCTGGCAGAGCGCCGAGGTCGATGCGCTGTACCGCCTGGCCGCGGCGGGCGTGCGCGTACCGGTGCCCTACAACTTCTGCGACGGCGTGCTGCTGATGGAGCTGGTGACCGACGCCCACGGCGACGCCGCACCGCGCCTGAACGACGTGGTCTTCACCCCCGAAGAAGCCCATCGCCACCACGCCACGCTGCTGAGCGAAGTGGTGCGCATGCTGTGCGCCGGCGTCGTGCACGGCGATCTGTCCGAGTTCAACATCCTGCTCGGCGCCGACGGCCCGGTCATCATCGACCTGCCCCAGGCCATCGACGCCGCTGGCAACAACCACGCCCAGCGCATGCTGCTGCGCGACGTCGACAACCTGCGCGACTTCTTCGGCCGCTCGGCGCCCGACATCCTGCCCACCGCCTACGGCCCCGAGATCTGGAGCCTGTACCAGAGCGGCCTGCTCTCCACCGAAACCGTGCTGACCGGCCACTTCGACGCCCCCCGCGGCAAGGTCGACCTGGGCGGCGTGCTGCGCGAGATCGACGATGCGCGCGACGAAGAGGCTGCGCGGCGGCTGCGGATGGCGACGGCCGGGTAGTCTTTGCAGGCCCTGATCGACCCGCTCTTTCCTGGCTTCATGGGCGTTCGCCTGGTCACGGTCGAGCCCGAACGGGTGGTGGCGGAGATGGCCATCCGCGCCGAGCTGTGCACCTGGCGCGAGTCAACGACGCGCACCATTTGGCAGGTGGCGTCGCGGGTGTAGGGTAGGGTCTGCTGAACGTCTCCCGAGAAGAGGTCCGGCATGCTTCAAGACGACCGACCTCCTTCGTCTTTCAGGCGCCATGTCTGCTCTGCAACCTCATATCGAGACACGCATCCTGGCGCTGCGCGAACAGCGGGTCATGCTCGACGCCGATCTGGCTGCACTCTATGGAGTGCAGACCAAGGTATGGGTGCAGGCGGTCAAGCGCAATCTGGCGCGCTTTCCCGCCGACTTCATGTTTCAGCTGTCGGGCGAGGAGTTCGCCGCTTTGAGGTCACAGTTTGTGCCCTCAAACGCGCCGGGTCGCGGTGGCCGACGCACGGCACCCTAGGCCTTCACCGAACAAGGCGTGGCCATGCTGTCGTCGGTGCTGGGCAGCCCACGCGCCATCGCCGTCCAGGGTTCCCCAGATTCCGATGTTGTGACTGTCCATGAGTGTTCGTTTCTGTTACCTCGAGTACCAAGCCAAATCTCGAGATTTCATAGGGTTACTGCCGATATAACTTGATTTTGAACAACTCACAATTCTCGAGATTCTAGGAAAACGAGCACACGAAAGCGGTTGAACGTTTAACCAAATGTCACGAAGTTGATAGATCTCCCTAAAGGATGTGAGACATGGCGACAGCAGCAATTCGGATTCCTCATATCGACGTTGACCCGTTCAGCGACGCAATGATCGAC
>JBDTQF010000341.1:0-3694 GCA_039932275.1 Burkholderiales bacterium
CGACACCGCCTTGGCCTGCGTCATCGTGATGTTGACGTGGTGGCGGGTGTAGCTGGATGTCTTGACGCGGATGCCCTTGGCCATGCCCTCCTCACCCAGGTAGGCGCCCCATTCCCAGGCTGCGATGCCTACGTGGATCTTGTTGCCCTTGGGGCTGACGCCGAGTTTCTCGGAGCCGATCCACACCAGCGGCCGGATATAGCCGCTCTTGAGCTTGTTGGCGCGGATCACGTCGATCTGCGCCTGCATCACCTGGTCGAACGCGAACGGGATCTTCATGCGCAGGATCTTGGCGCTGTTGAACAGCCGCTCGGTGTGCTCACGCAGGCGAAAGATCGCCGTGCCCTGGGCGGTGTCGTAGGCCCGCACGCCCTCGAAGGCGCCGCAGCCATAGTGCAGGGTGTGGGTGAGCACGTGGATCTTGGCATCGCGCCACTCCACCAGGGCGCCATCCATCCAGATCTTGCCGTCACGGTCGTCCATCGACATGGGAATCCTTTTGCTGTGTTGCCTGATCACTGAGCCCGTGATTTTACGGGACGACCCCGTCGGGGTGGATGGCATACCCTGCGCTGGCGGCTACAAGCTCTCGGAGGACTTGGCACTCAGCTTGTAGGCCACCAACGCGCGCAGGCGGTTGGCCGCCAGCGGCAGGGGCAGCGTGTGCACGGCCGGGTCGGCCGCCACCAGCGCCTGCGCCAGCAGCGGGTCGGCGCCGAGCACGATGGTCGGCAATGGCGTCAGTCCCCAAGTCGCGCGCAGCGCCGCCAGGCGTGCCGCCACGCCGGTCGTTGCTGCCGAAACGTGTGCTGCGGCCCCGGCGCCGAGCCCTGCGTCGACGACCAGCTCGGCGGGCAAGTCGATGATCAGCACACCGGGCCGCGGCCCCTGCCCCTGCCCGGCGGGCGAGGTGTCGGATGCAGCGTTGTGCGCTTCATGCACCGTGGCCTGCCACTGCCGCAGCCAGCCGGCGGCCTGCGCCCGCAGCGCCTCGTCGGCCACCACCAGCCACACCACCTGGCCGGCCAGCGTGACCGACGGAAATGTCGGCGTCGGCGCCGCTGCCACGGACGGCCGGTCCGCCGCCGCGGCCACCGGCAAGGTGAGCGTGAACACCGTGCCGCGCCCGGGCTCGGACCGCACGCTCAGGGGGGCTTCCAGCAGATCCGCCAGCCGCTTGACGATGGCCAGCCCCAGGCCCAGCCCATGCAGGCCGGGCGGCCCCAGCCGGCTGCCGCCACCGCCCTGGTAGTAGGGCTCGAAGACATGCGGCAAGGCCTCCGGCGTGATGCCGCGGCCGGTGTCCCAGACCTGCAAGGCGACCTTGCCGCCACGGGGCCGGCAGGTGAACAGCACCCCGCCTTGCTCGCTGTAGCGGATGGCATTGGCCAGCAGGTTGTTGAGGATGCGCCGCAGCGCCACCGGATCGGCATCGACGCGGCATCCCTGGGTGCGCATGCGCAGCTGCAGCCCCTTGCCGGTGGCCAGCGGCTCGAACTGGGCGTGCAGTTGCCGGGCCACCTCGGCCATCGAAAGCGCGTCTCGCTGCACGGTGATCGCGGCACTTTCCAAACGCGACAGGTCGAGCACCTCATCGAACATGACGCTCAGCACCTGGACCGACTCGGTCACCCGCTGCGCCAGCATCTGGGTCGACAGCGGCGGCCGACGCAGCGTGTTCGTTCGCGGCGACGTGTTGTCGTCATCGGCGGGGTCGGCGCCGGCCGCCGGCTGCGCCGACGCCTGCAGCGCCCGGGCCAGCAGCGTCAACGCGTGCAGCGGCTGGCGCAGATCATGGCTGGCGGCGGTGAAGAAGCTCGTGCGCCGTCGGCCGGCCTCCTCGGCCTCGCGCCGAGCCCGCTCTGCGGCCACCTTCTTGCGTTCGAGCTGGCGGGCTTGCCGGTCGGTGGTGAGCTTCAGGGTGAACAGCTCGATGAAAGCCAGCCGCAGCCGGTGCGCCACCCACAGCCCCAGCAGCAGCCCGGTCACCAGCACCATGGCCAGATCGAGCCGGTTCGTGGTCTCGCCGTAGTACGCCACGTTCACCGCCAGGCTCAGGCAAGCCTGCGACAGGCACAGCGCATACAGCGGGAACCGGGTCAGCGGTTGCACCGCCGGCAGGCTCATCACCAGCAGCGCGAGGGTGGCCCGGTGCGGCACGTCGGCCGCCGCAAAGAACAGCCACACCGCCAGCGACCACATCACGCCGCAGGCCAGCACGCTCACATCCCACGCCCAGCGGGCCTGGCGCAGTGCCGCCAGCGAAGCCAGCGGCAGGTGCCGGCCCCGCCTCACCACCGCCCAGCGTGCCAGCAGCACGGCGCCGAACGCCAGGCCCCACGCCAGCGGGTCACACGCCGGCCCGTTGCGCACCAACAGCGTCAGCAGCAGGATGGCGCCAATCGCCTGGACGGCCAGCGCCGGACCGGCCGACCGGTACAGCGCGGCCAGCAGCAGCCGGTCGGACCAGCGCCGCAGGCGCCGCTGCTCGGCCTGCGCCCGCAGGGACCCGAGCGCGCCTGACATCACCGAGCTGGGCAGCGCACTCTCAGACACGCGATTCGGCCCCGCCGTTCAACCGCCGCGCAACAGCGACGCCGCACCGCGCCCGCCGTCGAGCTGCGCTACCGCCAGCACCGCCTGCGTGCGGGAGTTCACCCCCAGGCAGCGCAGCACCGCCTGGACATGGTCCTTCACGGTCTCGACCGACAACCCCATCTCGGCCGCGATGGCCTTGTTCGGCTTGCCCTGCAGCAACAGGCCCAGCACCTCGCGCTGCCGCGCCGTGAGGCCGAGCGAATCGAAGGCCGATGCCATCGGTGCCGTCGACGCGGCAGTGCGGGCCGACTCGCTGCCGGCCGCCGCCCGCACCACGTCGTCCCAACCCTTGCCATCGGCATCCAGCGTGGCGCTGCGCGAGGGTTCGGACAACACCTCCGCGGCCCCCAGCTGCGCCAGCGGCGGCACGTAGACGCCGCCCGACATCACCAGGTGCAGCGCCTCGGCCAGCAGGTCGTTGCTGGCCCGCTTGGGCACATAGCCCATGGCGCCTTCGGTGATGGCACGCATCACGTCCTGGGGTCGCTCGGAAGCCGACACCACCACCACCGGCAGCGAGGGGTGGTCGCGCCGCAGCTCGCTCAGCAACTCGAAGCCATCGGCGTCGCCAAGCACCAGGTCGAGCAGCACCAAGTCGATGTCAGGGTGGCTGGCCAGGCGCTCGCGCATCTCGCGCCCGGTCTCGGCGCCCACCACTTCCCAATGGTTGTCGATGCGGCCCATGACCGCCTGCATGGCGGACAGGATCAACGGATGGTCGTCGATCAGCAAGGCCTTCAAGGCGTTCTCCCGGTGCTGGTTGTTGGCGTTGCCCGAACCGCCGCGTTCGGCGGCCGCACGCAGCGCACTGCAGCGCGCCAGCCACAAGGCGGCAATGCTAGCGTGCTTGCGGGGCCGCAACCATCCAGATCAAGGCACCGCACCGTCCTGGAGCCAGCGCAGGATCGGCAGCCACTGCGACAGGTCGCGCGTCACCCGTCCCGGTGCCACGTCCCACAGGCTGAGGCCATGCGCAGCAAGGTGCACATAGTTCTGCGTGTCGCGCAGGCTGCCCAGGTCGCGATGGTCGATTTGCCCACCCCTCCCTTCGGGTTGGCCACCACGGTCACAGTCATGGTTGTCCTCTTCTGGTCGA
>JBDTQF010000342.1:0-3670 GCA_039932275.1 Burkholderiales bacterium
AAGATCATTCTGGTGACGCTGCCGGAAGTGACGCCGGTGTCGCAGGCGGCTGCGCTGCAGGAGGACCTCCGCCGCGCCAGCATCGAGCCCTATGCCTGGGTGCTCAACAAGAGCGTGCTGGCCGCGGGCACGCGCGATCCCTTGCTGGCTGCGCGGCTGGCTGGTGAGCGCAAGCAGATGGAACGCATGGCCGCAGGCCTGGCCAAGCGCATCTTCACACTCCCTTGGTTGACTGTGCCTCCGATCGGATTCACCGAGTTGTGCAAGCTGGTCAACAATCCATCGACCGCTGCAGCAAGTCAAGCCTGAAGACCACCCCACCATGCCACAAACCGCCACCCTCAATCGCCGCATCGTCCTCAACAGCCGGCCGCAAGGCGCGGCGACTGCCGCAGACTTCCGCATCGACCATGCGCCCGTGCCCACGCCCGGGGCCGGCCAGGTGCTGCTGCGCACGCTCTACCTGTCACTCGACCCGTACATGCGCGGGCGCATGAGCGACGGCCCGTCGTACGCAGCGCCCGTGGCCGTGGGTGACGTGATGGTCGGCGGCACGGTGTCGCGGGTCGAGGCCTCGCGGCATGACGACTTCAAGGTCGGTTCGCTGGTGGCGGGGTCTGCCGGCTGGCAGGACTATGCGCTCTCCGATGGCAAGGGCCTGCGGCCGCTCGACCCGCAAGACCCCCACCCCTCGCGCGCCCTGGGTGTGCTGGGCATGCCGGGCTTCACTGCGTACATGGGGCTGCTGGACATCGGCCGTCCGGTGGCCGGTGAGACGGTCGTGGTGGCCGCCGCCAGCGGCGCGGTGGGTTCGGTGGTGGGCCAGATCGCCAAGCTGATGGGCTGCTACGTAGTGGGCATCGCCGGCGGCGCCGACAAGTGCCGGTACGTGGTGGACGAACTGGGCTTCGACGCCTGTGTCGACCACCGCGCCGCCGAGCTGCCCGGCCACCTGGCCGCGGCCTGCCCCAAGGGCATCGACGTGTACTTCGAGAACGTCGGCGGCGCCGTCTTCGATGCCGTGCTGCCGCTGCTCAACAGCCGCGCGCGCATCCCGCTATGCGGCCTGGTGGCCACCTACAACGCCACCGCGTTGCCGCCCGGCCCGGACCGGCTGGGCCTGCTGACGGGCACGCTGCTGCGCAAGCGCATCACGATGAAGGGCTTCATCATCTTCGACGACTATGGGTCACGCTGGAGCGAGTTTGCCGGCGCGATGGCCGAGTGGGTGCAGGCAGGCAAGATCAAGGTCCGCGAGGACATCGTCTTCGGCCTGGAGAACGCACCCGAGGCCTTCATCGGCCTGCTGCAGGGCAGGAACTTCGGCAAGCTGATCGTTCAGCTGGCGCATGAGTGAAGCCCAAACGCAGACGCTCAGCCGGGCTGGAGGTTGGAACGACAATCTGACCCATGCTGCACTACCTCACCATCCCCGTCACGCCCTTCCAGCAGAATTGTTCGCTCGTCTGGTGCGACCAGACGATGAAGGCCGCCGTCATCGACCCGGGCGGCGACCTGCCGCGCATCCACGCCGCGGTGAAGCGGCTGGGTGTCAAGCTTGAACAGATCTGGCTGACGCATGCACACCTCGACCATGCCGCGGCCACCGGCACGCTGTCGCGCGAGCTGGGGCTGCCCATCGTCGGCCCGCACCCGGGCGACCAGTTCTGGATCGATGGGCTGGTGGAGCAGAGCGCGATGTTCGGCTTCCCACCGGCCGAGACGTTCACGCCCACGCGCTGGTTGGCCGATGGCGACACGGTAAGCCTGGGCGGGCACACGCTGGCGGTGCGCCACTGCCCCGGCCACACGCCGGGCCATGTGGTGTTCCACAGCGCCGAGATGAAGCGCTGCTTCGTCGGCGACGTGCTGTTTGCCGGCAGCATCGGCCGCACCGACTTCCCCGGCGGCGACCATGGCACGCTGATCAGCTCGATCACCGAGCGGCTGTGGCCGATGGGTGATGACACGGTGTTCATCCCCGGCCACGGGCCGGAGAGCACCTTTGGCGCCGAACGCCGCAGCAACCCCTACGTTGGCGGCACTTGACCGGGCGGGGTTTTCGCGTAAGTTCGTCCAAGCGGACGGCGCTAGAATCGAAAATCGAAACGGAAATCTGTTTCCCCGGGCCCGGGCACTCAGCGCCCCATCACAAGGACATGACATGAGCGAGACATCTGCAGTGACCTCTTCCTACGATGCGATCGTCATCGGTGCCGGGGCTGGCGGCCTCACCGCCGCAGCGCGGCTGACGGCGGCGGGCAAGAAGGTGCTGGTGGTCGAGGCGATGGGCCGCGTCGGCGGGCGCGCCTCCAGCGAGGTGATCGACGGCCATATCGTCAACATCGGCGCCATCGCCATCGAGCGCGGCGGGGTGTTCGAAGAGACCTTCGACCTGCTGAACGTGCCGCTCGACATCCGCGAACCCAACCCCGCCACGGTGTTCTACATCGACGGCAAGGTCATCAACGTCGCCAAGGGCGGCTGGGCCATGCTGCTGGGCACCTTCACCAAGCAGGCCGCCAAGATCGGCGCCAAGTTTGCCGAGGCGCGCGGCGGTGACCTGCCGGAAGAAAAGCTCATGACGTCGGAATGGCTGCGGCAGTACACCAAGAACGAAACGGTGCACGCGCTGTTCCGCAACCTGTGCGCGGCCATCTTTGCCTGCAATGCCGACGAGCTGCCGGCACGCGCCTTCCTGGTGTACTTCGCGCAAAAAGGCGCGTTCAAGCGCTTCGGCTTCTGCCCGCGCGGCACCATCGGACTGTGGGAAGACCTGGCCGGCGGCATCAAGGCGCGCGGCAACGAGGTGTGGCTGAATGCCAAGGTCACCCAGCTGCACACCGAAGGCGGCCGCGTGGTGGCGCTGGATGTGTCGCGCGACGGCGGTGCGCCACAGCGCATCTCGACCAAGACCGTCGTCAGCAACATCGGCCCGGCCGCCACGGTGGCGTTGCCCGGCGGCGAAGCCTTCGGTGCCGACTACGCCGCACGGGTGCAGCGCGAGATCAAGCCGGCCGCCAACATCGTCATCAACTTCGCCACGCAGACGCGCCTGCTCGACGTGCCGGGGCTGGTGACCTTCGGCAAGACCCGGCGCATCTGCAACCTGGGCGAACTCACCGCGACCTGCCCCGAGCTGGCACCGGCCGGCTGGTACCAGTACGTCTGCTACGCGGTGCCCAAGCCCGCCATCGGCGACTTCGACGAGAAGGTCGAGATCGAAGAATCGTTGAAGGACCTGCGCGAGATATTCCCCGGCTTTGCCGACGCCAAGATGCTGTCGATCCGCGTGATGCGCGACGGCTGGCCGGCGCAACGTTCCTGCGCCGGCTATGACATGTCGCAGGACACGCCGCTGCCCAACCTGTGGCACGTGGGCGATGCGGTGAAGGACTACGGCGATGGCGGTACGCAGGCCTGCGCGTTTACCGCGCGCGTGGCGGCGCAGCGTGCCGTGGCCTTGCTCGACGAGGTCGTGCCGGCATGAGCGACACGGTAGTCGCAAGCGGGCTGTCGCGGCAAGCAGATGTCGCGCGCCAAGTGCTTTCTGTGCTGCGGCCGCTGTTCGAGCGTGCGGTCTCGCAGCTCGCCGGCGTCTGTGCCGTCGGCGGCAAGCTCGATGCGGCCAGACTCGACGAGCACCAGGTCGTCAGCCACGAGCTCGCGC
>JBDTQF010000343.1:0-3648 GCA_039932275.1 Burkholderiales bacterium
TGCTGGTGCTGGTGCTGGTGCTGGTGCTGGTGCTGGTGCTGGTGCTGGTGCTGGAACCGGTCCGGCCGCCGTCGCGCTCTTGTTGTCACCCGAACCGCCGCACGCGGCCAGCGTGGCGGTCAGGAACAGGCTCAGCAGCGAGGCCGTGCGCAGGTTGGCTGGGTTGTGTTTCATGCCCGGTCCAGGACTCAGTTCTGAATGCGAACCGGCATCGGGTAATAAGCACCCGACAGAACGTCCAGGTCGAAGTGATGCGTTTCGTCGCCGTAGTTGGGGTGGCTCTTCAGGCCCGACGGCGTGGTGGCCAGAACGAAGAGTTCATAGTCGCCGTTCGCGAATTTGCGCGAATCGAAATTCAGCAGATACCGGCCCTGAGGCGCCGGTGCATCGACCGCCGTGTCGAGCGACAACACCAGGTCTCCAGGCCCGGTGCCCGTGCCCACCCTGCGCAGGAACACTTCGATCTTCGCAATGCCGGCGACGCCCCCGGTGGTGAACAACTCGTCGCTGATCACCGGAACCTTCATCCACTGCGGCGCCCAGCCGGCCCAGCTGGCGTTGCCCACTTCGACGTTGAGCGGCGCCACGCCGCTGACCGAAATACGCTTCACGGCGGCGGCACTCAGGTTCTGGTCCTGGCTCACGTCGGTGCCGTTGATGTTCTGGAACCGCACGGGTGGCCCCATGCGCGGCAGCTCCGAGTGCAGCGGGAAGTGGTGGATCGCCGAAGGCGGCGTATAGGCCGGTGCGCTTCCCTGGGGATACAACACCTCGACGTGCACATTCAGCAGCCCGGAGTTCTGCACATTGAATTGAAAGCTGTTGTCACCCACCACCAGCGGCGATGCACCGCCCTTGACCAGATCGCCCAGCTTGATCCTTTGCGTGAACGGCTGGTGAAAATCGTCGGAGAGTGCTGCGTTGCCCGAGTTGTTGGGCTTCGGTGGCATCGTGAACTGGGCCCCGCCATTGAGCTTGACGAAGTCACCGGCAGCGATGGTCACCGCAGAGTAGTCACCCGATTGCTGCGTGTAGACCAGCCAGGCCTCGGCCGTGCCCGCTGCGGTCGGGCGCAGGTCGTCGGGGATCTTGACGGTGAAGGTGCGCGGCGATTCGCGCGTGGCCTTTTGGTAGTCGGTGCCCTGGATCCGCGTCACGTAGTTGTGCACCTCACGCGAATCGACCACCGGCCCGTCGAACCCGAAGTTGTCCCAGTGGTGCAGGTAGTAGTAGACGTTGTCCTTCGTCGTGTTGTAGCCAAAATCCACCCACAGCAGTTCGTAGTCAGCCGCCGGCAGGTTGTAGGGCGCATAGCTCGCATTGATGACGCTGAGGCCATCGATGTAGACCTGGATGTCGCCGGTGCCCACGCGCACGTCGAAACTGCGGCGCACGTTCGTGAACGCCCGTCGGCCCACCTCGTCCATGTTGACCTTGGCGATGTTGTGCAAGACGCCTTGCATGTCCATCATGCTGACGCTGAACTCCTCGCCGGCGGCGCGCAGCCGCAGGATGCCCGCCGGCAGACCCATGTCGCCCTCTTGGTCGAAGAAGCTCGCGTGACCCGTCAGTTCGGTGGGCACGGGGTTGAGATCGAGGTACCACACCGAGCGGTTGCTCAGTGGAGAGTCCATGTCGAAGACGATGCGGCGTCGCACGCCCTGCTCGATGCGAATCTTCTTGCGAAACTTCTGCGCAGTCTGTGATCGGTCTCCGGCGCTCTTCCCGTCGGGCAAGGTGCCCTGAACGGTGTGAGCGTGGAATTGGTCGTTGACGAAGAACAGGTTGAAGCGCGGGTCGGTGGACACCATCTGCGCGTTGTTCCAGTTCTTCTCGTCGGCAGCACCCAGCGGAAGATTGAAGTCGTCGAAATAGGTCAGGCCCGAGCGCAGCGCATTGACGCGCGTGGCATCGCCACCGTTGAACGCAATCTCGGTGGCCTGGCTGGTGATCTTTCCTCGGGCGCTCAGGCGCTGCACACGCACCTGGTACGCGCGGTCGTTATCCAGCGGCTGCAATTGCACCCGGCGATTGGCGGTGACCAGCCACTTGGCGCCCGCGGGCAAGGCCAGCTTGGTCACCGGTGTGGCCGGCGCGGCAACGGTCTTGACGGTCGCTGTGGCGGCAGCCCACGCCGTTGATGCCAGTGAAGAGAGCTTGTTCGTCGTTGAGGTCGATGCAGCCAGCTTCTTTTCGTTCAGTGCGCGCGCGAGCGGGCTGTCGGGGCTCAGGCACAGACCCTGCGCGTCCATGTCGGAAAAGATCTGCGCCTTCGCCGCTGTTGCGCTCGCCGTTTGCGGCCACCACACGACCAGGAAGCCCGCATCGTCGTCAGGCGAACCGGACATGGTCCAGAACTGGCCCACCAGATCATTCGCCTTGTAGTCCATCTCGATCGTCGCGACCCGGTCGTCGCGGTACACGCTGACGACCGGCGCGGCGGTCAGAGGACCGGAAGGCGCCGGTGCCGGGCTGGGTGACGGAACAGGGACCGGGGGAGTGGGCGCCGGGGCTGGAGCAGGGCTCGGGGCAGGTGCCGGTGCAGGGCCTGGTGCAGGCGCTGGTGCAGGGCCCGGTGCAGGAGCAGGGCTCGGCGCAGGTGCGGGTGCTGGTGCGCCGCTCACGGCAGCGTCGCCTCCAGAGCCACCACAGGCTGCCACTGCCATCACCATCAAGAGACAAAGTAGCTGGCTGGGTTTGGCGGCTGTGGGCAGGTTCATGATCAGTCTTGCTCTTTCCTGTTGTGATACGCCGGCAGGCCGGACCGAACGGCTGCGCGAAACGATCAGCTTCCGCTCACTACTTGCACATCGGTGTGCCGCCGGCCACGGCGCTGGCAATCGTCTTGGAGATCAGGTTGCCGCCATCGGTCTCGACCGCCGTCTGCAGGCCGGCGCCGAGCACCTGCGCCGGGCACGACATCTGGGAGAAACCCCAGAACGGGCCGGATGTTATTTGGTCAGGCCAATTTTGGAAGGCAGACTTACTTGGCCTTACCAATTCAACGCGCCGGCACACCGTACACATTCGGTTGCGCCAAAATGTGTCACCCACTGACTCAGGCTGTCACCTGAGAAACTGAATCACCTCAAATCTCCCGTTAGGCTGCGCCGGATCAGGCGCCCTCGCCTTCGTCGGGTCGATCCGCCGTCAAGGCGCCGGCGGCGCACTCGGTATGCGCGAGATCTGCACGCTCACGATCTTCCACACGCCATTGCGACGCACGTAGACGTCGATGTATCGGTAATGGCTGGCGAACGCCTTGCCCTGGTAGCGCCCCGTCATGCGCGTGCGCCCGCTGAGCAGCGCCACGTCGCCGTACACACGCACGTCGAGTTCCTCTACCGCGTAGGGGTCGATCTGCAGATCGGCCGATACGAGGTCGTCGACGAACGAGGCTTTGGTCTCGATGTTCCCTGCACCGTCGATCTGCCGAAAATCATCGGCCATGTTGGCTTCGATGCTCGCGCGGTCCTTGTGCACGATGGCCTTGTCCCAGCGGTCGGCCTGGGTGGTGAGTTCGGCGGCGACGGTGCCGGGACCGGGGTGCGGGCCAGTCGTGCAGCCGCTGAGCAGGGCTGCGCACGCGGCGGCGCTGGAGATGAAGCGCATGAGCGGCAACGGTGTGGAGTTGAATGGGATCATGTG
>JBDTQF010000344.1:0-3637 GCA_039932275.1 Burkholderiales bacterium
TACCCGCACCCCTGGCTGATGCCCGACTTCTGGCAGTTCCCCACCGGCTCGATGGGGCTGGGGCCGATCAGCTCCATCTACCAGGCGCGCTTCATCCGCTACCTGCAGCACCGCGGGCTGCTAGAAGCCACCGGAGCCGCCCCCGCGCCGCCCCAAGGCGGCTCCGCTCCCCCTCGGGGGGGCGACGGCGCAGCCGTCTTGGGGGCCCGTCGTGTCTGGGGGGTGTTTGGCGACGGCGAGATGGACGAGCCGGAAAGCATGAGTGCCCTCACGCTGGCGGCACGCGAGAAGCTCGACAACCTGATCTGGGTGGTGAACTGCAACCTGCAGCGGCTGGACGGCCCGGTGCGCGGCAACGGCCGCATCATTGACGAGCTGGAAGCGCTGTTCGCCGGGGCCGGCTGGCGCGTGATCAAACTGGTGTGGGGCTCCGACTGGGACGGTCTGTTCGCCCGCGACACAGAAGGCGCGCTGGCCCGCGCCTTCGCGCAGACGGTGGACGGCCAGTTCCAGACCTTCGCGGCCAAGGACGGCCGCTACAACCGCGAGCACTTCTTCGGCCAGAACCCGCAGCTGGCCGCGCTGGCGCAGGGCCTGAGCGACGAGCAGATCGACCGCCTCAAGCGCGGTGGCCACGACCTGGTAAAGATTCACGCCGCCTACTTCGAAGCGATGCGCACGCAGGGCCAGCCCACCGTCATCCTGGCGCAGACCAAGAAGGGCTACGGCATGGGCGAGGCCGGCGAGGGCCGCATGACCACGCACCAGCAGAAGAAGCTGGAGCGCGACGACCTGATCGCCTTCCGCAACCGCTTCGACCTGCCGCTGAGCGACGAGCAGGCCGCCTCGCTGGCCTTCCTCAAGCCGGCCGACGACAGCCCCGAGATGCGCTACCTGCAGGCGCGCCGCGCCGCGCTGGGCGGCCACATGCCCAGCCGCAGTAGCACCGCCGCCGTGGTGCCGGTGCCGCCGCTGACCAAGTACGGCGAGTTCGCGACGCAGGCCGCCGGCAAGGAGATGAGCACCACGATGGCCTTCGTGCGCATGCTGACCAACCTGCTCAAGGACACGCAACTGGGCCCGCGCGTGGTGCCCATCGTGGCCGACGAGGCACGCACCTTCGGCATGGCCAACCTGTTCAAGCAGGTGGGCATCTACTCCTTCACCGGCCAGACCTACGAGCCCGAGGACATCGGCTCGGTGCTGAGCTACCGCGAGGCCACCGACGGGCAGATCCTCGAAGAAGGCATCAGCGAGGCCGGCGCCATCAGCAGCTGGACGGCCGCGGCCACCAGCTACTCGGTGCACGGCCAGGCGATGCTGCCGTTCTACATCTACTACTCGATGTTCGGCTTCCAGCGCATCGGCGACCTGATCTGGGCCGCGGCCGACCAGCGCTCGCGCGGCTTCCTGCTCGGTGCCACGGCCGGGCGCACCACGCTGGGCGGCGAAGGCCTGCAGCACCAGGACGGCAGCAGCCTGCTGCAGGCCGCGACGGTGCCCAACTGCCGCGCCTACGACCCATGCTTTGCCGGCGAATTTGCGGTCATCCTCGACCACGGCATGCGCCAGATGCTGGAGCAGCAGGAAGACGTTTTCTACTACGTCACCCTGATGAACGAGAACTACGCGCAACCGTCGCTGCCGGCGGGCGACGCGGTGCGGGCCGACATCATCAAGGGCCTGTACCGCTATGCCAACCACAGTCCGAAGAAGCCAAAGGGCAGCGTGCGGCTGATGGGCTCGGGCACCATCCTGCGCGAGGTCATCGCCGCCGCGGAACTGCTGGCCGCCGATTGGCAGATCGATGCCGAAGTGTGGAGCGCCACCAGCTACAGCGAACTGGCGCGCGACGCCCGCGAGGTGGAGCGCTGGAGTCGCCTGCACCCGCAGGACGCGAATTCCGACCCAGCACGAATCAGCCATGTGCAGCACTGCCTGGGCGGCGAGGTGCCCGTCATCGCCGCGAGCGACTATGTGCGCGCCTGGCCGCAACTGGTGGCCAGCTATGTGGACGCGCCCTTCACCGCACTGGGCACCGACGGCTTCGGCCGCAGCGACACCCGCGCCGCGCTGCGCCGCTTCTTCGAGGTCGACCGGCACCACATCGTGCTGGCGGCACTGGCCGCGCTGCGCGCGCAAGGCCATGTCGACGCGGCCACCTGCGCGCAAGCGATCGCGCGCTACGGCCTGCGGCCCGAACAGCCGCCGTCCTGGACATGCTGATCCGGCTAAGCGTTGCCCGAAGCCGGGTGCTACGCTGCGCCGTCTACATCGGTGCGCCAGACACGCACGGCCCCAGCAGCCCGGCGGCCCGCCCAGCGCCCGCTACGCGACCTCCGTAAAATGGCTGGCTGCAAGGCCTCCCGGCCCATCCACTCTTCCGCCCCCCATGAGCAGCAACTCCGACAGCAATCCCCCGGCCTTCAACGAGGTGGTGAACTTCCGTGACTTCGGCGGGGCAACGTCGCGTTTCGGGGGTCGCCTGCGCACCGGGCATCTGTTCCGCTCGGGCCAACTCGCCAACGCCACCGCCGACGAAGTGCGCCGGCTGCACGAACTCGACCTGGCGCTGATTGCCGACCTGCGCCATGGCGCCGAGCGCGCCAAGGAGCCGTCACCGTGGGCCGATACGCACATGGTGCGCGTGGTCTGCCATGAGGGGGGGGCCACGGTGGCCCTTGACATCGACGACGAGCCCGACGCCGACGCCCCGCACCTGGCGCTGCTGCGCTCGGCAGCCATGAACGACGAGGCCGCCATCGACCGGGCGTACCTCGACATCTACCGCACCATGCCCTTCAGCCTGGTCTACAACCAGCTGTTCGCCCGGGTGCTGCAGACCCTGGCCCACGCCGCCACCAACGACACCCCGCGCCTGCTGGTGCATTGCAGCGCTGGCAAGGACCGCACCGGCATCCTGGTGTCTTTGATCCAGCACCTGCTGGGCGTGGCGCCCGACGACATCATGGCCGAGTACCTGCGCTCGCACCAGGCGCCTGGCCTGATGGCGCGCTCACAAGGCATTGCCGAACGGGTGCAGCGCCACTACGGCAACGCGCCATCACCGGAAGTCATCGCCAAGGTGCTCAGCGTGAGCCCGCAGTACCTGCAGTCGGCCTTCGACGCGATGACCGCGCAATGCGGTTCTGTCGATGGCTACATTGAAAGCCTCGGCATCACCCCCGCGCAGGCCCAGACGCTGCGCGAGCGCTTGATCAGCACCTGAAGCCGCATGCGATGCCATCCACAACACTGACCGGAGACCCTGCCATGAGCTTCAACTTCCACACCTCCCGACTCGTCGCAGCGCTGGCCACCGCAGGCGTTGTCGCAATGAGCCACGCCGCCGAGATCAAGATCGGCGCGGCCGAGGCGCTCTCGGGCCCGGCCGGCCAGTACGGTCAATCGATCCGCAACGGCTTGCAGCTCGCGGTCGACGAGATCAACGGCAACGGCGGCATCAAGGGCGACAAGATCACGGTGCTGTTCGAAGACGAGCAGGGCAAGAAAGAGCAGGCGATCGACGTCTTCAAGAAGCTGATCTTCCAGGACAAGGTGTTGATGGTGTTCGGCCCGACCCTGTCGAACTCGGCGCAGGCCGCCGACCCGATCGCCCAGGCCGCGAAGGTCGTCG
>JBDTQF010000345.1:0-3622 GCA_039932275.1 Burkholderiales bacterium
GAGGATGCCGGCATCGCGCATGCTCATGCCGCGCACCTTGAGCAGGTAGTCGGGCTTGCGGGCGAACAGGTGCGCCTCGAACACATAACTCTGGTCGATGTGCTCCGTTGCCAGGATGGGGCTGCCGGCCGCGACGCGGCCCACCAGCGGCAGGCTCATCTGGGCCAGGCCCGGCATGGGCAGCAGGTACTGCTGGCCGATGCCCTTGAGCCGCGCCTCGTTGAGGCTGCGCAATGTGTCAGACTTCAGGCGGATGCCGCGGGAGGTGCCGCCCAGCAGTTCAATCACGCCCTTGCGCGCCAGGGCCTGCAGGTGCTCTTCAGCGGCATTGGCTGAACGAAAGCCCAGCTCGGAGGCAATCTCGGCACGGGTGGGGGGGGCGCCAGTGCGTTCGATCGTGCTCTGGATCAACTCCAGGATCTGCTGCTGGCGCGCGGTGAGCTTGGGTGACGAATCGAAGTGCAGGTCCACGGTGGCCTCGCTGCGGTGGTGAACAAACTGGCTGAACCTTGGTGTATCGCCCTGGGTGCATCGTGCGGACGCGCTGATTCAGTAACTGTATTTTTATCCAGTCTTCTTTGCATGGCAAGGTCTACTTCTTCCACGCCACTGAGTGTGGGTTCGGTGCTGGTGCTGTTGGGTACCGGCGGCACCATCGCCGGCACCTCGTCGCAGCCCGATGGACAGTCCGGCTACCGCGCTGCGCAATTGGGCGTGGACGCCTTGCTGGCTGGTGTGCCGCGGCCACCGGGCATGTCTGTCGAGGTCGAGCAGGTGGCGCAGCTCGACAGCAAGGACATGGATCACGCCACCTGGCAACACCTTGCCCAA
This sequence comes from Burkholderiales bacterium, assembly GCA_039932275.1. GTDB lineage: Bacteria > Pseudomonadota > Gammaproteobacteria > Burkholderiales > Burkholderiaceae_C > Sphaerotilus. Next base: position 832 of record JBDTQF010000345.1, read on the forward strand.
CGCTGCGCGCACCACCTGGCGCGGCCGGAGGTGGCGGGGCTGGTCGTCACGCACGGCACCGACACGCTCGAAGAGACCGCGTGGTTTCTGCAGCGGGTGCTGGCGCCAGCCAAGCCGCTGGTGCTGACCGCCGCCATGCGGCCCGCCACGGCGCTGCAAGCCGATGGGCCACAGAACCTGGCCGATGCGATGCAGCTGGCCGGCACACAGTGCGCCTGTGGCGTGCTGGTGGTGATGGCCGGCGCCGTGCATGGCGCGCGCGAGGTGCGCAAGGTGCACACCTACCGGCTGGATGCGTTTTCTTCCGGCGACGCCGGCACGATCGCGCACATCGAGGCTGGGCAGTTGCGGCGCCACCGCGACTGGCCGCAGGGCGAGGCGCTGGGCTTGGCGCGGATCGCTGAGGCGCCCGCCGAATGGCCGCGGGTCGAGATCATGTTGAGCCATGCCGGCGCGTCAGCAGGCATGGTGCAGGCGCTGGTGGCCGACGGCGTGCGCGGCCTGGTCGTGGCCGCACCGGGCAATGGCAGCGTGCACCAGGCGCTGATCGAGGCGCTGCGGCTCGCGCAAGCGGCCGGCGTCACCGTCTGGCGCACCACCCGAAGCCCCGGTGGTGTGCTGACGGGGCACGACCATCAGGCGCTGCCCGGCGCGCCGGATCTGTCGCCCTGGCAGGCCCGCATCGAACTGATGCTGCACCTGCTGGACAACAAAGCCTGAGGCCTCACACCACGGTCAACGTCACGTCGATGTTGCCGCGCGTGGCATTCGAGTACGGGCACACCTGGTGGGCGGCGGCGACCAGCGCTTCAGCGGCGGCACGCTCGAAGCCCGGCAGCGTGATGCGCATGGCCACCTGGATGCCGAAGCCGCCGCCCACGCGCGGGCCGATGCCCACATCGGAGGTGATGCTCACGTCATCCGGCACCTTCAGCTTTTGTTGGGCGCCCACGGCCTTCATCGCGCCGATGAAACAGGCCGAGTAGCCCGCAGCGAACAGCTGCTCCGGGTTGGTGCCACTGCCGCCGGGGCCGCCCATTTCACGCGGCGTGGCCAGGTTGACCTTGAGCAGGCCATCGGACGATTCGGCAGTGCCGGTGCGGCCGCCGGTGGCAGTGGCGGTGGCGGTGTAGAGGATTTTTTCGAGTGCCATGGTGAAGCCCTTTTGGTGGTGGAGTGGATGGGATGCAAAAACGCAGGCCCGTTCAGGCGCTGCGCGAGGGGGAAACATTGGCCGCTGGGTCGGCGCTGTTGAGTTGCGCCCGCAACGCGTTCAGGCGCTGCACCAGCGGGCCGATCTCCGCCAGGTCGCAGGCGCTTGCGCAGGCCACGGCTTGCGGCACGGCCAAGGCTTGGCGCTGCAGCGACCGGCCGGCATCGGTCAGCCACAGCAGCACGCGGCGTTCGTCGGCGGTATCGCGTTGGCGCTGCACCAAACCTTGCGCAGCCATGCGTTTGAGCAGCGGGGTTAGCGTGCCGGAGTCCAGCGACAGGCGCCCGCCCAGCTGCGAGACGGTGATGCCGTCTCCCTCCCACAGCACCAGCATCACCAGGTACTGCGGGTAGGTCAGGCCCAGCGGTTCGAGCAGGGGCTTGTAGGTCTTGGTCATGGCCAGCGAGGCTGCATACAGCGCAAAACACAGCTGGCGGTCGAGCGCCAACCACTCGGTGGTGCTGGTGTCAGAGGTCTTTGGCGTCGCCATGGTCAGGAGTATAGTTGGCAATTAAATTGCACACAATTTATATGGGATTGCTGAACCGCGGCCCTGGCGCGCGGCCACCTCAGCCGGCGGCGTCGAGGGTTTCGATGTCGGCGTGCACTGCCAGCCAGCGCTCTTCCAGCGTCGCCACCTCGGCGGCAATGTGGTTGAGCTCGCGCCCCGTGTCGGCGATCTGTGCACCGCTCAGGGTGCCGCTGGCGAGGCTGGTTTCGAGCGCGGTGCGCTCGGTGCCCAGCTTCTCCAGGCGGGCATCAATGCGCTGGATCTCCAGGCGCATGGGCCGCGTGCGGTTGGCCAAGCCCGCCCGCGCCTGGGCGGCTTGCTTGCGGTCGTCGCGCCGGTTGACGGGCGCGGCGGCAGCGGGCGCCGGCCCCTTGGCTGGGGTGACGGGTGCTGCGGCGCTGGGGGCCGCCGCTGGTGCCGGTGCCGGCGGGGTGGTGGTGCCCGGCAGCGGCGGCATCGGCAGCCCGCGAACGCTGGCGCGCGAGACCTCCAGCAGCCAGCGCTGGTAGTCGTCCAGATCGCCGTCGAACTCGTGCACGCCCCCGGTGGTGACGAGCCAGAACTCGTCGCACACCTCGCGCAGCAGGGCCCGGTCGTGGCTGACCAGCATCACCGAGCCTTCGAACTCGTTGAGCGCGATCGACAGCGCCTCGCGGGTGGTCAGGTCGAGGTGGTTGGTCGGCTCATCCAACAGCAGCAGGTTGGGGCGCTGCCAGACGATGGTGGCCATCACCAGCCGCGCCCGCTCGCCGCCGGAAAGCGTGCCGACGCGCTGGTGCACCATCTCGCCAACGAACCGGAACTGGCCGAGGAAGTCGCGCAGCGACTGCTCGCGCGTTTCCTTGGCATCGCCGCCCACCTCGCGCGCCAGGCGGATCATGCGCTGCATCGGGGTGTCTTCCTCCGACAGCAGGTCCAGCTCCTGCTGCGCGAAGTAGCCGATCGACAGCCCCTTGCCCGGCGTGACCGTGCCGCCCAGCGCGGCCAGCGCGCCGGCCAGCGTCTTGACCAGCGTCGACTTGCCCTGGCCGTTGGCGCCGAGGATGCCGATGCGCTGGCCGGCGAGC
>JBDTQF010000346.1:0-3611 GCA_039932275.1 Burkholderiales bacterium
GGGGTCACGGCACCTTGCCCGGCGCCAAGCGGAACTCCTCCGGCTTGCGCCCGAAACCCGCTGCGTTCGCTGTCGAACAGACGTCGCATCGTCAAGTCCGTACAACGGACTGCGAACCCAATTGCCATCGCTACATCGACGGCCCAACCACACGAGGAGCTTCCACCATGACCCAGTACACCATTCAATCAACGCTGACCACGCTGGCTCTTGCCGCGGCGCTTTGCGCGGCCGTCCCCGCTGTGGCCCAGGTGGCCGGCGGGACGACCACTGCCAGCGTCAGCGTGACCGAGTCGACCCAGCTTGCCATGGGCTGGAGCGTCAAGAAGACCTTGATGGGCAAGACCATCTACAACGACGCCGGCCAGAAGGTCGGCAAGGTGGAAGACCTGATCATCTCGCCCGACCGCAACGTGTCCTACGTCATCGTCGGTGCGGGCGGCTTCATCGGCATCGGTCGCCACGACGTGGCCATCCCGGTGACGCAGATCCAGGACAAGGCGGGCAAGCTCGTGATGGCCGGTGCCACCAAGGACACGATCAAGGCCATGCCTGAATTCACCTATGCCACCGACACGGCGAAGCGCGACAAGTTCGTGGCCACCGCCGAAGCCGACATCGCCAGGGGCAAGGCGAAAGCGGCAGAGCTGGAGAAGAAGGCTGGCGTGGCGGCCACCGATGCAAAGGCCAAGATCGACCTGCAGGTCGCGGCACTTCAGATCGACGTGAAGTCGGCTGAGTCCAAGTTGACCGAGATGAAGCAGGCGACGGCTGTGCGCTGGAAGGAGTTCGAAGCCAGCGTAAGCGCTGCCACCGCCCGTGTGCGCAAGTCGATCGATGCGGCCACCGGCTGACGTTTGACATCTTGGTCCCGCAACCCCCCAAGAAACTGAACTGGAACTCGAATGAACAAGCTTTTGGTCGCCATCTTCGACAACGAAACGGCAGCGGATGCCGGCCTGCAAGCCTTGCACAAGCTGCACGCCCAAGGTGACATCACGGTATACGCCACCGGTGTGATCGCCAAGGATGCCAACGGCAAGGTCAGCGTCAAGCAGTCCATGGACGCGGGGCCCATCGGCACGGGAGTCGGGCTGGCAGTCGGCAGCCTGATTGGCCTGCTGGGCGGACCCGTGGGCTTGGCAGTTGGTGCCGTGACCGGAACAGTCGTGGGTGCGGTGCGCGATTTCTGGGCGGCCGGCGTGGGCTTGGACTTCATCGAGGACGCCGAGAAGCTGTTGTTGCCCGGCAAGGTGGCATTGCTGGCCGAGATCGAGGAGGAATGGGTCATCCCCGTCGATGCCGCACTGGAAGCCGCGGGCGGCCGCGTCTTGCGGCGCACCCGCAGCGAAGTGGCGGAGGCCCAGTTCGACCACGACATCGTCGCCTTCAAGGCCGAGGTGAAGGAACTTGAGTCCGAGGCGTCGCATGCCAGCGGCGCGGCCAAGGCGAAGTTGCAGACGAAGGTCGCGGCTGCAAGGAGCAGCCTGGACGCTGCCGTGGGTCGCGCACAGCGCCGAGTCGATGCGCTGAAGCAGGAAGCCGATGCCAAGGCCGAGTCGCTGAAGGCTCAACTGAACCAGGCCAAGGGCGACATGAAGGCTCGGATCGAAGAGCGTGTGAAGCACGTCAAGAGCGCCTACCACGCGCGCGGCGCCAAGCTGTCGCAGGCCTGGCATCTGACGAAGGAAGCGCTGGGCGTCTGATGAAGCCGCCGCCCGCCGCAGCGGTGGCGGGCGCGGCAACGCATGGCGGCCTGCTGCGTGGCGCAGTCGTCGCCAGTGTCCTCGGTGCGCGCCTGGCCATGCGCTATGGCCGTGACCTTCGCGCCCGAAGCCTGAGAGGACCTCCGTGACCGTCGATACGAAAGCCGTGGCCCACGCCGTGCCACGACACCGCGCCTTTACGAACCGGCTGCGCGGCCAAACCGAACGACACCACAGCGAGCAGCACCGCAGCGAGCGCATCGGCTGGCTGCGCGCGGCCGTGCTCGGCGCCAACGACGGCATCGTGTCCACCGCCAGCCTGGTGCTGGGTGTGGCGGCTGCAGGGGCAGACCACCGCACGGTACTGCTGACCAGCGTCTCCGGCTTGATCGCCGGCGCCATGTCGATGGCGGCGGGCGAGTTCGTCTCGGTCCACTCGCAAGAGGACACCGAGAACGTCGATCTGGCCCGCGAGCGCGTGGAATTGAAGGCCGATCCGGTGGGCGAACGGCGGGAGTTGGCCGGCATCTACGTCACCCGCGGACTGGACCAGCCGCTGGCCGACCAGGTGGCGGGCAAGTTGATGGCGCACGACGCCATCGGCGCGCACGCCCGCGACGAACTGGGCTTTTCGCCCGCCACCGCTGCGCGCCCGACGCAGGCCGCGCTGGCTTCAGCGGCAAGCTTCTCGATCGGCGCAGCGCTGCCGATCGGCGTCGTGCTGGCGGCCACGCCGGCGCACCTGATCCCCTGGGTCGGGGTCGCTTCGCTGGCATTCCTGGCCGGGCTGGGCGCCGTCTCGGCACAAATCGGCGGTGCGGGCGTGTGGCAAGGCATGTGGCGCGTCGCCTTCTGGGGCGCCATCGCCATGGGTGTCACCGCCGGTGCTGGGGCATTGTTCGGCGCGGTGGCCTGAAGACGCAGGCACATTGTCACCAGCGACCGAAGGCATGAACCCGGCCGCGTTTGACCAGGAGCTTTTCGAGATGCGTTGACTGCTGGCGCCCATCAGCCCGCACACAGCGCTGCGCCCAACACCCCCCATGGACACCGTCTCGCTCACCCTGCTTTTCCTCCTCGCCGTGGTGCTCAGCGACCTGCTCGCGCGGGCGCTGGCCTCCATCCTGCCGTTCACGATCCCCAAGCCGCTGATCCAGGTGGCCGTCGGTGCGGTGATGGGATTGTTCCCCGCACTGGTGGTGACGCTGGAACCCGAGGTGTTCTTCCTGCTGCTTCTGGCACCCATGCTGTTTCTGGACGGCTGGCGCATGCCGGCCGAGGAGTTGCTGAAAGACAAGGGCATCGTCGTTCAGCTCGCACTGGGTCTGGTGGTGTTCACGGTGTTGGGCGTGGGCCTGCTCCTGCACGCGCTGGTGCCGGCCATGCCGTTGCCTGTAGCCTTTGCGCTGGCGGCAGTGCTGTCGCCCACCGACCCCATCGCCGTCTCGGCCATCGCGCGTCGCGTGCCGATGCCGCCGCGCATGATGCAGATTCTGGAAGGCGAATCGTTGCTGAACGATGCTTCGGGTCTGGTGTGCTTCAAGTTGGCGGTGGCGGCCATGCTGACGGGCAGCTTTTCGCTGCCGACGGCCGTGCTCGATTTCGCGTGGTTGGCCACTGCCGGCGTGGCAACAGGGGTGGGCCTGACGCTGGTGCTGACCGGCCTGAAGAACGCCGCCGCGCGTCTGCTGGGTGAGGACAGCGGCGCGCAGATCCTGATCAGCCTGCTGATTCCCTTTGGCTGCTATCTGCTGGCCGTCCGTGTTGGGGGCTCGGGCGTGCTCGCAGCCGTGGCCGGTGGCTTGACCATGGCCGTGGTGGAAAACTCCGGCAAGGCCAGTGCCAGCACACGCATACGCCGCAGCACCTTCTGGGACGTGATCGGCTTTGCCGCCAATGGTGCGG
>JBDTQF010000347.1:0-3525 GCA_039932275.1 Burkholderiales bacterium
CCGCGGGCCCTGTATGGCGACAACCGGCCGAACTCGCGAGGGCTCGACTTGGCCAGTGAGAAGCACCTGGCCGCATTGGCTCACAGCCTGAGCCACCCACCGCCGCCAGCCTGGATCGCCCTGCCGCTGCTGGGCGACGGTGAGCGCCGCAGCGGCCTTGCGGTGGCAGTGCACAACCCGGGCGAGCACGACGATGTGGTGGGCACGGTCATCGACGCCTCGATGCAGGATGTGGTCGATGCGGTGGCGCAGAGCGTGGCTGCCGCACCGGGCTGGCAGGCGACGTTGCCGGCGCAACGGGCCGAGGTGCTCGACCGCGCCGCGGGTCTGCTGGAAGATCACTTGCACCCGCTCATCGGCCTGATCGTGCGCGAGGCCGGCAAGACGATGGCCAGTGCGGTGGGCGAGGTGCGCGAGGCCACCGACTTCCTGCGCTACTACGCCGCCCAGTTGCGCCAACCCGGCTGGTCGAACCAGACGCATCGTGCGATCGGGCCGGTGGTGTGCATCAGCCCGTGGAACTTCCCGCTGGCCATCTTCACCGGGCAGGTGGCTGCGGCACTGGCTGCTGGCAACACCGTGCTGGCCAAGCCGGCAGAGCAGACGCCGCTGGTGGCCGCCGAGGCGGTGCGGCTGCTGCACCAGGCGCTGCGTCAGGTGCTACATGAGGCCGGCGTGCCGCCCGCCGTGCTGCAGCTGCTGCCGGGCCCGGGCGAGACAGTGGGCGCTGCGCTGGTGGCCGATGCACGCATCCGCGGCGTGCTGTTCACCGGTTCCACCGACGTCGCCCGCCTGCTGCAGCGCAGCCTGGCCGGGCGGCTCGATGAACACGGCCGGCCGCCGGTGCTGGTGGCCGAGACCGGCGGCCTGAACGCGATGATCGTCGACTCGTCGGCGCTGCCCGAGCAGGTGGTGGCCGATGTGCTGACCTCGGCCTTCGACAGCGCCGGCCAGCGCTGCTCGGCGCTGCGCCTGCTGTGCCTGCAGGCCGAGGTGGCCGATGCCGTGCTCACCATGCTCAAGGGCGCTCTGCACGAGCTGGCCATCGGCCGGCCCGACGCGCTGCGCACCGACGTGGGCCCGGTGATCGACGAACCGGCCCGCGAGGCCATCGAGATGCATGTGGCCACGATGCGCGCCGCCGGCCACCGCGTGCACCGGCTGGCGCTGCCGCCGGGCCTGAACGGCACCTTCGTGGCACCCACGGTGATCGAGCTCAACGACGTGGCCGAGCTGACCCGCGAGGTCTTCGGCCCGGTGCTGCATGTGGTGCGATACCGGCAAGGGGGGCTGGCCGCGCTGGTCGACCGCATCAATGCCAGCGGCTACGGCCTGACGATGGGCCTGCACACCCGTATCGACGAGACCCTCCGGCTGGTCACCGCGCGGGCGCGGGTCGGCAACCTGTACGTCAACCGGCACATGGTGGGCGCGGTGGTGGGCGTGCAGCCTTTCGGCGGCGAAGGGTGCTCGGGCACCGGGCCCAAGGCCGGTGGGCCGCTCACGCTGCGCCGGTTGCTGGCGCAGCACCCGGTGGCGCTGGAAGCAGCACCGGGCCTGGTGGAGGCGCCGGCCCGTGCCACTGCATCGCCTGCGCTGGGGGCCTTGCAGTCCTGGTTGAACGGGCAGGGCCTGGCCGAGCTGGCTGCGCTGGCCCAAGCGCAGGGGGCTGCGAGCCCGGCGGGCCTGTCGCTCCTGCTGCCCGGCCCCACCGGAGAGCGCAACACTTACGCCCTCGTGCCCCGCGAGGCCGTGTTCACCGTGGCCGGCCAGCGCGATGACCTGCTGCATCAATTGATCGTCGTGCTGGCGGCCGGCAGCCGCGCGGTCTGGCCTGCAGCGGACTTGGCCACGGCGCTGTGGCAGGCGCTGCCAGCGGTGGTGCAGGAGCGCGTCACGCTGGCCGAGAATGGGGCGTCCGCCGCGTTCGACGCGGCGCTGGTCAGTGGCAGCGACGACGCAGTGCGTGCGCTCGCCCTGGCCCTGGCGCAGCGCCCGGGGCCGATCGTCGCGCTGCAAAGCTGTGCACCCGGCAGGCGCCAGGCCGGTGCCTATGCCCTGGACGGGTTGCTGCTGGAGCGGGCGGTGTCGGTCAACACCGCCGCAGCGGGTGGCAATGCCAGCCTGATGACCATCGGTTAGGAAGGGGTCTTCAGCTTGGTGATCAGCAGTGTCGAGGTGGCGGTGGCAATGAGGCGGTCGGGCTCGTCCTCCAGGAACAGCGTGGCGCGGGTATGCGCCAGCTGGCGCCCGCGCCGCTCGGGCTGGCCAATCGCGACGTAGCGCCCCGGTTTCGCGGCCCGCAGCAGGTTGACGTTCAGGTTGGTGGTGCTGCAGGAATAACCCTCGGGCAACGCGAGCAGGACGCAGAAGGCCATCGCGAAATCCAGCATCGTCGAGACCGCGCCGCCCTGCAGCACGCCCGCCCCCTGCATGAACATCTTGCCCGGCTCGTAGAGCAGTTCGACGATCTCGGCCTGGACATCGGCGCGGCGGATGCGCGTGTTCAGCGCATGGCCCATCGGGTTGGTGGTCAGCGCCAGCGGTGGGCCGCCCTCGCGGGCATAGCGGTGCAGGTCGAGCTGGTCGGGAATGGCGATCATGGTGAAAAGTCGGCAGGCGCGCGGCTGTTGGCGCCTCTGGCAGGAGCAGACGGAAGGGTCCGCCGCAATATACCGGCTGACACTGCGGGGTCCGGCGTCGTGACAGCCGCAATGGCACCCAACTTGCGTGCGCTGCGCATCGACAACAGGTTTCCCCGAAGCAGGAGGCATGAGATGGCAAGCAAGATTCCGCCGGGTGTGGGCCCGCGCTACCCGCAGGTGGTGGTGCTGGTCGGTGCCACCGGCGACCTCGCGCGGCGCAAGCTGCTGCCGGGGCTGTTCCACCTGGCCACGGCCGGGTTCATCCCGGGCTGCCGCATCATCGGCGTGTCGCTGGACGAGTTGGACGTCGAAGGCTTCCGCGCCGTGGCGCGCGCCTCGCTCGACGAGTTCTATGCCCGCAAGGTCAGCGAGGCCGACTGGCAGGCCTTCGCCGCGCTGCTCGACTACGTGCCGCTGGCCGCCGGCGCCGCGGTGCTGAGGGCGGCGGTCGACCGCGCCGAGCAGGCGCTGGGCAGCGAAAGCCGGCGGCTGCACTACCTCAGCGTGCCGCCCAGTGCGGCACTTCCGGCAGTGCGGCTGCTGGGCGAGGCGGGGCTGGTGGAACGCTCGCGCATCGTGATGGAAAAGCCCTTCGGTACCGACCTGGCCAGCGCCGTCAAGCTCAACCACAGCCTGCACGAGGTGTTCGCCGAGGAGCAGATCTTTCGCATCGACCACTTCCTGGGCAAGGAGCCGGCGCAGAACATCCTGGCCTTCCGCTTCGCCAACGGCCTGTTCGAGCCGATCTGGAACCGCAACTTCATCGACCATGTGCAGATCGACGTGCCCGAGACGCTGGGCCTGGGCAAGCGCGCGGGCTTTTATGAGCAGACCGGCGCCTACCGCGACATGGTGGTGACGCACCTGTTCCAGATCCTGG
>JBDTQF010000348.1:0-3521 GCA_039932275.1 Burkholderiales bacterium
AGTCGATGCCGTACTCGGTGTTGTCGTAGCCGATGCGCTTGATGGTGTCGCGCGCGACCTGGATGTAGTCGACATGCGCGTTGGTGGTGATCTCGCCCGCCAACACGACCAAGCCGGTGTTGGTCAGCGTCTCGGCGGCCACGCGGCTGCGCGGGTCCTGCGTGAAGATCGCGTCGAGAATGGCGTCCGAGATCTGATCAGCCACCTTGTCCGGATGGCCTTCAGAGACCGATTCGGACGTGAAGAGAAAATCGTTGCTAGCCACTTCAATAAACTCCTGTATTTGCCAAAAACAAAAAGCCCCTCGGCCATTCGCCTGGGGCTTCGTCCGGAAAAGATCTGGAGCCAGCGGCGAACGCTTTAGCAGCATTTCTTCATCACAGCGTTCCGTGATGCGTGCCAGCTCAGCCGGCCCGTCGCCCCGCAAGTTGTCCTTTAACTCGGCGATTTGCCGATTTTAGTCCTGTGATTGCCCTCCTGTTCCGCTGCGCTGCACATCTCCCACTGGGCGTATTGCACGCTGCCGGCGCCGCACTGGGCTGGCTCACCTATGCCGCGTCGCCCCGCTACCGGCAGCAGCTGCACGCCAACACCGCACAAGCCGGCCTGCCCGCCCAGGTGGCACGGGCCGCGGTGGGCCAGACCGGCCGCATGGTGGCCGAGTTGCCGAAGCTGTGGCTGCGGCCGATCGACCAGCCGCTGGCCGGCTTGGTGCGCTGGCATGGCACCGAATTGCTGGAGGCCGCGCTGGCCGCGGGCAAGGGCGTGCTGATGGTGACGCCGCACCTCGGCGCCTTCGAGGTGATCGCCCAGGCCTATGCCGAACGCTACGGCGCCGAGCGCCCCATCACCGCCTTGTTTCGCCCTGCGCGCAAGCCCTGGCTGCGCGACGTGGTGGCGGGCTCACGCGACCGGCCAGGGCTGCAGACCGCGCCGGCGCAGTTGTCGGGCGTGCGGCAGATGATCCGTGCACTGCGCAGTGGCGGCACGGTGGGGCTGCTGCCCGACCAGGTGCCGCCGCAGGGCCAGGGTGTCTGGGCGCCCTTCTTTGGTCGCGACGCCTACACCCTCACGCTGACCGGGCGGCTGTTGACGCAGACCGGTGCACAGCTGGTGCCGGTGTGGTGCGAGCGCCTGGCCGGCGGGCGCGGTTATGCCATTCACGTCGAGCCGATGCAGCAGCCACTGCCGGGCGGCGACGATGCGCTGGCCTGGGCCACCGCGCTGAACCAGGTGATGGAGCAGTTGATCCGGTGCTGCCCGCAGCAATACCTGTGGGGCTACGCGCGTTACAAGACGCCGCGCGAACAGCCTACGCCTGCCGACCCCAAGGCCGCCGCATGACGCGGCCCAAGCGCCGTTGGCCGGGCGAATGGGCGGCCCATGTTTTCCTCGCCGTGTTGTGGCTGCTGCATTGGCTGCCGCTGGCCTGGCAGGCCACCGTGGGTCGGGGGCTGGGTGCATTGCTGTGGCGGCTGGCGGGGTCGCGCCGGCGCATCGCGTTGCGCAACCTGGCGCTGTGCTTTCCTGACCGGCCCGAAGCCGAACGCGTCGCGCTGGCTCGTGAGCACTTCGCCTGGCTGGCCCGCAGCTTCCTGGAGCGCGGGCTGCTGTGGCATGCCTCGCCGGCGCGCCTGAAGCGGCTGATCCACGTGGAAGGCGAGGTCGACCTCGCCGAGCGCAGCGAACGGCCGGTGATGTGGCTGGTGCCGCACTTCCTGGCACTCGATGTGGCGGGCGCCGCCACGCAGCTGTTCCAGCGGCGCTGGGTAGTGTCGATCTACCAGACGCAAACCAATGCCGCGATGGACAGTGCCATACGCCGCGGGCGGCTGCGCTACGGCAATGGCGAGCTGTTTTCGCGCAGCGAAGGCGCCAAGCCAGTGATCCGCGCGGTGCGGCAGGGCCATGCCTTCTTGAACCTGCCGGACATGGACTTCGGTGCACGCGACGCCACCTTCGTGCCCTTCTTCGGCGTGCCGGCGGCCACGCTGCTGGCGCCGTCGCGCATGGCCAAGGCGCTGGGCATGGTGGTGCAACCGGTGGTGGCCGAGATGCTGCCCGGCGGCCAGGGCTACCGAGTGCGCTTCCTGCCGCCGCTGGAGAACTTTCCCACCGACAACGCGGTGCAGGACGCCGCGCGCATGAACGCCTGGATCGAGACCGAGATCCTGCGCAACCCGGCGCAGTACCTGTGGGTGCACAAGCGCTTCAAGACCCGGCCGCCGGGCGAGGCAAGCGTGTACTGACCGACGTTGGCCGTCAGAGTTGCGGGGCCGGCACCGTCCAGCGCTTGCTCACGCTGCTGGCCGCATCGACGCTTTCGAGGTGCACCGCGAAGCCCCACAGCCGCGCCACATGCTTGAGCACCTGCTGGGCCGAATCGGCCAGCGGCCGGTCGTTGTGCTGGAAGTGACGCAAGGTGAGCGAGCGGTCGCCGCGCAGGTTGACATTCCACACCTGGATGTTGGGCTCGCGTGAGCCCAGGTCGTACTGGCGCGACAGGCTTTCGCGCACCTGGCGGTAACCCGCCTCGTCGTGGATGGCCGCAATCTCCAGCTCCGGGTCGTCCTCGTCGTCGCGGATGGCAAACAGGCGGAAGTCCCGCATCAGCTTGGGGCTGAGAAACTGGCCGACGAAGCTCTCGTCCTTGAAGTTGCGCATCGCATGGTCGAGCGCCGGCAGCCAGGGCGTGCCGGCCATGTCGGGGAACCACAGCCGGTCTTCCTCGGTGGGCTTGTCGCAGATACGCTTCAGGTCGGTGTACATCGCGAACCCTAGCGCATACGGGTTCAGGCCGTTGTAGCCGCGGTCGCCCACCTTGGGCTGGAAGACCACGTTGGTGTGCGACTTCAGCCACTCGATCATCACGCCATCGGTCAGATAGCCATCGTCGTACATGGTGTTGAGCAGCCGGTGGTGCCAGAAGGTGGCCCAGCCCTCGTTCATCACCTGGCTCTGGCGCTGCGGGTAGAAGTACTGCGCCACCTTGCGCACGATGCGCACGACTTCGCGCTGCCACGGTTCCAGCAGCGGCGCATTCTTCTCGATGAAGTACAGCAGGTTCTCCTGCGGCTCCTCGGGAAAGCGCCGGGCCTCCAGCGCCTCTTCGGGCTTGTCGGCGCGCTTGGGCAGCGTGCGCCAGAGGTCGTTGACCTGATGTTGTGCATAGGCCTCGCGGTCCTTGCGCTCAGCCAGCTCCTGCGCCAGCGACTTGCGGCTGGGCCGGCGATAACGGTCGACACCATGGTTCATCAGCGCATGGCAGCTGTCGAGGAAGGATTCCACCGCGTCGAGGCCGTGGCGCTCCTCGCAGTCGGCCACGTAGTTCTTCGCATAGACCAGGTAGTCAATGATGGACGACGCGTCGGTCCACATGCGAAACAGGTAGTTGCCCTTGAAGAAGCTGTTGTGACCGTAAGCGGCATGCGCAACCACCAGCGCCTGCATCGCCATCGTGTTCTCTTCCATCAGGTAGCTGATGCAGGGGTCGGAGTTGATGACGATCTCGTAGGCCAGGC
>JBDTQF010000349.1:0-3424 GCA_039932275.1 Burkholderiales bacterium
GGGTCGAAGTGCGCCAGCCGCCAGATGCTGTCCTCGGCCTGCTTGCGCTGCGTGATGTCCTGGAAGGCGGCAATGTAGTTGGTGTCCTGTCCGGTGTCGTCGACGACGCGGCTCATCGACAGCCAATGCGGGCAGACCGAACCATCCTTGCACCGGTTCCAGATCTCGCCCTGCCAGCCGCCATGGGTTTTCAGCTCGTGCCACAGCGTACGGTAGAACGCCGCGTCGTGGCGGCCCGAAGCCAGCAGCCGCGGGTTCTGGCCCAGGACCTCGGCCTCGCCGTAGCCGGTGATCGCCGTGAAGGCTCGGTTCAGCTTCAGGATTCGGCCATCGGCATCGGTGACCATGAAACCTTCGCTGCTCTGCTCGAACAGCTTGCTCGCCAGCGACAGTTCCGCGTCGGCATGGCGCCGCGCCGTCACGTCGCGCATCACACCGACAAACTGGGTTGGCCGGCCTCCGGCGTCGAACACCGGCGTCACCGACAGTTCATTCCAGAACTTCGAGCCGTCCTTGCGGTAGTTCAGCAGTTCACCTTGGAACGGCACGGCATCGGCGATGGTGGCTCGCAGCGCCTGCCGCTGCTGCGGGTTGGTGCCGGCGCCTTGCAGCATGCTGGCGGTGCGGCCGATCATCTCGTCGGCGCTGTAGCCGGTGATCTCCTCGCACGCACGATTCGCGTAGGTCGTGCGACCCGCAACGTCCGCAATCAGCACGCCCTGCGAGATCGCCCCCAAGGCGCTGTCGCGCAGCCGCAGCGTTGCTTCGGTTCCCTGCTGCGTTTCCACCAGCTGCAGCAGGGCCTGCCTGGCCTGCACGGCGGCATTGCCACGGCGCTGCCAGCTCGGCGGCACACCGTCGGACATGGTGGTGTTCGCCTCCGCCAGCAACTCCTCGCGGGTCAGCATGCTGGTTGTCAGGCGCATTGACGTCGGCCCGGAGGTCGTCACGCGGCACCCTTGATCGCTTCAGGGGCGGCGTGATCTGCCAGCGGCAGGAAGATGCTGAACGTGGTGCCGATGCCGGGCTCGCTGCGGGCCTCGATCACCCCGCCGTGGCTGCCGACGATGCCGTGGGCCGCGGCCAGGCCCAGGCCCGTTCCCTCGCCCACCGGCTTGGTGGTGAAGAAGGGATCGAAGATTTGCGCCAGGATGTCGGCGCTCATGCCTGTGCCGTTGTCGATCATGCGCAGTCGAAGGTGGCGTGGCGTGGTCGTGGCGGCGCCTGACGCCGGGCCTGGTTCGCTCGCCGGATCGGCCAGGTCCACCACGAGTCGCACCGCGCCGCCTTGCTTGGAAATCGCCTGCGCCGCATTGCGTGTGACGTTCAGCAGCACCTGCTCCATCTGCACCAGATCGATGTTCACCGGCCCGTCCGCATCGATCGTCACCGCAAACTCGATGTGGCGAGGCAGCGCCGCGCGCAACAGGCCATCGGCATGGGCCAGCCAAACGCTGGCGAGCAAACGCTGCGGCGCCATCGGCGTCTGGCGCGAGAAGTCGAGCATCTGGCGAACCAGCAGGGCCGCGCGATCGCCCGCCTGCCGAATGCGCCCGAGGTTGCGCGCCTGGCGCGAGCCCGCGGTGGCATCCAGCTCGCACAGCTCGGCCAGGCCGTTGATCGAACCGAGCAGGTTGTTGAAGTCGTGGGCGATGCCGGCCGCCAGCAGGGCCACGGCACGCAGCTTGTCGGTCTCTGCCGCCTCTTTCTGGCGCAGGGAAGCCTGCATCTGGATGTCGCGTGTCGCGTCCACGGTCGTGCCATGCCAGCCCTCGAACCGCCCACCATCGTCGAGCAGCGGCGCGCCGCTGATGAACAGGTGGTAGCGGCTGTTGTCTGAAATCCGCCTGCCGTCCATGCGCAAGCGACGGAAGGTCTGCCGGGCCTGCAGCGCGGCGTTGAGCGCATCTTGCTGTTCGGGCGCGCACCCCGCCACCAGTTCGGCGAGGGTGCGCCCCAGGTATGGCCCGCGCCCGCTGCTCGGCGGCATGCTGGTCATCACGAGGCGGCCGGCCATGTCGGTCTGCCAGTAGACGTCGGATTGCAAGTCCACCAGGGCGCGGAAACGCGCTGTCTTGCGTGTGAGCTGCGCGACGGCGTCGCGCGTGGCGAGCACCTGCCGCAGCGGCAGCAGCGTGCGCACGGCGTCCATTTCCAGCGCGCTCCAGGCCCGGCATCGCTCCCTGACGAGGACCTCCCAGCGGGCAAACGAGGTGCGGGGGCCGATCCGTGGCCGGCCGTCGACGCCCGTCTCGACCGGCATCGGTTTGGACGGGTCACCGCCCCAGCTCACTTCGTGCCGGTATTCCGGCCGCAGCCAGACGATGCCCGAGTGGCCCAGGCGGCCCAGCGGCAAGGCCATCAGTCCGCAGAACTGCGACAGTTCTGACGCCTCGATGGCGGGTTGCAGTTCGGCGTGTTCGGTGCTGAAGAGGTCGGCTCCGGTGCGCACGAACGCGTCACGCGCGCAGCGCACGATGCTGGTGCCGCGTTCGGTGTCGCGCCCGGCACCGGGCCAGGCGCCGAAAGGATGGATCTGCCCGCCCCGCCACAGGGCGCCGGCGCTCGCCCCGGCCATCAGCAGCAGCGCAGGGCCAGCGGCCTCAGCCACTTCGTCCAGCGAGGAGTCGACCTGGTTGAAGGCCGCGATCACCTGGGCCTGCAATTGCGCGAACCGCCTCGTCGCACCGGCGTGGTCGCGCTGCGCGTGGAAGCCGACCATGTAGCCGGCAGCGACCGACAGCGCGTGGCAGGCGCGCCGCAGCCGCACCGGCATCACCGTGGCGCTGCGGTGGTGGCAGACGACCAGACCCCACAGCCGGTCGTCGACCAGCAGCGACAGCGTCAGCGTCGAGTCCACGCCCATGTTGTGGAGGTATTCGACATGCATCGGCGAGACGCTGCGCAACATGGAGTGGCTCAGGTCGAGCGGCGCGTCGCTGCCAGCCGCACGTGCGTCGCGGACGTGTGCCAGCGACAGCACGGGGACGGCCCGGTAGCCGGTGTCAGCGATGTAGCGCACCAGGTTCGTCCGGTACAACTCGCGCGCCTGAGGCGGAATGTCGCTAGCCGGGTAGTGCAGATCGAGAAACGGCTCCATGCCGGGCGCGTGCGCTTCGGCGATCACATGGCCATCGAACGACTCGTCGAAGCGATAGACCATCACGCGGTCGAAGCCGCTCAGTTGCTTGACGCTCTTGGCGAGGGTGTCGACCAGCTGGTCCAGGTTCGCCGCGCCGCGCAGCGCATCGACGATGTCCGAAATCGCCTGCATCCAGTCGGAAGGGCCCGCCGCAGCCGGCACGGGTTCGAACTCGACCAGCGCGATGCCACGGTGTTCATGAACGACGGCCTCCAGCGCCAGCGGCTGCCCTGCCTGCGGCCGCGCCGGCAGGTCGATGATCTGGTGCCGCAAGCCACCGCC
>JBDTQF010000350.1:0-3410 GCA_039932275.1 Burkholderiales bacterium
GTCGGGCCTTGATCATCAGCGATCCTCTGTCGGCCGCCCGCGGTGAACTCACCGACAAGGGCACCGTCAACCAGCGGCTGACCCTGGTGACCCGGCAGGACGACATGGCCCGTTTGTTTGCCCCGCCCGGCGACGGTGATCGCCTTGAATGGCCCGACCTTCCCACCGCAGGTGCCCGCGCATGAACTTCGATTTCGATACCGGCCAGAAGGAACTGCGCGACCAGGTGCGCCGCTTCCTGCAGAAGGAATCGCCCACCACGCAGGTGCGGCGCGTGCTCGATGGCGAGCTGCCCTACCAACAGGCGCTGTGGTCCGGCCTGGCCGCGCTGGGCCTCACCGGTGCAGCCATTCCCGAGGCCTATGGTGGCAGCGGTTTTGGCTACCTGGAGCTGTGCGTGGTGGCCGAAGAGCTGGGCCGCAGCGCGGCCGCGGTGCCGTTCTCGTCCACCGTGTACCTGGTGGCGGAACTGCTGAAGGCCTGCGGCAGCGAGGCGCAGAAGCAGGCCTGGCTGCCACGCATCGCCACCGGCCAGACGCTGGGTGCGCTGGCCTGGACCGAAGCGGCCGGGCCGATGGATCTGTCACGCCTGCAGACCCGCATCATTGACGGCCGCCTGCACGGCCGCAAGGCACCGGTGCTCGACGGCCCGGTGGCCGACATCGCCGTGGTGGTGGCGCGCGACGACGACCACGCCGGCGCGCCGGCGCTGGCGCTGGTGGACCTGCACGGTCCCGGCGTCACGCGCCGCACGCTGCGCACACTCGATGCCACCCGCGGCCATGCCGAGTTGAGTTTCGATGGTGCGTCGGTGGAGCGGCTGGGCGCCGTGGGCGAGCCAGCCCGCCAGCAGCTGGCCGCGGCCCTCGACCGGGCCGCGGTGCTGATGGCCTTCGAGCAAGTGGGCGGTGCCGACGTGGCGCTGGGCATGGCCCGCGACTATTCGCTGCAGCGTTTTGCCTTCGGCCGGCCGATCGGCTCCTTCCAGGCGCTCAAGCACCTGATGGCCGACATGTACACCGACGCCACGCTGGCCCGCTCCAACGCCTACCACGGCGCCTGGGCGCTTTCCACCGGCGCGGCTGAGCTGCCACGGGCCGCCGCCTTCGCGCGGGTCAGCGCCACACGCGCCTACCAGCGCTGCGCCAAGGACGGCCTGCAGGTGCACGGCGGCATGGGTTTCACCTGGGAGTTCGACTGCCACCTGCACTACCGCCGCGCCAGCCTGCTGTCGGTGGCGCTGGGCAGCCTGGGCGAATGGGATGCGCGGCTGATCAAGGCGTTGCGTACTGCAGCCTGAGCTCGCGCTTGAGCAGCTTGCCGCTGGGGTTCTTGGGCAGGGCCTGCACCAGCACCACACGCTTCGGCACCTTGAAGCCTGCGAGGCGGCTGCGGCAGGCTTCGATGATGCTGGCTTCCGTCAGGGCCGCGCCGGGTTTGGCCACGATGATGGCGGTGACGGCTTCGATCCAGCGCTCGTCCGGCAGCCCGATCACTGCCACTTCCGAAACGCCTTCGATACCGTAGATTGCTTCCTCGACCTCGCGGCTGGCGACGTTCTCGCCGCCGGACTTGATCATGTCCTTCTTGCGGTCGACCACGGTGATGTAGCCCTCAGCATCCATCGTGGCCAGGTCGCCGCTGTGGAACCAGCCGCCGGCAAAGGCCGCGGCGGTCTTCTCCTCGTCGCGGTAGTAGGCGGTCAGCAGCTGCGGCGAGCGGTGCACGATCTCGCCGATCTGGCCGGGTGCCACGTCGTTCATGTCGTCGTCCACCACCCGGGTTTCGACGTTCAACGCCGGCCGCCCAGCCGATCCGGCCTTGCGGATCTGGTCCTCGGGCTTGAGCACCGTGGCCACCGGCGCGATCTCGGTCTGGCCGTACAGGTTCCACAGCCGCACGTTGGGCAGGCGGCGCTGGATCTCCTTGAGCACCTCCACCGGCATGATCGATGCGCCGTAGTAGCCCTTGGCCAGTGTGGACAGGTCGGTGCCGTCGAACTTGGGCGAGCGCAGCAGCGCGATCCACACCGTGGGCGGCGCGAAGAACGAGGTGATGCGGTGCGCCTGCATCAACGCCAGCAGGTTGTCGGGTGTGGGCTGGCTGGTGATGACGTTGGTGGCACCCACGTACACGGCCGGGCCGAGGAACACATCAAGCTGGGCGCAGTGGTACAGCGGCAACGCATGCAGGATGCGGTCGGTCTCGGCAATCTCGGCGTCCACCAGGCAGGTCACGTACTCGGCGATCACCGCGTCGTGCGTCAGCATCGCGCCCTTGGGGCGCGACTCGGTGCCGCTGGTGTAGATGATCTGGGCCAGCGCCGAGCCGGTGAAAGAACGTTGTGGCATCGGCTCGTGCTGCACCAGCGATTGGAAAGCCGTGAGGCCCGGTACCGGTTCATCGGAATGTTCGCTCGGCAGCCCCACCAACTCGCGCACCGTGGTGCCGGCACTGGCGCTGCGGCCCAGCGCGGCGAACTCGGCATCCAGGCACAGCAGCGTTGCGCCGGCATGCTGGAGGATGTAGCCGGCCTCCTCGGCATTGAGCATGAAGTTGATGGGCACCAGCACCGCACCCAGCCGGGCCAACGCGAAGCGCAGGGCCGCGAAGGCATGCGAGTTGCGCGAGATCACGGCCACGCGGTCGCCCAGCGCCACGCCGCGCGCCGCCAGGCCGCCGGCCAACTGGTTGCAGACCGCGTCGAACTCGGCGTAGGTCCACTGCGTGCCACCGCACAGGATGGCGGTCTTGCCGGGGTGGCGCAGCGCGGTACGCCGCAGCAGGTCGCCCAGCGTGTGGCGCGAAACATCCGGGTTCATGATCGTCTCCTTCATCGAATGGTTGCCCGCGGCGGGTCGTTGATCGGTCTGCCCGGCCGTCGGGGCGCATGATGCAGCATCCTGCGCGAGGCCCGGCAAGGCAGGGCGCGGTGACCCGGTGCGGCGCGTCACCGGAACATGGCACCATTGCGGGTTCAATCCGTTCCCCGAGGCTTCGATGCAGCGCTTTCACTTCCCGATCGTCATCATTGACGAGGACTTCCGTTCCGAGAACACCTCGGGCCTGGGCATCCGGGCGCTGGCGCAGGCGATTGAAAAGGAAGGCATGGAGGTGCTGGGCGCCACCAGCTACGGCGACCTGAGCCAGTTTGCGCAGCAGCAAAGCCGCGCCAGTGCCTTCATCCTGTCGATCGACGACGAAGAATTCGCCGGCGGGCCGGAGCTCGACCCGGCGGTGCTGCACCTGCGCAAGTTCATCGAGGAGATTCGGTTCAAGAACGCCGACATCCCGATCTACATCTACGGCGAGACGCGCACCTCGCAGCACATCCCGAACGACATCCTGCGCGAGCTGCATGGCTTCATCCACATGTTCGAGGACACGCCGGAGTTCGTGGCGCGCCACAT
>JBDTQF010000351.1:0-3399 GCA_039932275.1 Burkholderiales bacterium
CTCGGCCACGCGGCCGTAGGGCACGCTGCGGTCGGCGCGCAGCTGCACCTCGGTGTCGGGGTTGCGGCGCGCGGCTTCCATCAGCCGCGTTGGCAGGGTGGTCGCGTCGATCTTTTCCTCGGCGACGTACAGGCCGCCATCGGCTGTGAGCGCCACGGCGATGGATTGCGGCACCTCGCTGGTGGCCGCGGCCTGGGACTTGGGCAGGTCCAGCCGCAGGCTGGAGGTCATCAGCGGCGCGGTGATCATGAAGATCACCAGCAGCACCAGCATCACGTCGATCAGCGGCGTCATGTTGATGTCGCTCATCGGCGCCGGGCCGCTGCGATGCTCCAAGCGGCCAAAGCTCATCGTGGCCTCATTCGGACCGGGCTTGGCCGAGCACCATGTCGCGCAGGTCGTGCGCGAAGCCTTCCAACTCGGCTTCGCAGGCGCCGATCCACTTGCCGTAGATGTTGTAGGCCAGCACCGCGGGGATGGCCACGGCCAGGCCGGCGGCGGTCATGACCAGTGCCTCGCCCACCGGACCGGCCACCTTGTCGATGCCGATGCTGCCTGAAGCCGAAATGCCCAGCAGCGCGTGGTAAATGCCCCAGACGGTGCCGAACAGGCCGACGAAGGGTGCGGTCGAACCCACCGAGGCCAGCAGCACCTGGCCGAATTGCAGCTGCACGATCACGGCATGCAGGGCGTCGCGCAGGCGGCGCGTGAGCTGGGCGTCGAGCTGGCCGCTGGCTTCGAGCGTGCCGGCGGGCGCGGTGTGACCGGCCGCCTGCAGCAGCGGCATCAGAACGCCTTCGCGGTCGAGTACCTGCAACTGCTGGGTGGCGCTGGCAAGGTCAGCGGCGGCCCAGAACGCCGGGGTGGCGCACACCAAGTCGCGCCGCACGCGGCCAAGCACCCAGCCCTTCCAGAAAATGAGCACCCAGGCGCTGATCGACATCAGCAGCAGCAGCAGCACGACGGCGCGGGTGATGCCGTCGCCTTGCGACCAGACCTGTTGGAAGCCGCCCATCGCTGCGGTGCTCGTGTGGGCTGGCGCGCCGTTCAGGCCAGGCCCAGCACGTCGTCCATGCCGAACAGGCCGCGTTCGCGCCCCGCCAGGAAGCGCACGGCGCGCAGGCTGCCCTGCGCATAGCCGGCCCGGCTGGAACTCTTGTGCGAGATCTCGATGCGTTCACCCGTGCCGGCGAACAGCACGGTGTGGTCGCCGACGATGTCGCCGCCACGCACCGTGGCAAAGCCGATGGTCGAGGGGTCGCGCTCGCCGGTGACGCCTTCGCGGCCGTACACCGCGCAGTCTTTCAGGTCGCGGCCCAGTGCCGAAGCGACCACCTCACCCATCTTCAGCGCCGTGCCGCTGGGCGCATCGACCTTGTGGCGGTGGTGGGCCTCGATGATCTCGATGTCGTAGCCCTGCGCAAACGACCGCGCCGCCATGTCGAGCAGCTTGAGCACCACGTTCACGCCCACGCTCATGTTGGGTGCCTGCATGATCGCGATGTCCCCGGCCGCGGCGGTCAGCCCGGCCTTCTGGGCGTCGCTGAAGCCCGTGGTCCCGATGACCATCTTCACGCCCAGCTCGCGGCACAGCGGCAGGTGCGCCATCGTGGCTTCGGGCCGGGTGAAGTCGATCAGGTACTGGGCGCCGGCCAAACCCTGGCGCAAATCGTCGGTGACGATCACCTGGCTGGCGTGACCGAGGAAGGCGGCGGCATCCTGCCCTAAAGCCGGACTGCCGGTGCGGTCGAGTGCGCCGCTCAGGCGGCAGTCGGCGGCCGCTGTGATGGCTTCTATCAGCATGCGGCCCATGCGGCCACTGGCGCCCGCCACGGCGATGCGGTGAACGTTCATTGGGTGCCTTCGCCCTGACGGGCTGCGGTGCGAGTCCCTTGGGGCGGTCGGGCGGGACTCATGGCGACACCGGCTCCAGCGGCGGGTAGGTGCGCTGCGGGCCGCTGGCCGCGGGAGCGGGCGCGACCGCCTGGGCGGTCGGCAGCGGCAGGGTCCGCAGGCGTGCTTCGTCCAGCTCCAGCGGCAGGATCTTGCGGTCGGGCTTGTGTACGTCGATCGAGGCCACGAAGTCGCGTTCGGAGGGCAGCGAATCAGCTTCGAAACGGCTGACGCGGTCGTCCGAGAAATACACGGTCACACGGCGCTGCTGGTAGGTGGCGCCCTGGCGGCGGATGATGAAGACGTAGTCCCAGCGGTCGTTATGGAACAGGTCGGCCAGCAACGGCGAGCCCAGCACGCTGCGCACCTGGTCGCGCGTTAGGCCCGGCGCGAGGTTGGCGGCCATCTCGGCAGTGACCACATTGCCCTGCACCACCTCGATGCGGTAGGGCTTGATCCAGTTGAGCGGACCGCCGCCATCGATGGAGCTGGCGCAGCCCACCAGGGCCCCGCTCAGCAGTGCAGCGCACGACGCCCGTCGCAGAAAACCGCTGGTTCGCACGGAGCGGGCCAGCGGCATTGAGCCGGCGATGCGGCGCACGGGCAGGAGTCGAATGGGCATTGTGTGGAATTGGTCTGCGGCGTCGCCACGGGCGTGGCCTGCCGATATCATCCGGGCATTCTAGCGAGGCCACCTGGCCCCACCGATGGCCCTCCAGCCCGAGACCATGACCAACGCGGAAGAACTCAAGAGCTCGGGCCTGAAGGCAACGTTGCCCCGCATCAAGATCCTGGAGATCTTCCAGCGCTCATCGGTGCGGCACATGGCGGCCGAGGATGTCTACAAGGTGCTGCTGACCGAGGGCTCCGACATTGGCCTGGCCACGGTGTACCGGGTGCTGATGCAGTTCGAGCAGGCCGGCATCCTCAAGCGCAACCACTTCGAGAGCGGCAAGTCTGTCTTCGAGCTGAACGAGGGTCATCACCACGACCACCTCGTCTGCCTCGACTGCGGACACGTCGAAGAGTTCTTCGACGAACAGATCGAGATACGCCAGCGCGCGGTGGCGCAGGAGCGTGGCTTCACGTTGCAGGAGCACTCGCTGGCGCTGTATGCGCGCTGCACGCGCACGCTGTGCCCCAACCGGCTGCCGCACAAGTGAGTCGGTAGTAGGCGCGGGCGGGCCGCCCCGGCCGTCAAAGGCCGGGGTCGCCACGCTCCATCAGCAGCCGGTGGCGTTCGATGAATTCGTTGTAGGTGTCGATGCCACGCAGCTGCAGGATGGTGTTGCGCACAGCGGCTTCGACCAGCACCGCCAGGTTGCGGCCGGCGTCCACTGCGATGATGACCTTGCGCACCGGCATGCTCAGCACGTCTTCGTACAGCGGCTCGTAGGGCAGCCGCTCGAATTCGCGCTCCAGCGTTTCCTTGCGCACGAGGTGCACGATCAGCTTGAGCCGCATCTTGCGGCGCACCGCGGTCTCGCCGAAGATGGCCTTGATGTC
>JBDTQF010000352.1:0-3370 GCA_039932275.1 Burkholderiales bacterium
TGCCATCGCCGGGGGCGCCGGGGCGTACTCGATCGGCCTGCTCGGCGTGGGCGGCGGCCTGGCGCTGGCGCCGGGCTGGCGTGCCGGGGCCGAGATGCTGGCCGGTGCCGCGGGCGGTGGCGGCGTGGCCGTGCAGGGCGGGGCCGTGGTGCAGCCGATGCTGTGGGCGGCGCGTGAGCTGGGCACCTACAGCCGGCTGCAACTGGGCATCGGGCAGCTGCGCTCGCTCAAGGGCGACCTGTCGACGCCGGTGCTGGATTTGAGCTGGCTGGTGGCCTTCGGCCTGCCCGAGCGGCATTGACCGTTCGAGGGCCAGTCGGCTACATGCGCTCGATGCGGGCGTAGGCCGAGTGGTTGTGGATGGACTCGAAGTTCTCCACATCCACCTGGTAGCGGCCGATGCGCGGATCGGCGTTGACGCGCAGCGCCACATCGCGCACCAGATCCTCGACGAACTTCGGGTTCTCGTAGGCGCGCTCGGTGATCCACTTTTCGTCGGGGCGCTTGAGCAGACCCCAGATCTCGCTGGAGGCGCTTTCTTCGGCGTAGCGCACGATCTCGTCGAAGCCGATGTCCTGCAGCAGCTCGAGCTTCAGCGTCACGTTGGAGCGCTGGTTGTGGGCGCCGTAGTCGGAGATTTCCTTTGAGCACGGGCACAGGCTCTTTACCGGCACGACGGCCTCGGCCCAGATCGCGATCTGGCCGTTGCGGGCCTCGGCCACCCAGCCGCCCTGGTAGTCCATCAGGCTGCTGACGCCCGAAACCGGCGCCCACTTGCGGATGAAGAATGGGAAACGGGCCTCGATGGTGCCGTCGATGGCATGCAGCTTGTCGAGCATCACGGCCAGTTCAGTGCGCAGGCTGGCGGCATCGAAAGGTCTTTCCTGCGCTTCCAGCCAGGCCACGAAGCGTGACATGTGGGTGCCTTTTTGTTCGGCAGGCAGTGCCACGTCGAGCGTCCACTCGGCCACCGTCGGTGCGACCGCATCGCCGATGCGCACCGACAGCGGGTAGCGCAGGCGCCGCACGCCCACGCGCTGGATCGCGATGTGGCGCTCGTCGCGCTCGCTCTGCGTGTCTGGGATGGGCAGTGCCGGGGCCGCCAGGGGATGGGTGCCGTGGCGGCCGGGAGGGAGGGTCATGTCGTTCATGGTCGGACCTTCGCCCCCGGGGCCCGCCATGAGCGGGCGCGCAACGGGGTACGTTGAGTCAACAATTGTCGCCGTAAGCGCCGGCCGGCGCAGCAGCAGGGCCGCTGGTCAGCTGTTGACCGCCGCGCGCACCAGCTCCGGCCGGCTGCCGAAGCGTTTGCGTACCGAACGTTCGATGCCTTCGGCATCAAGGCCGCAGCGGCTCAGCAGCACGGTCGCTTCGCCATGGTCGACGAACTGGTCAGGCAGGCCGAGCTGCAGCACCGGCGTCGTGAACCCGGCGGCCTGCAGCGCTTCGATTACCGCGCTGCCGGCACCGCCCATCACACAGCCTTCTTCAATGGTGACCAGCGCGTCGTGGCTGCGTGCCAGCTGTGCCACCAAATCTGTGTCGAGCGGCTTGATGAAACGCATGTTGGCCACACTGGCGTCCAGCCGCTCGGCGGCCTGCAGCGCCGGGTAGAGCAGGGTGCCGAAGGCGAGCAGGGCGATGCGTGGGGCACCGCGGCCGGCGGGCAGGCTGGTGGTGCGGCGGATCTCACCCCGGCCCCAGGGCAGTTCGTCCAACTCGGCCACCAGCTCGGTGCCGGCGCCGCTGCCGCGCGGATAGCGCACCGCCACCGGTTGGTTGCGGCGGTAACCCGTGGTCAGCGCGCGCCGCGTTTCGGCCTCGTCGGCTGGCGCGATCAGCGCCATGTTGGGAATGCAGCGCAAGAAGGCGATGTCGAAGGCGCCCATGTGGGTGGCGCCGTCGGCGCCGACGAGGCCGGCGCGGTCCAGCGCGAACAGCACCGGCAGGTTCTGCAGCGCCACGTCGTGGATGAGCTGGTCGTAGGCTCGCTGCAGGAAGGTGGAGTAGATCGCCACCACCGGCTTGACGCCTTCGCAGGCCATGCCGGCGGCGAAGGTGACGGCATGCTGCTCGGCGATGCCGACATCGTGGTAGCGCGCCGGAAAGCGCCGGTGGAACTCGACCATGCCCGAGCCCTCGCGCATCGCCGGGGTGATGGCGACCAGCTTCGGGTCGGCCTCGGCCATGTCGCACAGCCACTGGCCGAACACCTGGGTGAAGGTGATCTTGGCCGGCGCCGTGGACTTGACCAGACCGACGGCCGGATCAAACTTGCCGGGCCCGTGGTACGCGACCGGGTCGGCCTCGGCCAGCTTGTAGCCGTAGCCCTTCTTGGTCACCACATGCAGGAACTGCGCACCGGGCCTGTCGCGCAGGTTCTCCAGGGTGGGAATCAACGCATCGAGGTCGTGGCCATCGATGGGGCCGACGTAGTTGAAGCCGAACTCCTCGAAGATGGTGCCGGGCACGACCATGCCTTTGGCATGCTCTTCCAGCCGCCGCGCCAACTCAAACAGCGGTGGCGCGTTCTTGAGCACCTGTTTGGCGCTTTCACGTGCGGCGCTGTAGAAACGGCCACTCATCAGGCGGGCCAGGTACTTGTTCAGGGCGCCGACCGGCGGGCTGATCGACATGTCGTTGTCGTTGAGGATGACCAGCAGGTTGGGCATCTTGCCCCCATGGGCCATGCCACCGTTGTTCAGCGCCTCGAAGGCCATGCCGGCGGTCATCGCACCGTCGCCGATGATGGCCACGCAGTGGCGGTGCTCGCCCTTGAGCTGGGAGGCCAGCGCCATGCCCAGGGCGGCCGAGATGGACGTCGAGGAGTGCGCAGTGCCGAAGCTGTCATATTCGCTCTCGTCGCGCCGCGGAAAGCCCGACAGGCCACCGAGCTGGCGCAGCGTGGACATGCGGTCGCGCCGGCCCGTCAACATCTTGTGCGGATAGGTCTGGTGGCCCACGTCCCACACCAGTCGGTCGTCGGGCGTGTTGAACACGTGGTGCAGCGCCACAGTCAGCTCGACGGTGCCCAGGTTGGACGACAGGTGCCCGCCGGTCCTGGCCACGCTGTGCAGCAGATCGTCACGCAGCTCGGTCGAGAGCTGCTTGAGCTCTGCCCGCGTCAGCTGGCGCACATCGGCCGGGGTGTGGATGCGCGCCAGCAGGGGGTGGGCAGCAGCCGTCATCGTCGGGGTTTCCATTCTTTTTTGAGAATCAGCAATCGCGCTCGACCACACGGTCGGCCAGCAGCGCCAGCGCGCCCGCGTCGGCCAGGCCACTGGCGGCCAGTGCCGCCTGGGCCCGTGCATGCAGGTGGGCGGCCCGGGCGCGGGCGCCCTCCAGGCCGAGCACGGAGACGTAGGTGGGC
>JBDTQF010000353.1:0-3337 GCA_039932275.1 Burkholderiales bacterium
CAGGATGCGGCTGCCGGCGGTGCAGCGCTCGCCGTTGTTGCTGAAGATCATGAAGATGGCGGCATCCAGCGCACGGGCCAGGTCGGCGTCTTCAAAGATGACGAAGGGGCTTTTGCCGCCGAGCTCCATGCTGAACTTCTTCAGGCCCGCGGTCTGCACGATGCGGTTGCCGGTGGCGGTGGAGCCGGTGAAGGAGATGGCGCGCACATCGGGGTGCTTGCACAGCGGCTCGCCGGTTTCCTTGCCGAAGCCGTGCACCACGTTGAGCACGCCGGGCGGAATGCCGGCCTCCAGCGCCAGCTCACCCAGGCGTGCGGCCGTCATGGGTGAGAGCTCGCTCATCTTCAGCACGGCCGTGTTGCCGAAGGCCAGCGCCGGGGCGACCTTCCAGGTGGCCGTCATGAAGGGCACGTTCCAGGGGCTGATGAGGGCGCACACGCCCACCGGGTGGAACAGCGTGTAGTTCAGGTGCGTGGGCGTGGGATAGGTGTGGCCGTCCACCCGCGTGCACATCTCGGCGAAGTAGTAGAAGTTGTCGGCCGCACGCGGGATGAGCTGCTTGCCGGTCTGCGAGATGACCTGGCCGGCGTCCATCGTCTCCGTGCGGGCGATCTCGGGCACGTGCTGCGCGATCAGGTCACCGAGCTTGCGCACGAGCTTGGCGCGCTCGGTGGCCGGCATGCCGCCCCACTTGGGGAAGGCGGCCTTGGCCGAAGCCACGGCGGCGTTGACTTCGGTCTCGCCGCCCGAGGCCACCTCGGCCAGCACTTCCTGCGTGGCGGGGTTGACGGTCTCGAAGTAGTCGCGGCTCTCGACGGGCTTGCCGTCGATCAGGTGCTGAATGCGCATGGGGAATGTCTCCTATCGTCCAAAAGCGTCGTCGCCGACGAGGGTGTTCACAAGGCGGCCGACGCCGTCGATCGCGGTGACCACTTCATCGCCGACGTTCACGTTGACCACGCCGTCCGGCGTGCCGGTGAGGATCACGTCGCCGGCCTGCAGCGTCATGAAGCTGCTGAGGTATTCGATCAATGCCGGGATGTCGTTGATGAGGTCGGCCGTGCTGCCTTGCTGCGTGAGCTCGCCGTTGACCAGCGTGCGCAGCGTCAGCGCGTGCGGGTCGGGCACGTCGGCGGCATCCACAAACCACGGTCCCAGCACGGTGGCGCCGTCGCGGTTCTTCACGCGCAGGTTGGGGCGGTACCAGTTTTCCAGGTAGTCGCGGATGGCGTAGTCGTTGCACACCGTGTAGCCAGCCACAAACGCCATGGCGTCGGCCCGCTTCACGCCCTTGGCGGTCTTGCCGATGACCACGGCCAACTCGCACTCGTAGTGCATGAAGGCCACACCGGCCGGGCGGCGCGTGACGCCGCGGTGGCCCACCAGCGATCCCGGGCCTTTCAAGAACACCAGCGGCTCGTCCTTGGCGGTGACGGTGAGCTCCTTGGAGAGCTCCTTCACGTGGTCGGCGTAGTTCAAGCCGAGGGCGATGATGGTGCCCACCTCGAAGGGCGGCAGCCACACGACCTGGTCTTCGGCCAGCACGCGGCCGTCGGCCAGGCGCAGGCCCTGTGCGTGCGGCGTGGCCTGGTGCACGGCACCAGCGTAGGCAACGCGGGCGGTCTTCATGCAGCCACTCCCAGGTTCTCGGCCACCAGTTGGCCTTGCAGGCGGCCCAGGCCGTCGGCCTCGATCACGAAGTGTTGGCCGGCACGTGCCTGCGGCGCGCCGGCGGCCACCGCCAGCAGCAGCACGTCGCCGGGCTGCAGGGTCATGAAGTCGGTCACATCGGCCAGCAGCTGGGCGGCCGGGCGCACCGCGCCGGCCATGCTGGCGCTGTGTACGCGCTGGCCGTCGATGCTGACGTGCAGCTGCAGGGTGCCCGGGTCGGCCACAGCGGCGGTGGCCGCCACTTGCGGGCCGAACAGGCAGGAGCCGTCACGCGCCTTGAAGCGGATGGACGGGCGGTAGAAGCTGTCGTGCGGCACGCTCAGGTCGGCCACCAGCACATAACCGGCCAGGAAGGACAGGGCCTGGTCGGCACTGACGCGGCAGGCCGTGCGGCCGATGACCAGGCCCAGTGCGGCGCCGATCTGGAAGGCCCCTGCATCGGCGGGCACTTCGACGCGGCTGCCGCTGGCCGCCAGCGTGTTGCGCGGCTTCACGTACAGGACCGGGGCCTTGGGCGGCGCCTTGTAGGGCGGCTGGTTGGCGGCCTCACCCAGCGCGGCCAGGGCGGCGGCGTCGTTGAGCAGCGTGCCGTAGACGACGCCGGACAGGCACCAGGGCGGCATGGGGAAGTCAATGCGCGGAGGGTTCATGGTGGGCAATCGGTGCAGGTTGTGCACGATGTCGCCGCTGCCGATCCAGGCGACGGCCGTGGTGTCAGTAGCGGTCAACGGTCAGGCCCTCGGTGTCGATGTCGGGCTTGGCGCCGGTCATCCAGTCGGCCAGCAACTTGCCGGTGCCCGCGGCCATGGTCCAGCCCAGCGTGCCGTGGCCGGTGGCCAGCCACAGCTTGGGCAGCCGGGTGGGGCCGACGATGGGGGTGCCGTCGGGCGTCATGGGACGCAGGCCGGTCCAGAACTCGGCGCGGGCCACGTCGCCGCCCTTGGGGAAGAGGTCGTTGACGACGAACTCCAGCGTGCGGCGGCGGCCTTCGTCCAGTCGCAGGTCAAAGCCCGACAGCTGCGCCGTGCCACCGACGCGGATGCGGTCACCCAGGCGCGTGACGGCCACCTTGTGCGTCTCGTCCATGATGGTGGACTCGGGCGCCTGTGCGGCGTCAACGATGGGCACGGTGATCGAGAAACCCTTCACCGGGTACATCGGGATGCGCAGTCCCAGCGGCTGCAGCATGGCGGTGGAGTAGCTGCCCAGCGCCAGCAGGTAGCGGTCTGCTGCCACCAACCCCTGGTCGGTGACGACACCGGTGATGTCACCGCCTTCTTGTGCCAGGCGTTCGATGCGCACGCCGAAGCGGAACTTCACGCCCAGGCCACGCGCCATCTCGGCCAGCGCGTTGGTGAACTTGAAGCAGTCGCCGGTCTCGTCGCCGGGCAGGCGCAGCGCGCCGACGAACTTCTCCTGCACGCCGGCCAGGGCCGGCTCGTGTTGCAGGTAGCCCGCGCGGTCCAGCAACTGGAAGGGCACGCCGTACTGCTGCAGGATCTCGATGTCCTTGGCCGTGCCGTCCAGCTGCTTTTGGGTGCGGAACAGCTGCAGCGTGCCCTGCATGCGCTCGTCGTAGCGGATGCCGGTGTCGGCGCGCAGTTGCATGAGGCAGTCGCGGCTGTACTCGGCCAGGCGCACCATGCGCGCCTTGTTGACGCGGTAG
>JBDTQF010000354.1:0-3268 GCA_039932275.1 Burkholderiales bacterium
TGGCGCTGGGCTGGTGCACCTACGGCGTGGGCGACCACATGTCGCACTACAACGTCAACGCCAGCGTGCCCAAGACACTGATCCAGCACCTGGTGCGCTGGGTGGCCGACACCGGCCAGGTGGGCGAGGCCGGCAGCCAGGTGCTGCTCGACATCCTGGGCACCGAGATCAGCCCGGAGCTCGTGCCGGGCGATGCGGCCGGACAGCCCGGGCAAAGCACCGAGGCCACGATCGGCCCGTACGAGTTGCACGACTTCTCGCTGTACTACGTGCTGCGCTTCGGCTTCGCGCCGTCGAAGGTGGCCTTTCTGGCGCACACCGCCTGGCGCAACGCCAAGGTGGGCGGCTGGCCGGCCGGTGACCACATCGTGCCCAAAGCGTACGACCTTGCCACCATCAAGCGCCACCTGCACACCTTTGTCTGGCGCTTTTTCAAGACCAGCCAGTTCAAGCGCAGCTGCGTGCCCAATGCGCCCAAGGTGGGCAGCGGTGGCTCGCTGTCGCCACGCGGCGACTGGCGTGCGCCGAGCGACAGCGAGGCCTCCGTGTGGCTGGCCGACCTGGAGACGGTGCCTGATTGAGGCCCCCAGCTCACTTTGTTCGCGCCCCCCGAGGGGGTGCAGCGGCGCCCTTGGGGCGGCCCGGTGGGCGCCGCCCTTGGCTCAACTCAGCCAACCTGCCGCGACTGACCTTGCCAGTACGGCGCACGCAGCACCTTCTTGTCGATCTTGCCCACCGCGGTGCGCGGGATCTGGTCGGTGAACTCCACATGCTTGGGTGTGTGCACCGCGCCCTTGGCCTGGCGCACGCTCGCCTTGAGCTCCTCGGCCAGCGCTTCGCGGTCGGTCGCTGAAGCACCCGGCCGGCACTGCACCACCGCCGTGACAGCCTCGCCCCACTTGGCGTCGGGCACACCGATCACGGCCACCATGGCCACGGCCGGGTGGGCGGAGATGACGTCTTCCACGTCGCGCGGGTACACGTTGAAGCCGCCCGAGACGATCATGTCCTTCTTGCGGTCGACGATGTAGAGGTAGCCCTGCTCGTCGGCCCGCGCCACGTCGCCGGTGTGCAGCCAGCCGCCGCGCAGCGTCTCTGCGGTGGCCTCGGGCATGTTGAGGTATTCGGTCATCAGGCCTGGGCCTCGCACGCACAGCTCGCCCGCTTCGCCGGGCGCCACGGGCTGGTCGTTGTCGTCGAGCAGCACCACCTGCTTCATCGAGGTGGGAATGCCGCAGCTGGAGAACAGCTCCGGGTGCGCGGCGTCGTGGTCCTCACGGCGCAGGAAGGTGATGGGGAAGCCTTCGGTCTGGGCATAGAGTTGGGCGAACACCGGCCCCATGCGCTCCAGTCCTTCCACCAGCCGGGTGGGCGACATCGGGCTGGCGCCGTAGATCAGCGAGTGCAGAGCTGACAGGTCGGTGCTGGCCAGTTTGGGGTGGTCGAGCACCATGTAGATCATGGTTGGCACCAGCAGCGAGAAGTTGCAGCGCTCTTCGCCCACCAGCTGCAACCAGCGATCAGGCGCGAACCCGCTCATCAGGCGCACGGTGCCGCCACGGATCAGCGTGGCCGGCACGAAGGCGCCGGCCACGTGCGTGATGGGCGCGGCAGCCAGGTAGTGGGGGCGTTCCGGGATCTCGTAGTTGGCCAGCAGGTCCTGGTACATCGCCGAGTTCGACGCGTGGTTGCGCACCGCACCCTTCGAGCGGCCAGTGGTGCCGCCGGTGTACTGCACGTTGCACATGTCGTCGGGCTGCACCAGGCAGCGCAGCGTGGCCTCGCCAATGCGCTCTACGGCGGCACACAGGTCTGTGCCCATCGACGAGGGACCGAGCGTGAACACCTTCAGGCCGGGATGCCCGGCGACCAGCGCGGCGGCGCGTTCACCGAAGGGGCCGGCGTCGACGACCAGCACCTGCGCACCGATGTCCTTCAGCTGGAACAGGTGGTCTTCCAGGCTGCCCAGCTGGTGCAGCATCGTCGTGACCAGTCCGGCGGACATGGACGCGTTGTTGGCGGCCCAGGCTTCCCAGCGATTCCCGGCCAGCATCGCCACGCGCGTGCCGTGGCTGCAACCCGCCGCCGCCAGGACCGCCTGCGCGCGGCCACACCAGTCGCGCAGGCCGCGGTAGCTGAGCTGGCCACCATCCCAGACAAAAGCGATGCGGTCGGCGTAGCGGCCGTAGGCCCGCTTCAACACGTCACCGAGCATGGGGGGTGTCTGGGAAAGCGCTTGCAGGGTGGTCATAGGAGGGTCTCCGTACAGTGAGTCGTGGCGGGCTTGTAGCAGAGGAGGCGTGCAGGTTTTTCGTCGAAAACGACGAATCTGCGCAACGGGCGGTGTTTACCCCAGCGCGCCGCTGCGTATCGCCGCGACGGTGTCGCCGATCAGGTGCCCGGCGATCGAAAAGCGCGGCGGCACCTTGGGCAGCGCGTCCACCGGGAACCAGTGCGCCTCGTCGATCTCACCGGGCTGGGGCACGATCTCGCCGCCGGTCCAGCGTGCGGTGAAGGCCACCATCAGGCTGTGCGGGAAGGGCCAGCTCTGGCTGCCGGTGTAGCGCAGGTCGGTGATGGCCAAGCCCACTTCCTCGGCCACCTCGCGGTGCACGCAGTCTTCCAGCGATTCACCGGCCTCGACGAAGCCCGCCAGCGCGCTGAACATGCCGCGGGCGAAGTGCGGCGCGCGGGCCAGCAGCACCTCGCCCGGGCGCCACACCAGCGCCATCATGGCCGGGCTCAGGCGCGGGTAGGACGCATGCTTGCAGGCCGGGCAGATGCGGGCGCGCTCGCCGGGCTGCAGATCGGTGGCCGTGCCGCAGACGCCGCAGAAGCGGTGGCTGCGGTCCCATTCCAGCACCTGCGCGGCGCGGCCGGCCAGGCCGCTGAGCGGAGCGTCCATCGCCATCATCACGTTGCGCAGCGGCACCCGCTGCCAGCCCGGCGGCACCTCGGGCAGCGCCAGCGCCCAGCAGTCCAGCGCCTCCAGGGTGCCGAGGTAGTGCCGCGCCGAGGCCATGCCCATCAGCCCGACCGCGCGGGCGGGCATCGGCCGCAGCCCCGGCCCTTCGGACTCGGGCACGATCAGGTCACGATCGACGAAAGCGAAATGCCAGATGTCGTCGGTGGGGGCGGCGGGGTGGTGGATGGCAGCGATGTAGGTCATGGCAGCGGTGGCAGCGGTGGCAACCGGGCTGATCATCGCGCATTGCCGGCCATGCCACCGCTGCGGGGGTACGCAGCCGGTCGACTACAGCTTGCAGTC
>JBDTQF010000355.1:0-3245 GCA_039932275.1 Burkholderiales bacterium
CCCGTTTGCCCTCACCACCGGGCGGCTGCGCGACCATTGGCACGGCATGAGCCGGACCGGCACGCTGGGGCGCCTCTTCGGCCATGTGGCCGAACCGTCGGTGGAACTCAACCGCGGCGACATGTCGCGCCGCGGCATCGCCGAAGGCGCGCTGGTGCGCGTGAGCTCGCGCCGCGGCCAGATGGTGCTGCCCGCCCAGGCCAGCGAGAGCATCGCGGCGGGTCAAGCCCACATCGCGATGCACTGGGGCGAAGAGTTCATCAGCGGCCACGATGCCGAAGGCCGGCGCCTGCTGGGCGTCAACAGCCTGACGCTGCCCACCTTCTGCCCCAGCTCCAAGCAGCCCGAGCTCAAGCACAGCGCAGTCCGCATCGAGGTGCTCGACCTGCCCTGGCAGATGGTCGGCCTGGCCTGGCTGCCGCAGGCGCAGGCGCTGGCGGTGCGCGAGGCGCTCAAGCCGCTGATGGGTGCTTTCGGCTACGCCGTGTGCGTGCCCTTCGGGCGCGAGCCGCACGACCAGGCGCTGGCCGGCGTGCTGTGGCGCGCCGCGGCGCTGACACCGGCCGGCGACCAGTTGCTCGACCAGATCGAAGCCCTGCTCGGCCTGAGCAATCCCAACACGCTGCGCTACCAAGACAAGCGCCTGGGCCAGCGCCGCGCCATCCGCATCGACAAGGACGGCCAGACGCAGACCCTGCGCGGCGTGATGCTGGTGGGCGACACCCGCGCCGAGGCGTGGATCAAAACCCTGCTGCAGGACGAATTGCCGGCGCAGGCCTACGGCCGGCTGCTGCTCTCGCCCGGTGCCCAGGCACCGATGGCAGTGGTGCCCAAGGGCAAGCAGGTCTGCACCTGCTTCAACGTGACCGAGCCGCAGATCATCGAGACGCTGGCGGGCTGCAGCGGCTCCACCGACGAACGGCTGGCGCAGCTGCAGGGCGCGCTGAAGTGCGGCACCAACTGCGGTTCGTGCATCCCGGCGCTGCGTGGGCTGGTGAAGGCGTCGATCGCGGCGGCGTGACCACACGGGCTACGCCGGGCCGAGCGCGGCCCACCGAATGTACAATTGAAACGTACATTTCGAAGGATTCGCGATGGCCGATGTTAATGTCACGACGCTGCGGCAGCACCTGCCGGAATACCTCGCGCGGGTGGCCAAGGGTGAGCGCCTGCAGGTGACTTCGCGGGGCCGGCTGATCGCCGAGATCACGCCGCCGCCCGTCCGTGAAGACGCCTCCAGCGCGGCAAGGGCACGTCTCAAGGGCAGCGTGCTGCGCTACGACGCACCCACCGACCCGGTGCTGCCTGACGACGAGTGGGACATGCAGCGGTGATCGTGATCGACACCCATGTGCTGGTGTGGTGGCTGGCGGCACCCGACAAGCTGAGCAGCGCGGCCCGCAAGGCCTTGCGGGGCGTCAACGCCAAGTCGCCGGCCGTGGTCAGCGCCATCAGCGTGCTCGAGATCGCCACCGCCGCGCGCCGCGGCCGTCTTGCGCTGAGCATGCCGGCGGACGACTGGCTGCGCGACGTGGGCCTGCTGCCGGAGGTCCGCATCGAGCCGGTCACTGCTGAGATTGCCCGCTGTGCCGGCACGCTCGATGACAGCCTGCATGGTGACCCCGCCGACCGCATCATCGTGGCCACCGCGCGCACACTGGCCTGTCGCCTCGTCAGCGCCGACGACAAGCTCCGCAGCCATCCGGACGTTCGCGCCGTGTGGTGACTCAACGCAGCCCGCACCATGACCATCGCCCCCTACCTCCGACAGATCGGCCGCGGCAAAGACGGCGCCAAGCCGCTGCCCTTTGATCAGGCCCTGGCGCTGATGCAGGACATCCTGGCCGACCGCGTCAGCGACCTCGAACTGGGTGGCTTCGCGCTGGCCATGCGCATCAAGGGCGAATCGCCCACCGAGCTGGCCGCGTTCATGATGGCGGCGCAGCCGCACACGCTGGCGTTGCGGGCGCCCTCGCCCGCCGTGCTGCTGCCCAGCTACAACGGCGCGCGCAAGCTACCCAACTTCACGCCGCTGCTGGCGCTGCTGCTGGCGCGCGCGGGCGTGCCGGTGCTGGTGCACGGGCCGCTTACCGACCCGGGCCGGGTGACCAGTGCCGAGATCTTTGCAGCGCTGGGCCTGCCGCCCTGTGCCGATGCCGACGCAGTCCACGCCGCCTGGGCCGCCGGCCAGCCGGCTTTCATCGCGCTGGAGGTGCTGAACCCGCCGCTGGCGCGGCTGCTGGCGCTGCGCCGCGTGCTGGGCCTGCGCAACAGCGGCCACACCATGGCCAAGCTGCTGCCGGCGGTGATGCCGGCGGTGCGCGTGGTCAACCACACCCATCCCGAATACGCGGTGAGCCTGTCGCAGTACCTGCGCGACAGCCACGCCGATGCCATGCTGATGCGCGGCACCGAGGGCGAGCCGGTGGCCGACTGCCGGCGCCAGCCGCGCGGTGACGTGTACCTTGGCGGCGTGCGCGATGAGGCCCTGTCGCTGGCGCTGCAGGGAGGCAGCCTGACCGAACTGCCGCAGATGCCGTCGGCGATCGATGCCCTTACCACCGCGGCCCACATCCAGGCCATCCTGCGGGGCGACATCGCCGTGCCAGCGCCCATTGCCCAGCAGGTGGCGACGCTCCTGGCGGCGCGCCAGGCGCTGTGAAGCGCCGTGAGGCGGGATCTGTAGCGGGTCGGGTCGGCCGGCTGGTTTGATTGACCTCAACGATCGGTCGATTCCAGCCGCAGCGTCACCACCTGAGAATGGTTCTCGTTTAACATCGGGATCACCCCGCACCGTTCCGATGCCCGCCAACCACCGTCGACTCCTGGCCCCTCCGCGATGACTCTGCACGATCTGCCTCTTGGCGCCAGCGCCCGCATCCTCGCGGTGGTGCAGCGGGGCAGCGACGACGCCATCGGCCAGCGCTTGGGAGAACTCGGCTTCGTACCCGGCGAGACGCTGCGGGTGGTGGCGCACGGGCCACTGGGCCGTGAGCCCATCGCCGTGCAGCTGGGCTACACCCGTTTCGCGCTGCGCCGCAGCGAAGCCGAGCGGGTGACGGTGGCCCGCATCGAGGCGGTGTAGTGAGTTCAATGGCCCACAGCGCTGCCACTGAGGCACTCGCACCCCGCCACATCGCCCTGATCGGCAACCCCAACTGCGGCAAGACGGCGCTGTTCAATCGCCTCACCGGCAGCCGGCAGAAGGTGGCCAACTACGCCGGCGTGACCGTCGAGCGCAAGGA
>JBDTQF010000356.1:0-3169 GCA_039932275.1 Burkholderiales bacterium
ACGCGCCAAAGCTGGTGGCCGGTTCGATCGAGAACCTGAAGGTGACCTGGCCGGACGACTTCGCGCTGGCCGAACGTTTGCTGAGGAGCGCGCCATGAATGCCTTGGATCTGCGCGTCGGCGAGGGCTGGGACACGCATGCGCTGGTGGTGGGCCGGCCGCTGGTGCTGGGGGGCGTGAGCATCCCGCACAGCCGCGGCCTGCTGGGCCATTCAGATGCCGATGCGCTGCTGCATGCGGTGACCGACGCGCTGTTCGGTGCTGCCGGGCTGGGCGACATTGGCCGGCACTTCCCCGACACGGCGGTGGAATTCAAGGGCGCCGATTCGCGCCGGCTGCTGGCCGAGGCCGCCCGGCGGGTGCGGGCCGAGGGCTGGGAGATCGTCAACGTCGACAGCACCATCGTTGCACAGGCGCCCAAGTTGGCGCCGCACATCCCGGCCATGCGCGAATGCTTGGCGCAGGCGCTGGGCATCGACGCCGCGCGGGTCAACATCAAGGCCAAGACGGCCGAGAAGATGGGGCCGGTGGGGCGGGGTGAATCGATCGAAGCGCGGGCCGTGTGCCTGCTGGCGCGGGCTTAGCCGGCGAACCGCCGCGGCTTCATTCGTCAGCGTGCCAGATCGGCCGGGGTGTTGAGGTTGTCGAACGCGGCGGTGTCGGCAAACTCGACCACCGCGCCGCGCTGCTCGTCAACGCACCAGCCTTCGAGCCTGCGCCCACCGGCGGCCAGGTAGGCGGCCAGCGGCTCGCGCAGGCGGGTGTGCAGCAGGCAGAACACCGGGTGGCGGCCGGCGCGGGCCTGGGCCGTGGCGGGCGTGGCCGCGATGGCCAGAGCCGCGTCGGCTTCGACAAGTGCCTGGCCCAGGCGCTGCGCCAGATCGAGCGGGAAGCGTGGGCAGTCGCAGGGCACGCTGAGCAGCCAGGGCGTGGTGCAGGCTTCGAGCCCGGCCAGCAGCCCGGCCAGCGGGCCGGCGCGGCGTGAGGGGATGTCCGGCTCGTTCACGCCGTCCTGCACCAGCGGCCAGCCGAAGCCGGCGTAATCGGCCAGGTGCCGGTTGGCGCTGATCAGCAGGGTGCCGACCTGCGGCTGCAGCCGTTCGATGGCATGCGCCACCAGCGGCCGGCCCTGGTACGGCAACAGGCCCTTGTCCTGCCCGCCCATGCGTTGGCCGGCGCCGCCCGCAAGCACCAGG
This sequence comes from Burkholderiales bacterium, assembly GCA_039932275.1. Taxonomy (GTDB): domain Bacteria; phylum Pseudomonadota; class Gammaproteobacteria; order Burkholderiales; family Burkholderiaceae_C; genus Sphaerotilus. The sequence goes on from JBDTQF010000356.1 coordinate 1,196, forward strand.
CCGGTGATGTCGGCGCGGGGGACGCGGCCAGCGAGCACGTTCAGCCGCCGATGTAGCTCATCTCGACCCGGCGCGGCGCAGGGGCGCCGTTGTCCGGCGGCAACTGGCTGCGCAGGGCGGAGTAGCGGTCGTCGCGGCCCTGCCAGATGCCGGCGACGGCCGCGGCAATCTGCGCGTCGGTGACGGCCTGGTCGGCGGGCGGGCGCAACAGCGTGCGCAGGTCGTGGCCGTGGCCGGCGAACAGGCACAGGTAGAGCTGGCCTTCGGTGGACAGGCGGGCGCGGTTGCAGTCGCCGCAAAACGCCTGGCTGACGCTGCTGATGAAACCCACCTCGCCAGCGCCATCGCGGTAGCGCCAGCGCTGCGCGGTCTCTCCCTCGGTCAAGTGCGGCAGCAGCTCCAGCGGGTGGGCCTCATGCAGCAGGCGCTGCAGGTCGGCGGAGGGCAGCACTTCGTCCATGCGCCAGCCGTTGGTGCCGCCCACGTCCATGTACTCGATGAAGCGCAGCACCACGCCGCGGTGGCGGAAGTGCTCGGCCATCGGCAACACCTGGTGGTCGTTGGTGCCGCGCTTGACCACCATGTTGACCTTCACCGGCAGCCCGGCGGCCTGGGCGGCTTCGATGCCTGCCAGCACCTCGCTGACCGGGAAATCGACATCGTTCATGCGGCGAAAGATCGCGTCGTCCATCGCGTCAAGGCTCACGGTCACGCGCCTGAGCCCGGCCGCTGCCAAGTCGTGGGCCTTGCGCACCAGCAGTGAGCCGTTGGTGGTGAGCGTGAGTTCGGGCGCGCTGCCGTCCGGGCAGCGCAGCTCGGCCAATTGGGCCACCAGCCGTTCGATGTGCCGGCGCAGCAGCGGCTCGCCGCCGGTGAGCCGGATCTTGCGCACGCCCAGCGAGACGAAAACGCCTGCCAGGCGGGTGATTTCTTCGAAGGTCAGCAGCTGCGCGTGCGGCAGGAAGCGGTAGTCCTTGTCGAACACATCCTTGGGCATGCAGTAGCTGCAGCGGAAGTTGCACCGGTCGGTGACCGAGATGCGCAGGTCTCGCAGCGGCCGATCCAAAGCGTCGCGCGGCACGGCTTGGTGTGTGCCACTGCTGAACAAGGGCGCGGACACCGGCCGTGGCCCTCGGAGATCCGCGATCCTGATGATGTTGCGTTCGGACATGGCGGGAATTGTGCCTGCCCGGCGCAGTGCCGGACGGGGTCGCCCGCAGTGACCGGACGGACGGCCAGGGCGTGTTTACGCCGCGTCAGCGGCCTCAGGGGGCTGGGCGGTCCTCGGTGGGCAGCGTAGCCGCCGGGTCGGCGCTGGCGCTGAGCACCGGGGCGCGTCGGGCGCCGTTGTAGCGCTTGGTCCAGTAGCCTTCGCGCATGTCTTCCACGCGAACCTCGCCGCCGCTGCGGGGCGAGTGGATGAATTTGCCTTCGCCGACGTAGATGCCGACGTGCGAAAAGGCGTGGCGCATGGTGTTGAAGAACACCAGGTCGCCGGGCTTGAGTTCTTCCTTGCGCACGGTCTGCAGATCGGCCGAGTTGGCCTGATCCTGGGAGCGGCGGGGCAGCAGCAAGCCGAGGCTGTTCTCGAACACGTGCCGAGTGAAGCCGCTGCAGTCAAAGCCGGCTTCTTCGGTGGTACCACCGCGGCGGTACGGCACACCCAGGAAGTTCATCGCCGTGAGCACCAGGTCGGAGGCTCGCTCCCTGACCTGGTTGAGCAGGCCGGTGCGAGCAGCGCCAGTGTCCGTCGTGGCGGAAAGCAGGCCGCGATCCTGCAGGAACCGCGACACCGGATCGCCCTGCGCGGGAGCGGCCCAGACCGCCTGGGCACAGAGCAAGCCCGCCACCATCACCACGGCCTGCGATGCGACCGTGCGCATCAGCAAAGAGCGGTGTTGAACATGAGGGCGGGATGGGTGCATGAGGCGAAGCTTAGGATGCGGTGGCGCAGATCGTGGTGATAAATTGTTT
>JBDTQF010000357.1:0-3115 GCA_039932275.1 Burkholderiales bacterium
TCCAGGCCGAGGCGCAGCGCGAATACGGGCTCACGCCTGACGACGTGCACGACTCGTTCAACCTGTTCATGAACACCGAGGTGGTGGACGGGCGCGGCGTCATCAAGCGCCAACAGTCCAAGCCCGGCGATCACATCGACCTGCTGGCCCTGATGGACGTGCTGGCGGTGCCCAATGTCTGCGGGGCCGACATCATGCGCACCAGCAACTTCTCGATCAAACCGGTCAAGCTGGCCGTCTACCAGGCCAGCGAGCGCGACCGGGCCAGCCCGCCGCCCCTCACTCGGCACGCCAGCCAGCGCACACCGGCCGACTTCGCCCAGCCCCGCATCAAGGCCGACCGCCCGCTGCAGCGCGACCCGGGCTACCAGCCCCGGTTCACCAATGCGCCGATCCGCTTCAACACGCTCGACATCCCGCTGGACGATGCCGAATTCGCCGCGCTGCACGGCCAGGGCCTGCAGCCCTACTACGGCGACGACACCGGTGCGGCGCTGCGCGACGTGCTGTTCAGCTGGTGGGAGACCCGCTACCTCTGAACCGGCACGGCCTCATTGCCTGAACCGTTGGCCGGGCACCCGCGCCGCATCGATGCTCCACGCCCCGGCGCCGGCCACCGACAGGTAGAGGAACACGAAGCAGTACATCACCGCCAGTTCACCCTCATTGAGCATCGGCGCGAGCACATGCCCCTGGCTGGCATGCGCCATGAAGTAGGCCACCGCCATCATGCCGCTGAGCACGAATGCGGCGGGCCGCGTGAACAGGCCCAGCAGCACCAGCGCGCCGCCCACCAGCTCCAGCACCCCGGCCAGACCCGTCAGCGACATCAACTGCACCGCGTCGAACATCTCGACATGCGGCACATGCAGCAGCTTGGCGGTGCCATGCTGCAGGAACAGGTAGCCGGTGACGATGCGCAGCAGTGCCAGGGCGCGCGGACGCCAGGTGTCGATGAAGTCGTTGCTCAGTCTCATGAAAGTTTTTCCTCGTTGTTGGATTGCGCCCGACGGACGACCACGCTGCGGGCGCATCGTCACACCAGGATAATGCCCGCAGCGACAGCCTGCCGCTACGTTGGCAACCCCCACTGGCAAGCGAAGGATCCCATGGCCACCCAGCCGCTCAAGATCGTCTCGTCCATGGCCACCCGCCAGGTGCTGACCGAACTGCTGGAGGCCTACCACCAGGCCGCGCCGCAGCAGCCCGTGCGGTTCGAATCCTTGGGCGGCGTTGATGCCGCGCGGCGCGTGCGGGCGGGTGAAGCCTTCGACGCCGTGGTGCTGGCCGCCGACGCGATCGAGCAGCTCACCAGCGAAGGCCACCTGCGGGCCGGCAGCCGCGTCGACCTGGTCCACTCCGGTGTGTCGGTGGCGGTACGCGCCGGTGCTCCGCGGCCCGACCTCGGCTCGGAGCACGCCGTGCGGCAAGCCGTGCTGGCCGCGCCCAGCCTGGGCTATTCGACCGGGCCTAGCGGGGTGCAGTTGCTCAAGCTGTTCGACCGCTGGGGCATCTCGGCGCAGGTCAAAGACCGGCTGCGACAGGCCCCGCCCGGCGTGCCGGTGGGCCAGATGGTGGCGCAGGGGGATGTGGCGCTGGGCTTTCAGCAGCTCAGCGAGCTGATTCATCTGCCCGGCATCGACGTGGTGGGGCCGCTGCCGCCGGCCATCCGCATCGACACGACCTTCTCTGCCGCGGTGGCCACGGCCTCGACGCAACCCGAAGCCGCGCTTGCCGTGCTGGCCTTCCTGGCCTCACCGGCCGCCGCCGAGGCCAAGCGCCGCAACGGCTTGCTGCCGGCTTGAGCGGGACAGCGCCCGCGTCAGCCGGCGGGGGGTCAGCGTCGGCCACGCCGTCAATCGGCTTCGGCCAGACCGTCAGCCAAACCACCCGCGCGCCGCGTGCGTCGCGCCAGTGCAGCCTCCAACACCCCGGGCCCGGGCAGCACCAGCGTCAGCGCCTGGCGCGCCCGGGTGATGCCGGTGTAGAGCAGCTCGCGGCTGAGCACCGGGTTGACGCGCGGCGGCAGCACCAGCACCGTGTGCGCGAACTCGCTGCCCTGCGATTTGTGCACCGTCATCGCGAAGGCCGTGTCGACCTGCGCCAGGCGGCTGGCGAGAACTGACCTCCCCCCGACGCCTGCGGCGTCGCCCCCCGAGGGGGAGTCGTCGGCTTGGGGCGGCCCCGCGCCGCCGACTGACCGCCCCCAGACGCCTGCGGCGTCGCCCCCCGAGGGGGGTTCGTCGGCTTGGGGCGGCCCGGCGCCGCCGACTGACCGCAGCTGTGGCCCGTCGGCAAACCACACCCGCAACGGGCCGCCCTGCGGCCCTGGCAGGGCCAGGCCGACGTCGCCATTGAAGACACCCGCAGCCGGGTCGTTGCGCGTCACCAGCACCGGGCGGCCGGTGTACCAGCCGTTGCGGGCGCTGCCGGGGTGGATGAGACCGGCCTGTGCCAGCGCGCCCTCCAACGCCTGGTTCAGTCCCGCCACACCCCAGGGCCCGGCCCGCAGCGCGGCCAGCACGCGGCAGCCGTCGAAGCCGGCCAGCACCGCCTGCACCCATGTCGCGTGGGCGGCCTCGTCTGGCCCGGACGGCCCGCGCCGCACCTGCTGGTAGACGGCGCGCAGGCTGCCGACGATGGCGGCCGGCGCATCGGCACGCGCGGGCAGCGCGACGCCGTCGAGCACGCGCGCCAGCAAGCGCTGCTGCAGGCCAGGGGCAGGCAGGCCGGCGGCGGCAGCTTCGTCTGGGGGGGAATCCATCAGCGACAGCTGACCCTCGGGCGCGAGCACGCAGACGGTCGAACCGACGGCCGGGTCGTCTGCCTGCAGGCAGCGCCGCACTTCGGCCGCATCGCCGGCATTGACGGCCGCGGCCAGTGCGCCGATGGGCCCGCCAAAGCGGCGGCTGCGGCGCAACATGACGGTCTGCTGCCGCACGGCGTTTTCGACCTGCGCGGCCTGCGGCGCGACCATCGCCGCCGGCAGCGCCTGGCCGGTGAGCGCCTGCAACGCGGCAGCACTGGCGACGCTGTAGCCGCCGGCGTCAGCACCCTGGCACAGGTCGCCCAGCACGGCGCCGGCTTCCACCGACGCGAGCTGGTCCTTGTCGCC
>JBDTQF010000358.1:0-3113 GCA_039932275.1 Burkholderiales bacterium
TGGTCGAGGTGCTGGACAGCCCGTCGATCTTCTTCACCGGCATGGCCGGCAGCCGGCTGCCGATCGCGGTGGCGCACGGCGAAGGCTTTGCCGACTTCTCGCAGCGCGGCGATGCCGCGGCGGTGCACCGTGCGATGCGCTTTGTCGACGCCGCCGGCCAACCCACCGAGACCTACCCGCGCAACCCCAACGGCAGCCCCGAGGGCCTGACCGCCGTGACCACCCCCGACGGCCGCTTCACCGCACTGATGCCGCACCCCGAACGCGTCTTCCGCAACGTGCAGATGAGCTGGAGCGGTGGCGATGTTGCTGCCCGCAGCCCCTGGCTGCGCATGTTCGGCAACGCTCGGCGGTGGGTGGGCTGATGTGCTGCTCGCTCATCCAATGAGCTTGCAGATCACCGACCGCGAAACAGCGCTGGGCCTGATCGGCCACCTGCAGCAGCGCGCCGCCCGCAGCGGCACTGCGTTGCGCGAGCCACCGCCCGAACCCACCACCTGCTGCGGCCGCGGCTGCAATGGCTGCGTGTGGGAGGGCTACTACGAGGCCGTGGCGTACTGGTACGACGAGGGGCTGCTGATGCTGGAGGGGTGAAGGCGACGGCTGGTCGCCCATGCCTTGCCTCACATGAACGACTCGTTCATGTCCAGCTTTCTGGCTATGTCCACCAGCTCTTCCATCACCTGCGCGGTTTCGATGCTGCGGTTCTGGTGGCGGGTGATCACGCCGGCCAGCAGGTCGGAGAACTTCTTCTGCTGCACCACGTTGGTGGCGAACTCGGCTCTGATTTCGCCTTCGAGCAAACGCTCCAGCAGCTCCACGGCCAGATTCTTCTCAGGCAGGGTCTTCACCTGTGACAGGAAGTCCTCGTCCAGCAGGCCGATGTGGGGCTTGTCGAGCCCCACGGCGTCAAAGATGTCCACCGATTCACTGACCACCGCCCGGCATGAACTTCTGGATGGTGGCGAACACGATGCCGCCGGAGGGCCGGTTGCTCAACGGGGCCGGCATGCACCGCGTAGCCCAGCTCGGCCAGCCAGCCCAGCGCTTCCTGTTCGAGTTGGTCTTCGGTCATGCGCCTCCCTGGCGTCCGCGTGTACTGGGTTTCGCGCCGGCCTCAGCGCGCCAGCAGATCCACATAGGCCTGGTAGCTGTAGTTGCGGTTCTTCTTCAGCCCGGTCTGCTCGGTCACGATGCCCAGCTCCTCCAGCAGTTTGACGGCGGCGTTGGCCGTCGGGAAGCTGGTGCCCAGCTTCTGGCGCACCCGCTCCACCGTGAAGCGCGGCATCATGGGCAGCATCTCGAACAAGCGGTAGCTGGCCGATCCGCCCTTGGGCGCTTCCAGCAGGCGGCGCCGGTCCGCTGCCACCAGGCTGGCAATCGCCACGACGCCCCGTTCAGCCTCTTGAGCCGCTTCGGCTACGCCTTCCAGAAAGAAGGCCACCCAGCCCTCCCAGTTGCCGTCGGTGCGAATCGCTGAGAGCCGGCGGTAGTACTCGGCCTGGTGCTGCTTCAGGTAGCCGCTGAGGTACATCAGCGGCTCAGGCAATAGCCCCCAGTCCTCCATCAGCGCCGCCATCAGTAGCCGCCCGATGCGGCCGTTGCCGTCCAGGAAGGGGTGGATGGTTTCAAACTGCGCGTGCACCAGCGCCACCCGCACCAGGGCCGGCAACAGCGGCTCGGGCGGCTGGTGAATGAAGCGTTCCAGCTCGGCCAGCAGCGCGGGCACCTGCTCAGGCGGTGGCGGCACAAAGACGGCATTGCCCGGCCGCGTGCCGCCGATCCAGTTCTGAGACCGGCGCAGCTCGCCTGGCTGCTTGCCCGCGCCGCGCACGCCGTCCAGCAGCAATCGGTGGGCGTCGCTCAGCAGGCGCACGCTGACCGGCAGGCCCCGCGACGCGTGCAACTGCTCGCGCACCAGGCGAAAGGCGCGCAGGTAGTTGCTCACCTCCTCCACGTCGGCGCCGTTGCTCACGGCCAGGCCCGCCTCGTCATCGAACAGATCCGCCAGCGAGGCCTGCGTGCCCTCGATCTGCGAAGTCAGCAAGGCCTCTTTGCGAAGCGCGCTGTACAACAGCCACTCCACCGAAGGCACCAGGCCCGCTACGCCTGAAAGCCGCGCCAGCGCGAGCTCGGCCACCCGGCAGCGGTCCACGTAGCAATCACTCGCCAGCGCCGGCCGTGCAGGCGGCAGCGGCCGGGGCACAAAGGCCCTGACCGCTTCACTCGGCGTGGTGGTGGTGACGTAGCTGCCGGTGTTGCGCATGCCAAGACCCGAAAGTTGAATGAAAGCATTCTTTCCTACGAGGTCTGGATATTAAAGCAATGCTTAATTTGAAGCGGGCTGTTGAAAGGAGGCTTGCACAGGGTTTGACGCTGTCGTCCAGCGGGGGCAAGGGTCTTCACGCCAGCGCGTCTTCCACAGCCTCGGCAGCTTCCGGCAGGCGCAGTTGGCCGGAGATCAGGCGGGGGAGGGTCCCGGGGTGTGTAACCTGCTGACGAGCCGGTTCGCAGAGTAACGAGTGGCGACACCAGGGTGGTTCAGGGCCAACGGTTCACGGTGAAGTGTGCTGCTGGGGAAAGTGTGCACCGGAGTGCACCCGGTGTGGCGGAATCACCTCCGGAGGTGGTTTTTTGTAACTTTTCTGTTACGGGGCCCTTTGGCCTTTAGTGCAAGCGCTGTAGCAGATGTTGTGCATCGGTCAGGTAAGCACCCAGCACCACAAGCAGGGTCCGCCACGGGAACACTCCAACGAAGTGTGCCGCCAGTCTGACCCACCATGGATCCCGGTTGAAGTTCAGAGGTGTCATGCTCTTCCTCTATGCCGGGCCAGGCACTTTGTTGACCGAGACAGTGGTCGGGAAGAGAGGCGGTTTCATTCCATAAGTCTAAGCAGGTCACGCGATTGAAGCTGTGGAAGCGCCTGTGGAAATGCATGTGGAAAGCCCCGATGACTGTACAGATGTACAGTTTTTGGCATGCATGTGTACCTCGTGGCCCTTCGTCGTGATGGGCGTGTCATCCCTGGCGCGCCATGCACGCTGACGAGCTTGGCCCGCACGTCGATCACGCGCTTGGAACGGATCGATCCGGCCACGTCGATGGCCAGGCA
>JBDTQF010000359.1:0-3068 GCA_039932275.1 Burkholderiales bacterium
ACTCATGTCAAGGAGGGCGCGCTACCGGTTCAATGGACCGTTCCGGTGCGGCCGTGGCACAGCTTGAACTTCCGGCCGCTGCCACAGGGGCAGGGGTCGTTGCGGCCCACCTTGGGCGCATCGCGCCGCACCGTGGCCACGCGCACCCGCTCGGCGCGGGCCAGGTCGGCCAGTTCCACCACGTTGGCCACCAGGTCTTCGAGGGCCGCATCCAGCGTGCGCAGCGGGTGTTCCAGGTCGAGCGCCTGGCTGTAGGCGCGTTCGTCGTCCGACTGCGCCGGCAGGTGCCGGAACAGGCAGGCCAGCAGGTCCGGCACTTCGGGCCGCCCCAGTTCCTGCAATTGCAGGAAGTGGTTCTGCGCATGCTCGAAACCCATCACCCACGGCCCCAGCGCAGCTTCCAGGCCTTCGCGCCCGGTCAGCGGTCGGCCTTCGTCATCCTCCGGCTCGACGACCAACGGGTCAAACCAGCCGTCGTCGATGATGGCCTGGTCGATCGCATCGAGCCGGCGCTGCACCAGCGCGCACAGCCGTTCGTGCTTGGCCGCATGCCAGCCGGGTGTCTCGGCGCTCAACGGCGCCACATCGGGCTCGCCCCAGTTCCAGTCGGCGATGCCCGGCAGCCAGGCCTGCGGCGGCAGCATCACCGGCTGTGCCAGCAGGCCGCACAGGTAGCCGTCCAGCGCCACCACGTCGAGAGATTCAAGCGGCGCCGGGATGGCGGCCAGCAAATCGTCGAGTTCACCGATCTCTGCATCGGTCAGGTCCATGGCCTTGCCCATCGTCCGGTTGTCAAAGGCTGGATTGTGCAGGCGCTACGATCGCGTCCATGGGAAATCGACTCACTCAAATCGCCACCCGCACCGGCGACGACGGCACCACCGGCCTGGGCGACGGCCAGCGCGTGCCCAAGGACCACCTGCGCATCCAGGCCATGGGAGATGTGGACGAGCTCAACTCGCAGCTCGGCGTGCTGCTGGCCGAGCCGCTGCCGGCCGACGTGCGCGACCTGCTGGTGCACATCCAGCACCAGCTCTTCAACCTGGGAGGCGAGCTCTCGACCCCCGGCCTGACGCTGCTGCAGGACGACGCGGTGCTGGCACTCGACCAGGCGCTGGCGCATCACAACGAGCACCTGCCGCGGCTGAAGGAATTCATCCTGCCGGCCGGCACCCGCAGCGCCGCCATCGCGCACGTGGGCCGCACCGTGGCACGGCGCGCCGAACGGGCAGTGGTGAGCCTGTCGCATCACGCAGACGTGCGCGCCGCGCCGCGCCACTACCTTAACCGGCTCAGCGACCTGCTGTTCGTGCTGGCCCGCGTGCTCAACCGTGCCAACCTCGACGGGCTGGGCGGCGACGACGTCTATTGGCGCAGCGAACGGCTGCTGCGCGAGGGCACCGAATAACGGCCCAGACGGTGGTGGGCAACGCCACCGTCTGGGGTCTGTTCAGCCCCGCCGCGCCTTCACGGCACGGTCCAGGATGTCCAGCACCCGTTCCGAATCGTCCCAGCCGATGCAGGCATCGGTGATGCTCTGGCCGTAGGCCAGCTTGGCCGGGTCGTCCTTGCCGGGGGTGAACTTCTGCGCCCCGCCGGTGAGGTGGCTTTCCACCATCACGCCGAAGATGCAGCGGTTGCCGGCCGCCATCTGCGCCGCCACGTCCTCGGCCACGACCACCTGGCGCTCATGCTGCTTGCTGGAGTTGGCGTGCGAGAAGTCGACCATCAGCATGCAGTCGAGCTTGGCCGCTTCCAGGTCCTTGCAGGCGGCGGCGACGCTGGCGGCGTCGTAGTTCGGTCCCTTGCCACCGCGCAGGATGACGTGGCAGTCCGGGTTGCCCTTGGTGGCGACGATGGCCACCTGCCCGTTCTTGTGGATCGACAGGAAGTGGTGCGGCCGGGCCGCGGCCTGGATGGCATCGATGGCGATCTTGAGATTGCCGTCGGTGCCGTTCTTGAAGCCGATGGGCGCGCTCAGGCCCGACGACAACTCGCGGTGCACCTGGCTCTCAGTGGTGCGCGCACCGATGGCGCCCCAGCTGATCAGGTCGCCGATGTACTGCGGGCTGATGGTGTCGAGGAACTCGCTGCCCGCCGGCACGCCCAGGCGGTTGATCTCCAGCAGCAGGTGCCGCGCCATGCGCAGGCCTTCGTCGATGCGATAGCTCTCGTCGAGGTACGGGTCGTTGATCAGGCCCTTCCAGCCGACGGTGGTGCGGGGCTTCTCGAAGTACACCCGCATCACCACTTCCAGCGTGTCCTTGTAGCGCTCGCGCAGCGGCTGCAGGCGGCGCGCGTACTCCAGCGCCGCGGCTGGGTCGTGGATGGAGCATGGGCCGATCACCACCAGCAGCCGGTCATCCTGCTTGCTCAGGATGCGGCGGATGTTCTCGCGCGTGGCGGTCACCAGCGTCTCGACCGGCGTGCCGCTGATCGGGAAGAAGCGGATCAGGTGCTCCGGCGGCGGCAGCGGCGTCACGTCGCGGATCCTCTCGTCGTCGGTCTGCGAGGTCTTGTCGACGGGCGCATACCAACCCTCGATGCCGTTGTTGGCTTTGGCGTTCATGTCGTGGTCCTTCGGGGCAAGGGTGTTGAACGGATCGGTCGGAGCCGGCATCCCGGACGAAAAAAAACCGCCGGGAGACCGGCGGTTTTTAGGAGTCCTGGGCGCTTTACTTTGTCTGCGCTTAAGCCTCTCCTCCGCCGGTGCGGTGGGAGAACCAAAAGTACGTAAAGTAAAACGAAGCGGGACGCATGGGGACGAATGTACCACCAAGAAATAGTTCAGCCTGTACCACCAACGGTCATGCCTTCGATGCGCAACGTGGGCTGGCCCACACCGACCGGCACGCTCTGGCCTTCCTTGCCGCAGGTGCCCACGCCGGTGTCGAGTTCCATGTCGTTGCCGATCATGGTCACACGGGTCAGCGCATCCGGGCCGTTGCCGATCAGCGTGGCGCCCTTCACCGGGTACTGGATCTGGCCCTTCTCGACCCAGTAGGCTTCGCTGGCCGAGAACACGAACTTGCCGCTGGTGATGTCGACCTGGCCGCCGCCGAAGTTGG
>JBDTQF010000360.1:0-3003 GCA_039932275.1 Burkholderiales bacterium
ATGGCCGACATGGGCCTGGGCATCGAATGCCTGCTGACCGACGACCCCAGCCGCGCGGCAGAGCTGGCGCGCTCGCTGGACGCCATCAATCGCGAACGCCGCGAGGTCGAAGCCGGCATGCGTGAGCAGGCCGAAGCGCTGCTGGACCTGCTGGTGCCCGACGGCGAGCCGCCCGCAGCGCTGGCGCTGTTCGACGAGGGGTTCCATGAAGGCGTGGTCGGCATCGTGGCGGGCCGGCTGAAGGACCGGCTGCACCGCCCCACCTTCGTGTTTGCCCGCGGGCAGGACGGGCTGTTGAAGGGCTCGGGGCGTTCGATCGCCGGCTTTCACCTGCGCGATGCGCTGGACCTGGTGGCCAAGCGCCATCCGGAAGTGCTGAAGAAGTTCGGCGGCCATGCCATGGCCGCGGGCTGCACGCTGGGCGAGGATGGCTTCGAGACCTTCCGCGCCGCGCTGCAGCAGGTGGCGGCGGAGTGGCTGGACGCACCGACGCTGCAGCGTCGCCTGGCCACCGACGGCCCACTGGACGCCGCCTGGTTCGACCCGGCCGTGGTGCGCCTACTCGATGCCGGCGTGTGGGGCCAGGCCTTCGAAGCGCCGGTGTTCACCGACGAGGTGGAAGTGGTGTCACAGCGCCTGGTGGGCGAGCGGCACCTGAAGTTGTCGGTACGCCACGCCGGCACGCTGCGCGACGCCATCTGGTTCGGCCATGCCGAGCCGGTGCCCAAACAGGTGCGACTGGCCTACCGGCTGAGCCTGGACGAGTACCAGGGCCGGCAGCGGGTGCAGATGGTGGTGGAGGCGGTGGCGCAGGCCACGGACCCCACACAACGCTAGCTCACACGCTGAGCCAGCGCGGCTGCCGCAGGTGCTGCGGTAGCCGCCGTCGATCAGCCGCAGAGCGCGCGCTTGGCCTCGTTGTACTCGCGCACCAGCCGCGCCACGAATTCGCTGGTAGGCACCACGGCATCGACCGCACCGATGCCCTGGCCGCAGCCCCAGATGTCCTTCCAGGCCTTGGCGCTGACCTCGCCGGCGAAGTTCATCGACTTGAGGTCGCCTTCAGGCAGGTTGTCCGGGTCGAGGCCAGACGCACGGATAGACGGCTTGAGGTAGTTGCCGTGCACGCCGGTGAACAGGCTGCTGTAGACGATGTCGTCGCTGTTGCTGTCGACGATGCACTGCTTCTGCGCCGCGCTGGCGCGGGCTTCTTCCGTCGCGATGAAGGCCGAGCCGATGTAGGCGAAGTCGGCACCCATGGCCTGCGCCGCCAGCACCGCGCGGCCGGTGGCCATGGCACCCGACAGCGCCAGTGGGCCGTCGAACCACTGGCGGATCTCCTGGATCAGCGCGAACGGGCTCTTCGTGCCGGCATGGCCACCGGCACCGGCGGCCACGGCGATCAGGCCATCGGCGCCCTTCTCGATCGCCTTGTGGGCAAAGCGGTTGTCGATGACGTCGTGCAGCGTGATGCCGCCCCAGCCATGCACGGCCTCGTTCAACTCGGGCCGCGCGCCCAGCGAGGTGATGATGATCGGCACCTTGTACTTGGCGCACAGCGCCATATCGGCGTCGAGGCGGTCATTGGTCTTGTGCACGATCTGGTTGATCGCAAAGGGCGCTGCGGGACGGTCCGGGTTCGCGGCGTTGTGGGCCGCCAGCGTCTCGGTGATCTCGGCCAGCCAGTCGTCGAGCAGCGACGCGGGCCGGGCGTTCAGCGACGGCATCGAGCCGACCACGCCGGCCTTGCACTGCGCGATGACGAGCGCCGGCGTGCTGATGATGAACAGCGGCGAGCCGATGATCGGCAGCGGCAGGTTTGCCAGGATGGGAGGCAGGGCCATGGGTTTTCCTCTCACGGGAGGTAACGATGGACAAAAAAAGGCGCCTCAACCGGGGTTGGGCGCCTTCGGTGCGGTGCGGTCCGGCGTGGCCAGACCGACCTCAAAGTGCCTTGACGAGTTCCGGCACCGCAGTGAACAGATCCGCCTCGAGGCCGTAGTCGGCCACGCTGAAGATCGGCGCTTCGGCATCCTTGTTGATCGCGACGATCACCTTGGAGTCCTTCATGCCGGCCAGGTGCTGGATGGCACCGCTGATGCCGCAGGCGATGTACAGCGTCGGCGCGACGATCTTGCCGGTCTGGCCGACCTGCCAGTCATTGGGCGCGTAGCCGGCATCCACCGCAGCGCGGCTGGCGCCGAGCGCGGCGCCGAGCTTGTCGGCCAGCGGGGTCAGCACTTCATTGAACTTGTCGCTGCTGCCCATGGCGCGGCCGCCAGAGACGATGATCTTCGCGGCGGTCAGTTCGGGCCGGTCGTTCTTGGCGATCTCGCTGCCGAGGTAACGGCTCTTGCCGCTGTCGGCCACCAGGGCCACGGCTTCGACCGCGGCGCCGCCACCGGTGGCGGCCACGGCGTCGAAGCCGGTGGTGCGCACGGTCAGCACCTGGGTCTTGTCGCTGCTCTGCACCGTGGCAATGGCGTTGCCGGCGTAGATCGGGCGCTCGTAGGTGTCGGCGCTGATCACCTTGGTGATGTCGCTGAGCTGCGCCACGTCGAGCATCGCGGCCACGCGCGGCGCCACGTTCTTGCCGCCCGCAGTGGACGGAAACAGGAGGTGGCTGTACGCGCCAGCGGCCTGCACCACCTGCGCGGCCAGGTTCTCGGCCAGGCCACCCTGGTGCACCGGGCCATCGGCCAGCAGCACCTTGGTAACGCCGGCGATCTGCGCAGCAGCCTGGGCGGCCGCTTGCGCGCCGTTGCCAGCCACCAGCACATGCACGTCGCCGCCCAGTTGGGCCGCGGCGGCAACGGTGTTCAGGGTCGCGACCTTGATGGACGCGTTGTCGTGTTCGGCAATGACGAGGGCTGCCATGATCAGATCACCTTTGCTTCGTTCTTGAGCTTGTCCACCAGCGTGGCCACATCGGGCACCTTGATACCGGCTCCACGCTTGGGCGGCTCGGCAACCTTGAGGGTCTTGAGACGCGGGGTCACGTCC
>JBDTQF010000361.1:0-2935 GCA_039932275.1 Burkholderiales bacterium
AGCAGGGCGCCGACGACATCATCGTCTTCGTCGGCGGCGTGGTGCCGCAGCAGGACTATGGCTACCTGTTCGATGCCGGCGTCAAGGGCGTCTACGGTCCGGGCACGCCGATCCCGGCCTCGGCGAAGGACGTGCTGGAGCAGATCCGCAAGCAGCTCAAGGCCATCGCCTGACCGCCGCATCGCCATGCCTGCCCCGTCCCACCCCCTGACACTGGCCCTGGAGTCCGCCGATGAAGGCGATTTCGAGGCCTTGCTGGCGCTGCGCCTGGCGGCCATGCGCGACGGGCTGGAACGCCTGGGCCGCTTCGATCCGGCGCTGGCCCGCGAGCGCCTGGGCCGCAGCTTCTCGCCGCCCAACACCCGCCACATCGTTTCGAACGGCCAGCGGGTGGGCTTCGTGGCGCTGACTTTCGGCGAATCGCTGTGGCGGCTGGATCACCTGTACGTGCACCCGATGTTCCAGCACCAGGGCATCGGCACCTGGGTGCTGGAGCAGGTGCTGGCACGGGCCGATGCCGAACGTTGTGCGGTGGCTCTGACCATCGTGCGGCGCACCGAGGCGTTCCGCTTCTGGCAGAAACATCGCTTCAAGCTGGTGGACGAGAACGACTGGGACCAGTATTTCCTGCGACCGGTGCAGCCGGCCATCCCTGCGCCCGGACCGGCGGCACCCTCAGGACCCGCACAGGGCCCGGGCGCGTCTTCCGCCTCTCCTCCCAGCAAGGCCTGAGTGGTGACCACCGAACGCCGGGATGCCGCGCCGGGCACCGTCGAGGGTGCGCGGGCACACGCTCAACCGCCCCGTCAGCCTGAAGGCCTGCCGGCAGTGGATGCCGCGCTGTTCGACGCGCTGCTGCAGGGCGACGCCGCGCAATGCCGCCGTGCCATTGCCAAGACCATCACATTGCTGGAGTCGACCCGGGCCGAACACCGTGCCCGCGCTGATGCCTTGCTCACGCAGTTGTTGCCGCATACCGGGCGGAGCTTTCGGCTGGGCATCTCGGGCGTTCCGGGCGTGGGCAAGAGCACCTTCATCGAGGCGCTCGGCCTGTTCCTGATCGCGGGCGGCCACCGCGTCGCGGTGCTGGCGATCGACCCGTCCTCCAGCGTCTCGGGCGGCTCCATCCTGGGCGACAAGACCCGCATGGAACGGCTGTCGGTGCACCCGCATGCGTACATCCGCCCCAGCCCGTCCAGCGGCACGCTGGGTGGCGTGGCCGAGAAAACCCGCGAGGCCATGCTGGTGTGCGAGGCCGCCGGCTACGACATCGTCATCGTCGAGACCGTCGGCGTCGGCCAGAGCGAAACCGCGGTGGCCGGCATGACCGACATGTACACGCTGCTGCAGTTGCCCAATGCCGGCGACGACCTGCAGGCCATCAAGAAAGGCGTGATGGAGCTGGCCGACCTGGTGGTCATCAACAAGGCCGACATCGACCCGCTGGCGGCGACGCGGGCCGAAGCGCAGATTGCTTCATCGCTGCGGCTGTTCGGCCAACATGGCCATCCGGACCACGCTCATCATGACCAGGCCTTGTGGCACCCGCTGGTGATCCAGATCAGCGCGCTCAAGGGCCAGGGGCTCGATGGGTTCTGGGCCGCCGTCACGCGCTTCCGAGAATTGCAGACCGCCAACGGCCGCCTGCTGCAGCGGCGCCAGCAGCAGGCGCTGGCCTGGATGTGGGACACCCTGCATGCCGAACTGCGCCATCGTTTTTCGCATCATCCGGCCGTGCGCAGCGCGCTGGCCGCGACCACCGCCGAGGTGGCTTCCGGCCAACTGGCTGCGTCCACCGCGGCGCGGCGCCTGCTCGCGCTGTTCGCCACCTGACCCCCGCTTGTTTACCAGTCAACCGACGACTCCCACAACGGAGAGACCATGCACGACATCATCGAACAACTTGAGAAGAAGCGCGCCGCAGCCCGCCTGGGTGGTGGGCAGAAGCGCATCGACGGGCAGCATGCCAAAGGCAAGCTCACTGCGCGTGAACGCCTGGACCTGCTCTTCGACGAAGGCACCTTCGAAGAGTGGGACATGTTCGTCGAACACCGCTGCGTCGACTTCGACATGCAGGACCAGAAGGTGCCCGGTGACGGCGTGGTGATCGGCTACGGCATGATCAACGGCCGCCTGGCCTTCGCCTTCAGCCAGGACTTCACTGTCTTCGGCGGCGCGCTCTCCGAAGCCCATGCCGAGAAGATCTGCAAGGTGATGGACCAGGCGATGAAGGTCGGCGCGCCGGTGATCGGCCTCAACGACTCGGGCGGCGCGCGCATCCAGGAAGGCGTCGCTTCGCTCGGCGGCTATGCCGAGGTGTTCCAGAGGAACGTGATCGCCTCGGGGGTCGTGCCGCAGATCAGCATGATCATGGGCCCGTGCGCGGGTGGTGCCGTCTACTCGCCGGCGATGACCGACTTCATCTTCATGGTGAAGGACAGCTCGTACATGTTCGTCACCGGCCCCGAGGTGGTGAAAACCGTGACGCACGAAGAGGTCACGGCCGAAGAGCTGGGTGGCGCCAGCACCCACACCAGCAAGAGCGGCGTGGCCGACCTGGCCTTCGAGAACGATGTGGAAGCGCTGCTGATGCTGCGCCGCTTCTTCAACTACCTGCCGCTGAACAACAAGGACAAGCCGCCGGTGCGCCCGAGCGGCGACGAGGCCAACCGCATCGACATGTCGCTCGACACGCTGGTGCCCGACAACCCCAACAAGGCCTATGACATCAAGGAGCTGATCGTCAAGGTGGTGGACGACGGCGACTTCTTCGAGCTGCAGCCCAACTACGCCGCCAACATCGTCATCGGCTTCGCCCGCATGGAAGGCGCCACCGTCGGCATCGTCGCCAACAACCCGCTGGTGCTGGCCGGCTGCCTGGACATCAAGAGCAGCATCAAGGCGGCGCGCTTCGTGCGCTTCTGCGATGCCTTCA
>JBDTQF010000362.1:0-2902 GCA_039932275.1 Burkholderiales bacterium
AGCATGCCGGCCCAGTCGCAGGCCTCGGTGCCGCCGGCGCCGGCCTGGATGTCGATGAAGCAGTTGCTCGGGTCGGCCGGGTTGTTGAACATGCGGCGGAATTCGAGCTGCTCAACGCGCTCGCGCAGCGCCGACGCGTCCTTCTCGATCGAGGCCAGCGAGTCCAGGTCCTGCTCATCCTTCACCATCTCGAACAGCTCGGCGTTGTCTGCCAGGTTGCTGGTGAGATGGTCGATGGTGCCGACCACGTCTTCGAGCGCCTTCTTTTCCTTGCCCAATTCTTGGGCGCGCTTGGGGTCATTCCACACCGCGGGGTTTTCCAGCGCGGCATTCACTTCGCTCAGGCGGTTCGCTTTGCGTTCGTAGTCAAAGGTACCCCCTTAGCGCGACGGTACGCGCTTGCAGGTCGGCCAGCAGGCTGCCGATTGCGTTGATTTGTTCGATGTCCATGGTGTCTTTGGTGTGCCGCGAAGGGCTTGGTGAGCCCCGGGCTGAGCCTCAAATTCTCTCATGCGGGGTGGCGGTACCACCCCTGCTGAGGCTGGGGTCAGGCGCGGTCGAGGAAGTGCTCGATGAGTGTGGCCAGTTGCTCGGGCTGGTCGTGGTGCAGCATGTGGCCGCAATCGTCGATCCAGGCGCGTTCGAGCTGCGGGATGTGCCGCAGGCGCGCTTCGATTTCTTCGCGTGTGTAGTGGGGGCTGAGTTGCGCCGGCGTGAGCGTCTGGCGGCCCTCGATCATCAGCACCGGCGCGGTAATGGCGCGCCAGCAAGCCAGCGATTCTTCAGCGCGGTGCAGCACCGGGTTGACGCTCTTGTGCGCCGGGTCGCTGCGCAAATGGAACTGGCCGTCGTCGCCCTGCGCGGCCCAGTGCTGCGCCAGCCAGGCGGCGCGATCGGCCCGCAGGCGCGGGTTGTTGCTGCGCAGGCGTTCGGCCACTGCAGCCAGCGTGGGGTAGGGTCGCAAGCCACGCGGGTGCTTGAGCTGGTCGAGCCACTTGGCATAGCGCGCGGGCGCCTCGGTGCTGGGCGGCGAGGGCATGCCGAAGCCCTCCAGGTTGACCAGCCGGCGAATGCGGCTGGGCCGGATACCCGCGTAGAGCGTGGCCACGTTGCCGCCCATGCTGTGGCCGACCAGGTCGATCGGTTGATCCGGTAGCAGTTGGTCAAGCAGGGCATCGAGGTCGGCGTAGTAGTCGGCGAACCAGTAGCTGTCCGCGGTGGTGCGGGAGGTGCGGCCAAAGCCGCGCCAGTCGGGTGCGAGCAGGTAGCGAGTGCCGGCCAGCGCATCCACCAGGAACTGGAAGGAGGCGCCCACGTCCATCCAGCCATGCAGCAGCACGGTGGCCGGTCGGTCGGGCCGCACCAGGCCGGCATCGCCCCACGACCAGACGTGGTACGACAGACCGCGGATCGGCAGAGTGTGCGCCGTCGCCGAGTGGATGGGTTGATAGGGCTCGGGATCGTTCTGGGCAGCGTTGTTCATGAAGCAGGTGGGTCCTGGAAGCCGTCGGTGCGGTAAGTGATGACCAAGGTGTCGCGGTGGCCACCTTCGGTCTGCGGCTGGATCGGCGTGCTCTCGTGCACGACGCGGGTATCGTCGAGCAGCAGCGCGCTCCACGGCTCGGTCAGCGTGAAGCGCACCCCATGCGGCCCCTCGGCCTGGAACACGCGGGTCTCGCCGCCATGCACACCGACGCGGTTGACCAGGACCACGGCCACGAAGGCCACGCCGTCGCGGTGCGCGCCCTCGGGTGTGGGCCGGCCCACGCCGGCGGCGGTGTCGATGCGAAAGGGATGGGCTTCGATGTACCAGCGGCCATCGAAGGCCGGTGCGGCGGGTGGCACCATCGCCTGGGCGAACAAGCGGCCCAGGCTGCCCACCAATGTCAGGAAGGGCGGCGCCTGTCCCAGCGCTGCTTCAAGCGGTTCGAACCAGCGCAGCATGCCGCCGTGCAGCGCGTTGTAGGTGGTGGGCTGCCAGTGCGCACGGTGCGGTACGGCGGTGACGGTGCCCGTCGCCAGATCCTGCACGAAGCTGCCATGGCGGCGGTGGCGGTAGCGACCGCCGTCCTTCAGGTGCGCGTCGGGCGGCAGGCGGTTCCAGCAAGGGGACAGGGCGGCCAACGTCGGCAGTTCGGCAGACGCCAATTGCGTCAGTGCCTCGGGCCGCAGCAGGGCGTAGCCGCTGTGCTGGAGCAGGGCGGGCGCGTCGGCGGGATCGTTCAGCCACAGCGGGCCTGGCAGCGCAGGGGCAGCAGCGTGTGCCGCAGGGACGGTGGGCGCGAAGGACATGCCGGCATTGTGCCGAGGCTCGCCTGCCCACGTGAGGTGCGGCCCGGTGAGCCACTCCTTTGGCAGCCATGAAAAACGGCCTGCCGGCTCAGGCCGGCAGGCCGTTCAACGACGATTCAGTGCGCGCGTCAGGCCGTCACGCCCTTGGCGGCGTCGGCGTATTCCGCGATCTGGTCGAAGTTCAGGTACTGATAGATCTTGCTGCCGTCCTTGTTGATCACGCCCATGTCGGCCTGGTACTCGGCCACGGTGGGGATGCGGCCCAGCTTCGACGCGATGGCCGCCAGTTCCGCCGAGGCCAGGAACACGTTGGTGTTCTTGCCCAGGCGGTTGGGGAAGTTGCGGGTCGAGGTGGACACCACGGTGGCGCCTTCACGCACCTGCGCCTGGTTGCCCATGCACAGGCTGCAGCCCGGCATCTCGGTGCGGGCACCGGCGGTGCCGAACACGCCGTAGTGGCCTTCCTTGGTCAGCTCGGCCGCGTCCATCTTGGTGGGCGGCGCGATCCACAGCTTGACCGGGATGTCGCGCTTGCCTTCAAGCAGCTTGGACGCTGCGCGGAAGTGGCCGATGTTGGTCATGCACGAACCGATGAAGACCTCGTCGATCT
>JBDTQF010000363.1:0-2899 GCA_039932275.1 Burkholderiales bacterium
GGCAACGACCGAAAACGCCGCGCTCTGCAGCCCGATCAACGGGTTCCACAAGGCCAGCGCCTCGGCAGTGCGGCCCTGGCGCGCCAGCCGCTGACCAGCCAGCAGCCGCGGCCGCACGGCCTGCGGTGCCACCTCGAAGGCCTGAGCCAGCGCCGCGTCGGCCTCGGCGGGCTGCTGGTGGGCGTCGGCCTCCAGTGCCAGTTCGCACCAGTAGTGCGAGATGCGCTGCGCGAACGAGCCAGCGGCCACGCTCTCCAGGCCGCGCGCCACCTCGATCGCCGCCTTCCAGTCACGCGAGCGTTCATGCAGCGTCAGCAGCGCCAGCCGGGCGTCGGTGGCGAAAGCGGTGCCCTGCAACGCCTGGTAGGCCTGCTCGGCGCGGTCGAACAAGCCGGCCTTCAGATAGTCCTGCGCCAGTGCATGCTGGGCCCGGTCGCGTTCGTCGGCGCTCAGGTCGGCACGGGCCAGCAGGTGCTGGTGCACCCGCACCGCCCGCTCGTATTCGCCGCGGCGGCGAAACAGGTTGCCCAGCGCGAAATGCAGGTCAGAACTGCCGGGATCCTGCTGCACCGCTTCGATGAAGGCATCGATGGCCTTGTCCTGCTGCTCGTTGAGCAGCAGGCTGAGGCCCTTGAAGTAGGCCTTGGGCGAATCCTGCGCCTCACGCCGCCATTGCCGCAGGTCGAGCCGCGCCCCCAGCCACCCCAGCGCAAAGGCCAGCGGCAGGGCCAGCAACAGCCATTGCAGATCAAAGTCCATCACGGGGCGGATAGGGCAGCGCCGGGTCGGTTGCCCCGGCGGCCGCTGGCATCCCTGGCGTGCCGTTCGGTGAGATGACCGTTGCCGCCGCAGAGTTGCGTGGCACGCCACGCTGGCGCTGCCACCAACCCGGCAGCATGCCAAGCACCCCGAGCACACAGCCCAAGACGAGTGCGGCCAGCACGATGAACACCAGCGGGGCACGCCATTCGTAGCCGAAGAACCACTTCAGCTGAACCTCGTGCTGATTGTTCAGCGCGAAAGCAAACAGCACAAAAAAGAGAAGGGCTCGCACGAGCCACCGGAGAAGACGCATTGCGCGCGGATTCTAGTGCCGCGGGGCGGCGTCTTCAGCCAACCCAACAACGCGTGCCAGCGCCGCTGGCAGCATTGCAGAGGTGGTACGCGCAAACCGGGCTCAGCAGGCTCAGTCGACCGACACAGCGTTTGGGGCCGTGGCTAGCGCGACGGGCGCCTCGCTGCCATCGACTGCTTCGCGCAAGGCCTTGCCCGGCTTGAAATGCGGCACCAGCTTTTCGGGAATAACGACCTGCTCGCCAGAGCGCGGATTGCGGCCCACACGGGGGGGGCGGCGGCTGATCGAGAAGCTGCCGAAGCCGCGAATCTCGATGCGGTGTCCACGCGACAGGGCGTCGCTCATGGCGTCGAGCATGGTCTTGACCGCAAACTCCGCGTCCCGATGCGTCAACTGGCCGAAGCGTTCAGCCAACATGGCCACGAGATCGGAGCGGGTCATCTTGCTGACTGAGAAAGTGAAACGGAGCGTGCGAACCGGGCGGGCCGTGGGCCCACCCGGTTCTCAAGCCGATCAGTTGTTGCTTTGATCAAGCTTGGCCTTGAGCAGCGCGCCCAGGCTGGTCGTGCCGGCATTTTCCCGGCTGGTTTCAGTCGACAGACGCTGCATGGCTTCCTGTTGTTCGATCGAATCCTTGGCCTTGATCGACAACTGGATCGAACGCAGCTTGCGATCGACATTGATGATCATGGTGGAGACTTCGTCGCCCTCCTTCAGCACGTTGCGCGCATCTTCCACGCGGTCACGGCTGATTTCAGAGGCACGCAGGTAGCCGGTGACGTCGTCGTTCAGCTGGATCTCGGCGCCACGGGCATCCACGGTCTTGACCTTGCCGTCCACGGTGGCGCCACGGTCGTTGATTGTGGTGTAGCTGGTGAACGGATCGGTGTCGAGCTGCTTGATGCCCAGCGAGACACGCTCGCGCTCGACGTCAATGCCCAGCACAAGGGCTTCGACTTCCTGACCCTTCTTGAAGTTGCGCACTGCAGCTTCGCCGGTTTCGTGCCACGACAGGTCGGACAGGTGCACCAGGCCGTCGATGCCAGCCGCCAGGCCGACGAACACACCGAAATCGGTGATCGACTTGACCGGGCCCTTCACGCGATCGCCGCGCTTGAAGTTCTGCGAGAACTCGTCCCACGGGTTGGCCTTGCACTGCTTCATGCCCAGGCTGATGCGGCGCTTGTCCTCGTCGATCTCCAGAACCATGACCTCGATTTCGTCGCCCATCGTGACGAGCTTGTTCGGGGCCACGTTCTTGTTGGTCCAGTCCATTTCGGAGACGTGCACCAGGCCTTCGATGCCCGGTTCGATCTCGACGAACGCACCGTAATCGGCGATGTTGGTGATCTTGCCGAACAGGCGGGTGCCCGACGGGTAGCGGCGCGACACGCCGAACCACGGGTCGTCGCCCATCTGCTTCAGCCCCAGCGAAACACGGTTCTTCTCGGCGTCGAACTTCAGGACCTTGGCGGTCAGCTCCTGCCCCACCGTCACCACTTCGCTCGGGTGACGCACGCGACGCCAGGCCATGTCGGTGATGTGCAGCAGGCCGTCGATGCCACCCAGGTCGACGAATGCACCGTATTCGGTGATGTTCTTGACCACGCCGTCGACGATGGCGCCCTCGCGCAGCGTCTCGAGCAGCTTGGCGCGTTCTTCGCCCATCGACGCTTCGACCACGGCACGGCGCGACAACACGACGTTGTTGCGCTTGCGGTCGAGCTTGATGACCTTGAACTCCATGGTCTTGCCCTCGAACGGGCTCATGTCCTTGACCGGGCGCGTGTCGAGCAGCGAACCGGGCAGGAAGGCGCGGATGCC
>JBDTQF010000364.1:0-2897 GCA_039932275.1 Burkholderiales bacterium
CGTCGCAGGCTACTTGGGGCCCGTGGGCAGCAACGCCACCGCATCGCAACTGGCCGGGCGTGCGGCGATGGTCAGCGCGGCCTCCCAGGGCGTCATGGTCGCTACCGGCATGCAGAGCCAGTTCAACTGGAAGGCCGTGGCGGCTTCGGCGGCCGGGGCTGCAGCGGGGCAGGCCGTGGGTGGTGCGCTGGGACCGAATGTTCCGGGTGATGGCATCGGGCCGGTGTTGCCCGGGGCGTTTGGTGACACGGCCGGTGGCGTACTCGCTGCGCGGGTGACCTCTGGGCTGGCGGCGGGCATCACCGTGTCGCTGGCCCGCGGCGGACGGGTGGCGATGCAGCAGGTGGCGGCGGATTCCTTCGGAAACGCGATCGGGCAGTCGATTGTGGACAGCATGCAGCCTACGCAAGGCATGGGGCCGTGGTCGGAGGCGAACTACCAGAATGGATCGGATATCGAGAGCGACCAGCGTGCCCGAAATGATGCGCTGTATGGGCTGGGTGGCGGGCGCGCGCGCCTTGGCAATGTGCAGGGCAACGCGGCGGCACAGTGGGCTGACGACGTCGACAGGGGGATCAAGGATCAGGCACGGGCATTGAACCGGTTCGATGCGGTCAGCCAGCGGGTGTGGGGGCAGGAGGATGCGGATTCAGCGGTCAGAGCCCAGGCAGCGAACGAGCAGCAGAACAGGCGTGCGGAGGCTACTGCTCGTGAGCTCAAAGCCCAGGCGGCTGGCTCATCATCAGTCAACCCGGGGATGAGCCAGGACGACGCCTACCGGACCTACATGGCCTATGGCGGCCGAACAGGTAGCTACTCGGCCGGCATTGCTTCGCAGACGCAGGCTTCGCTGCAGGATCGGATGGCTCAAATTCCCGGCATGGCTCCTGGCATGCAAGGGCCTGCGTCAACGGCCCCGTCCGTTGACGGTTTTGCCGGCTACCTGTTGGGCAAGCTCGACGACTTCAACAATTCGCCGCTGGGCAAGATCGCCCAGGCACTGCCACCTGAAGGGGCCGTTGTTGGCGGGGTCAAGGCCGGGCTGATCGGGCTGGGGGCGCTGAGCAAGGTTGATGATGTGGCGGGGATTGCTGCAAAGGGAATTGTCGCGAACCAAGCGTCCATTCTTGAGAGGGTCTCCAGCAAGGGCGCGAGCTTCAATAGTGGTCGCGAACTCCGTGCTGCAATGTCACCTGCGCCGGGAGAGCAGATCCACCATATCGTCGAACAGACGCCAAGCAACGTTGCCCGCTTTGGAGAAGGTGCGATCCACAACACGGCAAACGCACTGCCAGTAGCTGGAGACTTGCATATTGGCAAAGGCAGCATCAGCGCCTTCTACTCCAGCAAGCAGCCCTTCACAGAAGGTATGACGGTCAGGCAATGGCTAAGACCGCAGTCGTTCGATGAACAATATCAGTTCGGAACCCAGATCCTCAGAGACTTCGGCGTTGTCAAGTGAGCATGTCTACAAGAGGTACGTTGATGAATGAAGTGAGTGAGCAATACCTTGCTGCTGCGATGCAGTACGGAGCCGCGCAACGGCAAAGAGACTTTGAGGCCGGGAACGATCCAGCCACAAAATTAGGGTCGCTCGGTGCGCTACTGCGTGGGGACTTGGAGGGCCAAAAACTGCTGCTGGGCCTACTGGTCCACGACGATCCGTTTGTACGGCTGTGGGCGGCCAAAGATTGTCTTGCTTTTGATCCGAGCGCCGGAACAGAGGTTCTGACGGTGCTCGAAGCAGTCCCTGGATTGCTTGGCACGACAGCAAGAATGACGCTGTCAGAATGGCGAGCTGGTCGCTTGTTCCGTCGGGATATGTGAGTCGCGGCGTCACGTCTGGGCGGTCACCGGGGCCACGGGGCCAAGTCTTCACTTTAAAGCCCTCTCCCTACGCAGGCGGTTCAGGATTGCGTCTTGCTCCGTGTGCCTGAAGCCTTCTTGCTGCCCTTGTCCTCGGGGTTGATGAACCCGATAGGCCGCTTGGGCGGATCGGGCGGCGTCATGAGTTCGCGCAGGGCGTCGAACACCTGCTTGAGCTGGTTGCGGGTGTTGCGGCTGAAGGTGTCGTGGTTCATCGCCAGGCCTTCGGTCTTCTCCTCCAGCTCAGCCAGCCGCTTGGCCAGCTCCGCATACGAGGCGCTGGCCTGCTTCAGCCGCACGAAGGCACGCACCACGTAGATGCCCATCTCCACCGCGCGGGGTGAGGCCAGCACGTTGGCCGCCTGGATGGCACCGTGCTCGGTGAACGCGTAGGGCAGTGCCTTGGAGAACTTCAGCTTGGCGAGGTGGTCGCAATTTGCGACCACCTCGGCCTTCTCGGCGGCCGAGAGCTGGAACATGAAATCGTACGGGAAGCGCTCGGCATTGCGCTTGACCTGTTCGTTCAGCCGCTTGGTGGGCACGTCGTAGAGCGCGGCAAGGTCGGCGTCGATGATCACCTTGTGCCCGCGCACGACCAGGATGCGGCTTTCGATGCGAGGCAACACCACGGCCGCGTCAGACGGCGTAGGGATCTTGCTTGCGGTCATTTGACGCTTGGGGAGTGTTCGGGCGGGAAGATAGCACGCGGGTGCTACATGCCGGGGTGGTGTACCAGGACAACCACCTGGCGTACAACAGCTCCACCGACAAGGACAGCGACCGCTGGTACCAGTACGACGCCATGGACCGCCAGACCGTGGTGGCCGGTGTGGACGCCGCCGGCAACCTGGGCACCGTGGGCCACAAGCTCCAGTACGACAAGAACGGCAACCGTAGCCAGGACCAGTACTACGGCAACAAAGTCGCCACCTCCGGCGGCGAGACCGTCATCCTCGGCTACGACGAAGACGGCAGTGCCATCTACAGCAGCGCCCCCGTCACCTACACCACCAGCCAGGGCCTGGTGACCG
>JBDTQF010000365.1:0-2855 GCA_039932275.1 Burkholderiales bacterium
TGTTGCAGTGCGCCCTGATCCACCAGTTCCTGCGTGAGGGTTTCGAACCAGGGCAACGAGGCGCCGCCCTGGCCGCTACGGCTGTGGATCAACGGCATCAGCGTGGCCGAGGCCAGCCAGGCTTCGATGGCCGCCCAGGGCTGCGGGCCGGTTTCCATCAGGTGGTAGACCAGCAGCGACTTGCCGGCAAACCGGGCGTGGCGTACCGGCTCGCTTCGGAAACTGGTCAGGCGGCTGCGCGCCCGCTGCAGCGCGGCGGCCACATCGCCGAAGGGCGCACCGTGGCCGGGAATGACCCAGCGCACCGGCAGCGTGTCGATCAGGTCCAGCACCGCCGCTACTTCGTCGAAGGCCTGCGCGCCCTCCAGCTCCGGGAATACCACGCCGAAACCATTGCCCCACAGCGCATCGGCCGAGATCAGCACGCCGTCCTGCGCGTCGAAAAGGATGAGCGAATGCGGGTCGTGCCCCGGTGCGGCCAGAGCCTGCCAGTGGCGCTGGCCGGTGCGCAGCACGTCGCCCGGCCGCAGCAGGCCGTCGGCCTGGAAGCGCTCGCACAGCTGGCCGGTGGGCGTATACGTCAATGCCTGTTCGTCCCAGCGGGCCACAGCGTCGGCCTGCCCGGGCGGGATCCAAATCTGCGCTTTGGGGTGCGCCCGTTGCAGCGAGGCGTTGCCGCCGCAGTGGTCGGAATGCAGATGCGTGTTGACGATGCGCGCCAGCGGCTCGCCCTGCAACGCCTGCGCCACCAACGCCACGGTCTGCGGCGCGTGGGTCACATGACCGCTGTCGATGAGCGTGGCACCCTCTCCCGGCGCTCCGTGCAACAGCACGTTGTTGGAGGACAGCCAGCCGCGTTCGAGGACGTGGATGTCCGCGGGCGCAGCGCCTGCGTCGGCACGCATGGCTCAGGCCACCCGCACCTCACCGCGCAGCGAGTGCGGCAGCGCGCCGGTGATGGTGACGTCGATCATCTGCCCCACCAGCCGCGCTGCGTGCGGGCCGCCGGGGAAGTTGACGATGCGGTTGCACTCGGTGCGGCCCATCAGCTCGGTCGGGTCGTTGCCCTCCTTGGCCGCGTTGCGCGACGGCCCCTCGACCAGGATGCGCCGCACCGTGCCTTCGCGGCTGGTGCTGATGCGCCGCACGTTCTGTTCGATGGTGGCCTGCAGGTGTTGCAGCCGCTTGAGCTTCACCGCCTGCGGCGTGTCGTCGTGCAGCGCCGCGGCCGGGGTGCCGGGTCGTGGGCTGAAGACGAAGCTGAAGCTGGCGTCGAAGCCCACATCGTCGATCAGCTTCATCATCTTGGCGAAGTCGTCTTCGGTCTCGCCGGGGAAGCCGACGATGAAGTCGGATGAGAGGCTGATGTCCGGCCGCACCGCACGCAGCTTGCGGATGGTGCTCTTGTATTCGAGCGCGGTGTAGCCCCGCTTCATCGCCATCAGGATGCGGTCGCTGCCGTGCTGCACCGGTAGGTGCAGATGGTTCACCAACTGTGGCACCTTGGCATAGACGTCGATCAGGCGCTGCGTGAATTCGTTGGGGTGGCTGGTGGTGTAGCGGATGCGCTCGATGCCGGGAATCTCGGCCACGTACTCGATGAGCATGGCGAAGTCGGCGATCTCTGCCGAGTTGCCCATCTTGCCGCGGAAGGCATTGACGTTCTGGCCCAGCAGCGTCACTTCCTTGACGCCCTGGTCGGCCAGGCCGGCCACCTCGACCAGCACCTCTTCGAACGGCCGGCTGAACTCCTCGCCGCGGGTGTAGGGCACGACGCAGTAGCTGCAGTACTTGGAGCAGCCTTCCATGATGGAGACGAAGGCCGATGCGCCGTCTACGCGTGCCGGCGGCAGGTGGTCGAACTTCTCGATCTCGGGGAAGCTGATGTCCACCTGCGGCCGCCCGGTGCTGTGGCGCTGAGCCAGCATCTGCGGCAGGCGGTGCAGCGTCTGCGGGCCGAACACCAGATCGACGTACGGCGCGCGCTCAAGGATGGCGGCGCCTTCCTGGCTGGCCACACAGCCACCCACGCCGATCATCACGCCCTTCTTCTTCAGGTGCTTGACGCGGCCCAGGTCGCTGAACACTTTCTCTTGAGCCTTCTCACGCACCGAACAGGTGTTGAACAGGATCAGGTCGGCCTGTTCCGGATCGTCGGTGGGCTCGTAGCCTTCGGCGGCGGCCATCACATCGGTCATCTTGTCCGAGTCGTACTCGTTCATCTGGCAGCCGAAGGTGCGGACCCAGATCTTCTTTTTGGCGGCGGTGGTGGTCATGGAGGCCCTCTCTGGGCGGAACGGAGTCAGCGGCCCAGCGGACTGGGCGCGGGCAGGGGCTCAGGGCTTGAACCAGGCCTGGGCGTCGAAGTCGAAGCGCCAGGCGGCGGCTTCGGCGATGCTGCGCGGCCACGGCAGGCGGGCACGCTCGGCCGGGGTGAGGATCCACACGTCGAGCGGCTGGCCGTACAGGTCGGTGGTGTAGTTCACCACCAGCTTGCGCCCTCGCAGCATGTCCGACAGCAGGATCAGGTTGCCCTCGTCGCGGATGCGCACACCCGGCGCCAGTTGCGTCGGGCTGCCGTTGAGCAGGGCCACCGGCGGCGTGCCGATGACCATCTCGCCGCGCAGCGCGGTGGCAGGGAAGTTGCGTACCGCCTGCGCATGCACCAGCGACAGCACGGGACTCAAGAGCGCGAGCAGCAGCAACGCGCGGCGAAGCGGTCGATCACAGCGGAACATGGTGTGGATCCAGCGGCTGTGGTGAAAGAAAGAAGGCCATGCGGGGGAGCGCATGGCCTTCGGATTCTGGTGGCGCTTCAGGGATTCGAACCCCGGACCTGCGGATTATGATTCCGT
>JBDTQF010000366.1:0-2852 GCA_039932275.1 Burkholderiales bacterium
GCCTCGGCGTGGATGTAGCTGATTTCCTTGAGCTTGAGCGCGCCTTCCAGCGCGATGGGGTAGTGGCGGCCGCGGCCCAGGAAGAGGGCGTTCTGCTTGGTGGTGAAGGTTTCGGCCCAGGCGATGATCTGCGGCTCCAGCGCCAGCACCGATTGCACCGCGGCGGGCAGGTGGCGCAGGTTGCGCAGCGCGGCGGCTTCGCCGGTGGCGGGCAGCAGGCCGCGCTGCTTGGCCAGCACCATGGTCAGCAGGAACAGCGCCACCAGCTGGGTGGTGAAGGCCTTGGTGCTGGCCACGCCGATCTCGGCGCCCGCGTGGGTGATGAACGACAGCTTGCACTCGCGCACCATGGCGCTGGTGGCCACGTTGCAGATGGTCAGCGTGTGCGGCATGCCCTGGCCGCGGGCATGCTTGAGTGCGGCCAGCGTGTCGGCGGTTTCGCCGCTCTGGCTGATGGTGACGACCAGGGTCTTGGGGTCGGGCACGCTGTCGCGGTAGCGGTACTCGCTGGCGATCTCGACCGCGCAGGGGATCTTGGCGATCGATTCGAGCCAGTACTTGGCGGTGAGGCCGGAGTACGAGCTGGTGCCGCAGGCCAGGATGAGCACCTTGTCGATGGCCGAGAAGACCTCGCCGGCGCCCTCGCCGAACAGGTCGGGCGCAAAGCCTTGCACGCCTTCGAGCGTGTCGGCAATGGCGCGCGGCTGCTCGAAGATTTCCTTCTGCATGTAGTGGCGGTAGGGGCCCAGTTCGGCCGCGCCGCTGTGCACGGTGACGGTCTTGACGGGGCGCTCCTCGGCGCTTTTGCGCACGCGGGTGTCGGTCTCGCCAGCGGCGCGGCCGGTGATCCAGTACTTGCCCTGCTGCATGTCGATGACGTCGCCCTCTTCGAGGTAGACGATCTGGTCGGTCACGCCGGCCAGCGCCATCGCGTCGCTGGCCAGGAAGGTTTCGCCCTGGCCGACGCCCAGCACCAGCGGCGAGCCTTCGCGCGCGCCGATCACGCGCTGCGGCTCGTCGCGGCAGAACACGGCGATGGCGTAGGCGCCCTTCAGGCGCAGGGTGGCGCGCTCCACCGCGTCGAACAGGTTGCCGTCGTACAGGCTGTCGACCAGGTGGGCGATGACCTCGGTGTCGGTCTGGCTGGTGAACTGGTAGCCACGGCCCTGCAGCTCGGCGCGCAGTTCTTCGTGGTTCTCGATGATGCCGTTGTGCACCAGCGCGATGCGGCCGGCCTTGGCGCTTTTGGCGTCGGTGCCGGTGCCGTGCGAGAAATGCGGATGGGCGTTGTGCACCGCCGGCGCACCGTGGGTGGCCCAGCGGGTGTGGGCGATGCCGACCAGGCCTTCGACGCCTTCAGCCGCGACCTGCGCATCGAGTTCGGCCACGCGCGAGGTGCTGCGGGTGCGGCGCAGCTCGCCGCCCTGGTGAACGGCCACGCCACAGGAGTCGTAGCCGCGGTACTCAAGCCGCTGCAAGCCCTGGAGGAGGATGGGAACGATGTTGCGCTGACTGACGGCGCCGACGATGCCACACATGCGGGTTCACCTTGGGTTAGGGCGGAGGAGGGCAATGGTAAGGAGGCAGCTGAGCAATGAATCGTCATAATTCCTCGTTTGAAGCAAGAATCTGATTGCATTGTTTTTTCATGAAATCCATAGCCATAGGATGCTTGATATCTGGAGATTTATTGCATGACACCCCGCATCCCAATGGACGCCATCGACCTGCGCCTGCTGGCAGAGCTGCAAACCGACGCAGGCCGCTCCAACCAGGCGCTGGCTGAAGCCGCGCATGTCTCGCCGGCCACCAGCCTGCGCCGCGTGCGGCGCCTGGCGGACGCCGGCGTGATCGAGCGCACGGTGGCGGTGCTGTCGCCCGAGGCCCTGGGCCACGGGCTCACCGCCATCGTCGAGATCACGCTGGACCAGCAATCGGCCGAGCGGTTGGTTGCCTTCGAAGCCCGCGCCGTCGCGGACGACGGCATCCAGCAGTGTTATCGGACGAATGGCGGTCCGGACTTCGTGCTGATTGCACAGGTACCCGACATGGCCGCCTACCAGGCGCTGGCGCAGCGTCTGTTCAACGACGACGCCAATGTGCGCACGGTGCGCTGCTTCTTCAGCGTGCGGCGGGCCAAGTGCGGCCTAGCGATCAGCCTGCCGGCGGCCACGCCGGGCTCAGCGTGAAAGCCACCAAAATACAGCAACTCCAGCGAGAGCAAGCACCAACACCGCGAGGGCTGCGCGCGCCAGCGGCTGGCGCCACCAGCGGGCCCGCTGCTGCGTGGCGTTCAGCGCGGCTCGGCGTGCGGCCAGCCAGTCGTCGTACACGGCGCGACGCGCCGGGTCGGACAGCACGGCATACGCCAGGCGCCGGGCGGCGGCCTGTAGCGCCGGGCTGTCGGGCACACCGGGCAGCACCAGGCTGGGTTGGCCCGCCTCGGCCGTGGGCAGGGCTGGCCGCTCAGCGCAGAGCGACCGCCACGCCCGGTCGATGGCATCGGCCAGCGCATCCTCGGGCACGCCCAGCAGGGCGTAGTGGGTCGGGTCCAGCAGGGGGTCGTTGTCGGCCGGTACGCCCGGCCGGGGAGCGGCCTGCTGCGCCACTCAGCCGGCCTTCTTGGTCTTGACCGGGCGCGTCCAGCCGCTGATCGCAACCTGCTTGCCGCGTGCCACGGCCAGTTGGCCGGGCGCGACGTCCTTGGTGATGGTGGAGCCGCCGCCGATGGTGGCGCCCGCGCCCAGCGTCACCGGCGCCACCAGCACGCAGTTGGAGCCCACGTGCACGTCGGCCTCGATGACGGTGCGGTGCTTGTTGGCGCCGTCGTAGTTGGCGGTGATGCTGCCGGC
>JBDTQF010000367.1:0-2816 GCA_039932275.1 Burkholderiales bacterium
TGATGCGCTTGCCCATGTCCAGCGTGGCCAGCTTGGCGAAGTCATCGACGTGGGCATGCATCAGCGCCGCGGCCTTGTTGACGATCACGGCGCGCTCGGCGTAGCTCTTGTGCTTCCAGGTCTGGAAGCAACTTTCGGCGGCCGCCAGCGACTTTTCGAGCTGGGCCGCGTTCAGATGCTCGAAGCTCTTGAGGAGCTTGCCGGTGTTGGGGTTGATGCTTTGGTAGGAGGAGGTCATGGGTGCTTTCCGTTGGCTGAGGAATGCGTGCGGCCGACGCGGCAGTCGGTCCCGAACGGGTGGGGCTTCTGAGAGCTGCAGCGTGCGCGCTGCAAGACCTCGGGTCTGTGCGTTGGCGCACCCCGCGCTTCTCTGTGCGTAAAGATCGGCAAGGCTCGAAGCCTCAGGTGCGACACCGCACCGAACCCAGGGGCGCATTGTGGGAAGGTGTGCATCGCCGGCCTGAACAGGGCTTGGCCGCGCTCGACAAGTCGGTGCGCGCCACGTCCATCAACTGCTGCCAAGGTTCGCCGTGCTCGCCTTTCTCGATACCGAATTCACCGACCTCGTCGTCCGACCCCGGCTGCTCTCTGTCGGCCTCGTCACTGACTGCCGACCCGGCCCCGAGTTCTACGCCGAAGTCACAGACCAAGATCGGATCCAAGCAACGGGTTGGTTCGGCCTCAGCGCAGTCCTGCCGCAGTTCGGCAAGGTCGCCCATGCCGCTTGCAGCTATGCAGAACTGGGCGCTCGACTCTCGAACTTTCTGGCTGGGTTAGTGGCTGATCTGCCCGGTGGCGCGGCTGTCGAAGTCGCCTTCGGCTACCACCTCGACTGGGAGCTCATCGACCTGGCGGTCACTGACTCCGGATCGAAATCCTGGGCATCGACGCGGCGCCGGGTGCACCCGTGAATGTCTACGAACTGACCGGTTTCGGCGTCGGTGCGTCCGCCGCCGAGGCTTACTTCAAGCGCCAGGCGCTTGAGCCCTTGTCGCGCCACCATGCGCTGTGCGATGCGCGCGCATTGCGAGAGGCCTACGAGGCATCCACGCGGGCACTGACCAGCCGACGCACGAGCCACTGGCGCTCGAAGGAACTGATGTTCAACGCATGCGCGACACGAGCCGAATGGTTTCGCCGGCCACCATGAAGAGCCCATAGCCGCGATGGTGCAGCGTGCGCGGCAGCTTGCAGGCCGGATTCACCCAGGCCTTGATCACCTCCAGCACGAAGAAGTTGTAGCGGTTCTTCAGGCGCGTATCGACGACGCGGCACTCGAGATTGGCGTAACACTCGGCGATCAGTGGTGCTGCGATCAGGCTCGCCGGCGCCTGCGTCAAGGCGAACCGGGAGAACTTGTCGACGTCGTCGCCGGAGGTGTTGCCGCAGGCCACGACCTGCGTCGCAAGCTCCACCGTCGGGATGTTCAGCGCGCACTCCCGGGTCGCATTCAGCGCAGCAAAGCTGAAGTCGCCCGTGCTGACCACGCAGCCCACCCGTGGTGGCTCGAACTCCAGCATCGTGTGCCACGACATTGGCATCACGTTGGCCTTGCCCTTGTGCGAAGTCGTCAGCAACACGACGGGCCCGGGTTCGAGCAGACCGTAAACCTTGGACAGCGCCAGCGAACGTTTTTTTTCTGGCTTCAGCATGGGATCAGGCCGCCTTTCATTGGTTCAAGGCGGCTCCGAGCCGGGCCGCGCTCACCGCGTGCTACACGGCCTCCAGGTCAGGCAGCAATCGGTCGTACTCCTTCTTCACGACGGCGTAGCACTCACAGGTGCGCTGCTCCAGGCCAGGGCGGTCGAGTACCGTGATGTGGCCCCGTGCGTACCGGATGAGCCCGGCCGACTGCAGCTTCAGAGCGGCTTCGGTCACCCCTTCGCGACGCACACCCAGCATGTTGGCGATGAGTTCCTGCGTCATCACAAGATCATTTCCTTGCAACCGGTCCATGCTCAACAGGAGCCAGCGGCACAGTTGCTTGTCCAGTGTGTGGTGGCGGTTGCACACCGCTGTCTGCGTCATTTGCGTGATGAGTGCCTGGGTGTAGCGCAGCATCAGGTGCATCACCGGCCCGTTGCGGTTGAAGGCTTCCTTGATCGCAAGCGAGCTCAGCCTGAAGCCACGACCGGCGCTCTGCACCACCGCCCGACTGGGCGTGCTCTCGCCACCCATGAACAGCGAGATGCCCACGACACCTTCGCTGCCGACGACAGCGATCTCCGCCGAGCCTCCGTCTTCAAGCACGAACAGCAGGGACACGATCGCGGTCGTCGGAAAGTACACGTGACTGAGCGTCCGGCCAGATTCGTAAAGCACCTGGCCCAGCGGCAGATCGACAGACTCGAGCAGCGGCAGCCATCGCTGCAGTTCCGCATCGGGCAGTGCCGCCAGCAAATGGTTCTTTCTCACTCTAGACGCGGTGACCATGCGGAATCCTCAACTTGGCAACGACCTGGATCGGCAACGCTTGCTCGCCGGGGACGGCTTCAGTCTGACTCCGTCCGCGCAAACCATCTGTTCGTTGGCGAACACAAGCGCGGCAACCAGGCGATATGCGGATCGTTCAGCCAGTTCGAATACGAGGCCGCGATTGAACGCTGGCGGAATTCGGGTGTTGTCTACCGCACCGACCCCGCTTAGCGTTTCGCCTAACTTGGTCGCTGCAGTCCACCGAATCTCGAATCCTCCCGTCGGCTGGGTGTTGCAAGTCAAAGGGCTGACGATCATGACTTCACCGCGCAAGGCCTACTTCGTCGGCGGAGGCATCGGTTCGCTGGCAGCCGCCGCCTTTCTGATTCGCGACGGCGGCA
>JBDTQF010000368.1:0-2671 GCA_039932275.1 Burkholderiales bacterium
GCTGGCGCACGGTCTGCACCGAGCCCTTGCCGAAGGTCTGCGCGCCCATGATGGTCGCGCGCTTCGAGTCTTGCAACGCACCGGCGACGATCTCGCTGGCCGAGGCCGAGCCTTCGTTGACCAGCACGATCAGCGGCACCGTTTTGGCGGCGGCGGGCACATTGGCTAGCACGTCGCTGCCGTCGCGCGAGTAAAAGTACGGCGTGGCCTTGAGCGTGCTCTTCGACTCGGGGATCTGCCCGTTGGTCGACACCACCACCACGTCCTTGGGCAGGAAGGCGGCCGAGATGCCCACCGCGGCGTCAAGCAGGCCGCCCGGGTCGTTGCGCAGGTCGAGCACCAGGCCCTTCATGTTGGGTTCCTGGCGGAACAGCTCCTTCAGCTGCTCGGCGAAGTCCTTCAGCGTCGGTTCCTGGAACTGCGACACGCGGATCCAGCCGTAGCCCGGCTCAACCACCTTCGAGCGCACGCTCTTGGTCTTGATCTCTTCGCGCACGATGGCCACCTGGAAGGTGCGGTTCTCGGCCTTGCGGAAGACGGAGAGCAGCACCTTCGAGCCGCTGGGCCCGCGCATGCGCTTGACGGCCTGGTCCATGGTCAGGCCCTTGACCGCGGCGTCGTCGATCTTGACGATCAGGTCACCCGTCAGCATGCCGGCGCGGAAGGCGGGCGAGCCTTCGATCGGCGAGACCACCTTCACCAGGCCGTCTTCCATTTCGATCTGGATGCCGACGCCGGTGAACTTGCCGCTGATGCCTTCGTGGAATTCTTTGTAGGCCTGGCCTTCGAAGTAGGTGGAGTGCGGGTCGAGCCCGGACACCATGCCGCCGATCGCATCGCGGATCAGCTTCTTCTCGTCCACCGGCTCGACGTAGGCCCGCTTGACCAGGTCGAATACCGCCGCGAGCTGCTGCATGTCTTCGAGCGGCAGCGGCGTCATCGCGCTGCGCGCCGTGGCCTGCAATTGCATCGTGGCCAGGGCGCCCGTCAGGGCTCCCAGGGCTACCCAACCCGCGACCTTGAACTTGGTCTTCATGCTGCTCACTACCTTTTGCGCCGGCCCGGCGCCCATTCAGAAGAATTTCTGAGCGATCAGTATAGGCCTGGCCCCCTTGGCCACGCCCGGGGAAACGGGTATTTCCAAGCGGATATCCCCTGATTACCGCCCGCTTGAGCGCATCTGGGGGCAGGCCTTGGCTGCGCAAGGGTCAGCCCGCAATTCCCCCGCTGGTCGCTGCTGCAGTGCAGCGGTGGCTACCATCACGCTTCAGACCCACCCGCCGATGACCCTGCCACCCAACCAACCCGCCGCCACAGCCGACGCCTCGCCGCTGGGCAAGCCTGCCAGCTATGCGGGCGCCTACGACCCGTCACTGCTGTTCCCGATCAGCCGCACGCCCAAGCGCGCGGAGATCGGCCTCGCCGTGCAGACGCCCCTGCCCTTCATGGGCGCCGACCTCTGGACGGCCTACGAGCTGTCGTGGCTCAACCCGCGCGGCAAGCCGCAGGTGGCGCTGGCGCAGGTGACGGTGCCGTGCGAGTCGCCCTGCATCATCGAGAGCAAGTCGTTCAAGCTTTACCTCGGCAGCTTCCACATGACGGCGTTCGAATCAGCCGAGGCGGTGCGCGAGCAGTTGCTGGCCGACCTGAGCGCTGCGGCCGGTGCGCGCGTGGGCGTCAGGCTGATCGGGCCGGAGGCCTTCGACCAGCAGGCGGTGCACGAGCTGGACGGGGTCAACCTCGACCGGCTCGACCTGGAATGCAGCCACTACACGCCTGCGCCGGAGCTGCTGAGCGCCAACCATGACGAAGCGCCGGTGGAAGAAACCCTGGTGTCCGGCCTGCTCAAGAGCAACTGCCTGGTGACCGGCCAGCCCGACTGGGGCAGCGTGCAGATCCACTACAGCGGCGCGCAGATCGACCAGGCCGGCCTGCTGCGCTACCTGGTGAGCTTTCGCCAGCACAACGAATTCCACGAGCAGTGCGTCGAGCGCATCTTCACCGACATCTGGGCCCGCTGCCGGCCGATCCGGCTGCAGGTGTACGCGCGTTACACCCGCCGCGGCGGCCTCGACATCAGCCCCTGGCGCACCAGCCACCCGGCGCGGCTGCCAGTGCCGGTACGCACCGCCCGCCAGTGAAAGACATCCGATGACCAACACAACGAGACAGCCGGTCTTGCACGGCATTGCCAACTGCGACACCGTCAGACAAGCCCGCGCCTGGTTCGACGAGCAAGGCCGCGCGTACACCTTCCACGATTTCAAGAAACAGGGTGTGCCGCTGCCGGCGCTCGACGCCTGGATCGACGCGCTCGGTTGGGAAGCGCTGGTCAACCGCAAGGGCACCACCTGGCGCAAGCTCGACGAGGCCACCCGCGCCGGCATCGCTGATGCGGCCAGCGCCCGGGCGCTGATGCTGGCCCAGCCCAGTGTGATCAAGCGGCCGGTGGTGCAGTGGCCGCAGGGGCGGCTGACCGTGGGCTTCACCGGCGACCAGTTCGCCGCCAACCTGGGGCACAGCTGATGGCTCAACCAGGGTTCACCGGCATGAAGCACCTGTTCGGTCCCGAAGGCGCTCTGGCGCTGCGCGAGCTGAGGCGGGCACAGCCGTTGCTGGCATTCGACTTCGACGGCACCTTGGCGCCCATCGTGGCGCGGCCCGACGATGC
>JBDTQF010000369.1:0-2645 GCA_039932275.1 Burkholderiales bacterium
GCAGGTTGGGGAACAACGTGTAGATCTCGTCCAGCGTCATGCCCCCGCTGGCCAGCTGCGGCGGCAGCATCAGGTTCTCTTCGGTACTCAGGCCGGCGAAGATGCCGCGCTCCTCCGGGCAGTAGCCCATGCCCAGCCGGGCGATGCGGTGCGGCGGCAGGCGGGTGGTCTCGGTGCCGTTGAACATGATCGAGCCGCTGCGCCGCCCCACCAGGCCGAGGATGGCCTTCAGCGTGGTGCTGCGACCGGCGCCGTTGCGGCCCAGCAGCGTGACCAGTTCGCCCCGGTTCACGCACAGGTCGATGCCGTGCAGGATGTGCGACTCACCGTAGAACGCGTGCACATCGTTCAAGCGCAGCATCTCGCCGCCGGGCACGAAGGCGCTGGCGGCAACAGGCGCTGAGGCAACCGCGTTCATGCTTCCACCCCCACATACGCTTCCAGCACCCGCGGGTCTTTCGACACCGTGGCGTAGTTGCCCTCGGCCAACACGCTGCCGCGTTGCAGCACGGTGATGGTGTCGCAGAGTTTCTCTACCACCGACAGGTTGTGCTCCACCATCAGGATGGTTCGGTTGACGGATACCTTGCGGATCAACGCCACCACGCGGTCCACGTCCTCATGGCCCATGCCCTGGGTGGGTTCGTCCAGCAGCATCAGTTGGGGGTCGAGGGCCAGCGTTGTCGCGATCTCCAGCGCGCGCTTGCGGCCGTAGGGCAGCTCCACCGTCATGGTTGAAGCGAAGCTTGCCAGGTCCACCTGCTCCAGCAGCGCCATGGCCGGCTCGATGAGCCCATCGAGCCGGCGCACGCTGGCCCAGAAGGCGAAGCCGTCACTGCGCTGGCGCTGCAGCGCCACGCGCACGTTGTCGAGCACGCTCAGGTGCGGGAAGGTGGCCGAGATCTGGAACGAACGGATCATGCCGCGCCGCGCCACCTGCACCGCACTCTCGCGCGTGATGTCGTGGCCGTTGAAGCGGATGGTGCCGCGGCTCGGGGGCAGGAACTTGGTGAGCAGGTTGAACACCGTGGTCTTGCCGGCGCCGTTGGGGCCGATCAGCGCGTGGATGCTGCCGCGCCGCACCTTCAGGTTGACGTCGGAGACCGCGGCGAAGCCGAGGAACTCCTTGCCCAGGTGCTCGGTTTCGAGGATGACCTCAGACATGCTGCCCCTCGTCCGCCGGGTACGTCGGCCGATCCCCCGAGGGGATGCGGGCCGGCTTGGGAGCGGCCCGGCGCTCGGCCCGCGTGGTGCTGCAAATGGTCATGGAGATCACTCGATAGCCTTCGCCGATTGCGTCTGCGCGCGCAGCACGAACTTCTGGATCTTGCCGGTGGAGGTCTTGGGCAGCGGGCCGAAGACCACGCGCTTGGGCACCTTGAAGCGCGCCATCAGCGTGCGGCAGAAGTCGATCAGTTCGGCCTCGGTGGCGCTGGCGCCGTCCTTCAGCTCGACATAGGCGCAGGGCACCTCGCCCCACTTCGCATCGGGCTGCGCCACCACGGCCGCCAGCAGCACCGCGGGGTGGCGGTGCAGCACGTCTTCGACCTCGATCGATGAGATGTTCTCGCCGCCGGAAATGATGACGTCCTTGCTGCGGTCCTTGATCTTGACGTAGCCGTCGGGGTGCAGCACCGCCAGGTCGCCGGTATGGAACCAGCCGCCGGCAAAGGCCTCTGCGGTGGCGGTGGGGTTCTTCAGGTAACCCTTCATCACCACGTTGCCGCGGAAGAAGATCTCGCCCATGGTTTGGCCATCGGCCGGCACCGGCTGCAGGGTCTCGGGGTTCAGCACCGTCACGGCCTGCTGCAGCGGGTACGGCACGCCCTGGCGGCCGTTCAGGCGGGCGCGTTCGTCGGCTGGCAGGTCGGCCCAGCTCTCCTGCTTGGCGCACACCGCGGCGGGGCCGTAAACCTCGGTCAGGCCGTACACATGCGTCAGGTCGATGCCGGCGGCCTCGCAGCCCTCGATCACCGCGGCCGGCGGCGCAGCCCCGGCGATCAGGCCCTGGATGCGGTGGTCGATGCCCTCGCGCAGCGCCACCGGCGCGTTGATCAGCAGGCTGTAGACGATGGGCGCGCCGCACAGGTGGGTGACGTGGTGTTCGCGGATCAGGGGGTAGATCAGCGCCGGATCCACCCGCCGCAGGCACACGCTGGTGCCGGCCACCAGCGCCAGCGTCCAGGGGAAGCACCAGCCGTTGCAGTGGAACATCGGCAGCGTCCACAGGTAGGTGGCGTGCTGCGGCAACGGCCAGGAGAGCGCGTTGTTCGCCGCGTTCAGGTAGGCGCCACGGTGGTGGGTGACCACGCCCTTGGGGTTGCCGGTGGTGCCCGAGGTGTAGTTCAGCGCGATGGCGTCCCATTCGTCCGCCGGCAGGTGGCATGGGTAGGCCGGATCGCCCTCTCTCAGAAAGGCTTCATAGCCGATCTGGCCCAGCGGCTTACCGGCCGGCGCGCAGTCGTCCTCGACCTCGATCACGAGCGGCCGCTGCTCGCCCAACAGCACCAGCGCCTGCTCGACCACCGGCGCAAATTCGCGGTCGGTGAACAGCACCTTGGCCTCGCCATGCTGCAGCATGAAGGCGATGGCCTCGGCATCGAGCCGGGTGTTGAGCGTGTTGAGTACCGCGCCGGTCATCGGCA
>JBDTQF010000370.1:0-2608 GCA_039932275.1 Burkholderiales bacterium
CGGCCACATGGCCGAACAGGCGCCCCAGCGTGCCGGTGCGGCTCATGCCGTGCCAATGGTCGCGCAGCCGCCCGGTGGTGAGGGCAAACGGGTGGCGCGCATCGCGCGGCTCGGCCACCGGCCGGTAGGCCACGGCGGCGAAGCGGGCGCGGCCGTCGGCGGTGGCGAAGCGGCCGTCTTCATACAGCCGCGCGCGGCCGCCACTCGCGCCTTCGCGCATCGGCCATTGCTGGGGCCCGCGCTGGTCGAGCAGGCCGTAGCTCAGGCCGGTGATGTCGAGGTCGCGCCCGCGGGTGCTGGCGCGGTGCTCGTTCCAGATGCTTTCGCTGTCGTCGAACGGGAAGAGGGTGAGCCGGCCGGCCAGCCGTGCCGGCATGCGCACCTCCAGCCGGCGCGCGAAGTCGATGCCGATGGCCCAGTCGTGCCGGGCGTCGCCCGGTGCATCAATGGCCGGACGCACGCGGCTGATGCGGCGCTCGCTGTTGGTGACCGTGCCGTCCTTCTCGCCCCAGGTGGTGGCGGGCAGCAGCAGGTCGGCATAGGCGCAGGTGGCGGTGCTGGCAAAGGCCTCCTGCACGACCACGAACTCGCAGCGCTCGAGCGCGCGGCGCACGGTGGCCTGGTCGGGCATCGACTGGGCCGGGTTGGTGCAGGCGATCCACAGCGCCTTGAGCTGGCCATCGGCCGCGGCCTGAAACATCTCCACCGCGCTCAGCCCTGGCTTGGCCGGCACGTCGTGCACGCCCCACTGCGCGGCCACCTCGGCACGGTGCGCCGGATTGGCCATGTCGCGGTGGGCCGAGAGCAGGTTGGACAGCCCGCCCACCTCGCGCCCGCCCATGGCATTGGGCTGGCCGGTGAGCGAGAAGGGGCCGGCGCCGGGCTTGCCGATCTGTGCGGTGGCCAGGTGCAGGTTGATCAGCGCGGCATTCTTGTCGGTGCCGGCGGCGCTTTGGTTCAGGCCCTGGCAGTACAGCGACAGCGTGGCGCCGCCACCTTCGTTGTCCGCCTGCGCAAACCAGCGGGCGGCCTGGATCAGTGCCGATTCTTCGATGCCGCACACCCGCGCGGCTTCGCGCGGCGTCCAGGCGCGCACCGCTTCGCGCAGCGCCTCGAAACCGCTGGTATGGCGGGCGATGTAGGCATGGTCGATGCGGCCTTCCCACAGCATCCAGTGCAGCATGCCGTGGTAGAGCGGCACATCGGTGCCAGGTTGGATCTGCAGGAACAGGTCGGCCATCTCGGCCGTTTCGGTGCGGCGCGGGTCAACCACGATCCAGCGCTGCGAAGGCTTGGCGCGCTTGGCGTCTTCGAGCCGGCGGAACAGGATGGGGTGGGCCCAGGCGGTGTTGCTGCCGCTGATGAACACCGTGTCGGCGTCGTTCAGGTCTTCATAGCTGCACGGCGGCGCGTCGGCGCCCAGCGTGGCCTTGTAGCCGGCCACCGCGCTGCTCATGCACAGGCGCGAATTGGAGTCGACGTTGTTGGTGCCGATCAGGCCCTTGGCCAGTTTGTTGAAGACGTAATAGTCCTCGGTCAGCAACTGGCCCGAGAGGTACCAGCCCACGGCATCGGGCCCGTGCCGCTCGATGGTGGCGGCAAAGCGGTCGGCCGCCAGGTCGAGTGCGCTGTCCCAGTCGATGGCCTTGGGCGTGCCGCCGCGCTCGGTGCGCAGCATGGGCTGCAGCAGCCGCGTGCTGCGGGTGATCGCCGAGGCCGCCGTCAGGTGCAGTGTGCTGCCCTTGGTGCAGAGCCGGCCGAAGTTGGCGGGGTGGTCGGGGTCGCCGCGCACCCCGGTGATCTGGGTACCGTCGCTGTCGATCACCACGCCGCAGCCGACGCCGCAGTAGGGGCAGGTGGACCGGGTTTCAGCCATGCAGGGACTCCGGGGGGCTGGCGTGGCTCAAGCGTGTGAACAGGCCTTGGGGCCGGCGGTGGGGGGCAGCAGGTCGAGGGCCAGGGTGGCCAGCTCGTCGCTGTCGAGGAACACCTCGCCATCGACCACCCGAACGCTGAACTTCGGCGTGCTGCCGATGTCGGGTTCCTTGGCCGCGCCGGTGTCGAAGCGCAGCGACCAGCCATGCAGCGGGCACGACACGCTGTCGGCCACGACGATGCCCTGGCTCAACGGGCCGCCCTTGTGCGGGCAGCGGTCCAGCAGGGCGTGGATGCTGTCGTCGGCGGTGCGGAACACGGCCACCGCGATGCCCTTGGCACGCACCACGCGGCGGGCGCCCAGTGCGGGAATGTCGTCCACGCGGCAGATCAATTTCCATTGGCTCATGGGTCGGTCCTGGTCAGGCTTGGAGGGGGGTGAACTGGCGCACGTCGACCTTGGCGTCGGCGAAGTCGAACCAGGGATCGGGCTCACCGTCCAGGCTGAACTGCAGCTTCTCCCACAGCTGCTTGCGCAGCTCGGCGTTGTTGAGGATCTTGTCCTTGACGTAGTCGAGGCCCACGCGGCTCACGTAGTGCACGGTGCGTTCGAGGTACCAGCCCTCCTCGCGGTAGAGCTGCATGAAGGCGCCGGTGTACTCCATCACCTCGTCCGAGGTCTTGAGCTTGACGAAGAAGTGCGCCACCTCGGTCTTGATGCCGCCGTTGCCGG
>JBDTQF010000371.1:0-2585 GCA_039932275.1 Burkholderiales bacterium
CGCGCGGCTCGCCGCCATCGTTGCCGGTCAGGCGGAAGTTGTAGTCCGGCCGGTTGAAGTTCTCCGGCTTGCCGCGCGCGAGCTCGCGCCCGGCCTTGAGGTGACGCGCCAGGCGGTAGGCGAAGGTCAACTCGGGCGCGAAGGCGTAGTCGGCCGCGGCGCCGCCGGTCAGCGAGGCTTCGGTGACGGTCTGATCGAGCTGGTCGTGGCGCAGGTTGGCGGCGATCGGCACCCGCTCGAGGCGGGTCTCGGTGCCGGTCATGGCCAGCGTGGCTTCGTCGAAGGTGACATAAAGCGACACGGCCGGGCACTCGCGGCCCTCGAGCAGGGTGTAGGCCTGCACCACCTCGTCGGGCAGCATGGTCAGCTTGTAGCCCGGCATGTAGACGGTGGACAGCCGTTCGCGCGCCACCACATCCACCGGCGAGCCGGGCTGGATGGCCAGGCCCGGCGCGGCGATGTGCACGCCGAAGGTCACCACGCCGCTGCCCAGGCCCTGCACCGACAGCGCGTCGTCGATCTCGGTGGTGGCCGAGTCGTCGATCGAGAACGCGCGCACATCAGCCAACGGCAGTTCGTCCTTGATCGGCGGGGCTTCCAGCGGCGGGAACTTGGTGCCCTTCGGGAACTCGTCGAACAGGAAGCGCCGCCAGTGGAACTGGTACGGGCTGTTGATGGCGCCGGCGTTCT
Source organism: Burkholderiales bacterium (assembly GCA_039932275.1). Taxonomy (GTDB): domain Bacteria; phylum Pseudomonadota; class Gammaproteobacteria; order Burkholderiales; family Burkholderiaceae_C; genus Sphaerotilus. Next base: position 691 of record JBDTQF010000371.1, read on the forward strand.
TCAGCAGATCGAGCGGCGAGCGCTGCGACTGCCGGGCGGCTTCGACCACGGCCTTGTATTCCGCCGCATTCTTGTCGGGCTTGAAGAGGATCTTGTAGAGCTGCTCGGCAATCGGCGCCGGGCACTGCCCGGCCACCAGCTCGGCGGCCCAGGCCTCGATCTGCGCGGCGAGCTGCTTCTTGCGTTCGATGCCCAGCAGCGCGGCCTTGACGATGTCTTCAGGCGCCTTCTTGAACTGGCCCTTGCCGGCGCGGCGAAAGTAGTGCGGTGCGCCGTGCAGCTTGAACAACGCCGCCGCCTGGTGGCCCAGGCTGGCCTTGGCATCGAAATAGTCGCGTGCCAGGTCGGCAAAGCCGAATTCGCCCTCGGGCGCGAACTCCCAGGCCAGGTCGAGGTCGATCTCCTCGGCCAGGCGCTGGCCTTCGGCGATCAGCTCGGCCGGCGCCGGCTTCTCGAACTTCATCAGGACGTTGGCCGACTTGACCTTGACGCGCTTGCCGGAATCCAGCTCAACGTGCAGCGAGCTCTCGGCTTCGGACATCACGCGCCCGGCGAGGAATTTGCCGGCTTCTTCGAACAGTGCATGCATAGGGCGCGGATTGTCGCTGATGGCCTGCGGCGCCCTGCGCTGACGGCCCTGCCGTTGCCGGTGATATCTGGCCGCATCGTGGCGGGCGCGTGGTCGGTGGGGTCGCTTCGCGTTGACGCACTGCGCTGTGAGCGCCTTTGGACGGCCGGTGGGCGCTCAGGCCAGCGCGAGGAACCGCAGTACCTCCGGCAGATGCCGGTCGAAATCGCTCAGCGCGTGGTCGCCGCCTTCGAGCAGCGTGATGTGCGCGCCGGCATAGCGGGCGGTCATCTCGCGCCAGTCGAGCACCTCGTCGCCCTTGGCGATCAGCGCGAAGTAGCGTTCGGGGTGTTGCAGCGGGCCTGGGGTCATGGCGTGAAAGGCGGCGCCGAACTCGGGCCGCACGTCGATGAGCACGCTGGGGTCGTGCCAGCTGGGCTGCTGGCCGACATGCTGGGCTAGATCGCGCGCCGGGTTGACCGCCGGGTTCAGCACCACGGCCCGGCAGCCGGTGGTTTCGGCCAACACGGTGGCGAAGAAGCCACCCAGCGAGCTGCCGATCACCGCCATGGTCTCGCGCGGCCAATCGGCCGTGCCCTCGCGCAGCATCTGCAGCACCTCGTTCGGCGCGGCGGGCAGCTGCGGGCACCACCAGTGCACCTCGGGCCGATGGGCTCGCATCCAGCGTGCGGTCTGCTGGGCCTTTGTGGATTGGGGCGACGATCGGAAGCCGTGCAGATAAAGAAGATGAGCCGTTGCGGCCATCGGGTTCAGCGCGGGGCCAAGGCGGCCAGCAGCTTGGCGTGGATGCCGCCGAAGCTGCCGTTGCTCATCACCAGCACATGGTCGCCCGGCCGCGCGGCCTTGACCACCGCGGCGATGGTCTTGTCGACGGTGTCGCACACCAGCGCCTGATCGCCCATCGGCAGCAAGGCCTCATGGGCGTCCCAGCCCAGGCCGCCCGAATGGCAGATCGACAGGTCGGCCTCTTCCAGCGCCCAGGGCAGCTGAGACTTCATCGTGCCGAGCTTCATGGTGTTCGAGCGCGGTTCGAACACCGCGATGATGCGTGCCATGCCCACCTTGCGGCGCAGGCCGTTGACGGTGGTGCGCATCGCGGTGGGGTGGTGGGCGAAGTCGTCGTACACCTTGACCCCCTTGGCTTCGCCCACCAGCTCCATGCGGCGGCGTACGTTCTCGAAGCTGGCCAGCGCCGCAGCGGCCTGCGCCGGGGCCACGCCCACATGCTCGGCCGCCGCCATGGCGGCCAGCGCATTGAGCTGGTTGTGTTCGCCCAGCAAGCCCCATTCAACCCGCGCCGCACGCA
>JBDTQF010000372.1:0-2579 GCA_039932275.1 Burkholderiales bacterium
GCACGACTGGCGCCTGAACGAGCGCCACTACGGCGCCTTGCAGGGCCTGAACAAGGCCGAGACGGCCAAACAGTATGGCGACGAGCAGGTGCTGATCTGGCGCCGCAGCTACGACACGCCGCCGCCCACGCTGGAAGCCGACGACCCGCGGGGCCAGCGGCATGACATCCGCTACAAAGACCTGAAGCCGGGCGAGGTGCCGCTGACCGAGTGCCTGAAGGACACCGTGGCGCGCGTGCTGCCGTTCTGGAACGAGGCCATCGCGCCGGCCATCCGTTCGGGTCAGCGGGTGCTCATCGCGGCCCACGGCAACAGCATCCGCGCATTGGTCAAGTACCTCGACGGCATCGGCGACGACGACATCGTCGGTGTCAACATTCCCAACGGTGTGCCGCTGGTGTACGAGCTGGATGCTGATCTCAAGCCCATCAAGCACTATTACCTGGGTGATCCCGAAGCGGTGGCGAAGGCGGCGGCCGCGGTGGCCAAGCAGGGCAAGGCATGATGTCTTGAACCGCCCGGACCCAGTCAGGGCCCGGATTGAATGCGCACCCTGATTGGGGTAGTCTCGCGGCCCGGCGTGTGCAGGGCGGCCTGCAGCCGGGGCAGCAGTTGTCGCAGCTTGGCGGCCACGCCGGCGTTGGCAGCGAGAAGCGTCCAACCCTCTTCATCCACCGGGCCGGCGCGCACCTGCGATTGCAAGTTCAAGGGGAGCAACGGCCGCACGGCATCCATGTGCCGGGCCGACAGCGCCAAGCGCTGGCCCAGGCGTGCCAGCGGTTCGCACTCCGCCAGCGCCTGCCGGATCGGCAGGGCATTGGGTACGGCGGGTAGCTGGCGTTGGGTGGCCATGAGGCCAGTGTAGCGAGGAGGTTTGACCGCATGCATATCCTGATCACCCATGGTCGCCTTGCCCGGGCGCGGGCCGTGCATCTCCGCCCGCTGCAACTGGTGTTGTTCGGCACGGCGGTGCTGTTCATGCTCCTGCTGCTGTCGGGCACCGTCTACCACGTTGTCTTCCTCAAAGCCGCCCGCGAAGGCTGGCCGGTGGTCAGCCCGATCGTGCGGCTGGTGGTGCGCGACGAGATCGAACAGCGCGATCGCTACATGCGCGAGAACCTCGACGCCATGGCGCAAAAGGTCGGCGAGGTCCAGGCCAAGCTGGTGCGGTTGGAAGCCGTGGGCGAACGGGTCTCGGGCCTGGCCGGCCTCAAGCCGGAGGATCTGCGTGCGGCCGACGACGAGCCGGCCCATACCGCTCCGCGCCGGCCGGCCGATCACCCCCCAGCGAAGGCCGCTGCAGAGGGCGGACGCGGCGGTCCGTACGTGCCGGTGCATTCACCGTCGCTGCTGCAGCTCAATCGCTGGATCGCTCAGCTCGACGCGCGCTCCGACCAGCGCAGCGACCTGTTCACGCTGGCCGAATCGCGCCTGAGCGAGAAGCGCCTGCGCAAGCTGCTGGTGCCCAGCATGGCGCCAGTGGACAGGCCGGTGGGTTCGGGCTTTGGCTTTCGCGACGACCCCATCAGCGGCCGCCCGGCCTTGCACACCGGGCTGGACTTTCCGGCCGATCCGGGCACGCCCATCCACGCTGCGGCGGGCGGCGTCGTCATCTCGGCCGAAACGCAGCAGGCCTATGGGCTGACGGTGGAGGTCGACCATGGCAGCGGGCTGGTCACGCGTTACGGTCACACCTCGGCCGTGCTGGTCAAGGCGGGTGATCTGATCAAGCGCGGGCAGCTGATTGCCCGCACCGGCAACTCGGGTCGCTCCACCGGGCCGCATCTGCATTTCGAGGTGCTGCTCGACGGTGCGCCGCAGAACCCGGCACGCTTTCTCGACCCCAGCGTGACTGCAAAATCGCGGTGATAGACTCGCTCGCTTTCCGTCCGCCCGCCTTGCCAGGCTGCATGAGCCGAGCCTGATTCCCTGCTTCTCGGGACCAACCCGGCCGCTAGCGCGGCACGTGGGCTCGGACGGGTCATCTCGCTCAACCCCGCCTCATGTTGCCCAAGCTCCTTACCCAGATATTCGGCAGTCGCAACGAGCGGCTACTCAAGCAGTACCGGCGTGTGGTCGAGCGCATCAATGCGCTTGAGCCCCAGTTCGAATCGCTCAGCGATGCCGACCTGCGGGCCTGCACCGTGACGCTGCGCGACCGGGTGACACAGGGCGCCACGCTCGACGAGTTGCTGCCCGAAGCCTTCGCCGTGGTGCGCGAGGGCAGCAAGCGCGCGCTGAAGATGCGCCACTTCGATGTGCAGCTGATCGGCGGCATGGTGCTGCACAACGGCAAGATCGCCGAAATGCGCACCGGCGAAGGCAAGACGCTGATGGCCACCCTGCCGGTGTACCTGAATGCGCTGTCCGGCAAGGGCGTGCACGTGGTCACCGTCAACGACTACTTGGCGCGCCGCGATGCCGACTGGATGGCGCAGCTCTACAACTTCCTCGGCCTGTCGGTGGGCATCAACCTGCCGCAGACGAGCCGCCAGCAGAAGCAGGCCGCCTACGCCGCCGACATCACCTACGGCACCAACAACGAATACGGTTTCGACTACCTGCGCGACAACATGGTC
>JBDTQF010000373.1:0-2515 GCA_039932275.1 Burkholderiales bacterium
GCACAGCCGAGGCGCCGCTGCCATTGAAGCCACCTGGTGGGGGTGCGTCATGAGCGCGCCGGGCCGCTCCCAAGCGCTCATCCCGGAGCGCACAGCGCGGAGGGTAGTCCAGTGAGCCACGACGCACCGGCCTACGGCCTGTGGACGCTCGTCGTCTTCAATTCAGCCATCTTCCTCATGTTCGCGTTCAGCTTCTTCAAGCCGAAAACCCCGCGCGACTGGCGGACATTCGGGGCCTTCGCGGCGTTCGTCGTCGCGCTGTTCGTGGAGATGTACGGCTTCCCGCTCACCATCTACCTGATGTCGGGCTGGCTCCAGACCAAGTTCCCCAAACTCGATCTGCTGTCCCATGACGCTGGCCACCTGTGGTCGACGCTGCTCGGCGAGACAGGCAACCCGCACTTCGGTGTGCTGCACATCGCCAGCTATATCTTTCTGGGCTTTGGCTTCTATCTGCTGTCGAGCGCCTGGAACGTCCTGTACCAGGCTCAGCGCCGCAAGGCGCTGGCCGTGGCGGGCCCGTACGCGCGAATCCGCCATCCGCAGTACGTCGCCTTCGTGCTCATCCTGCTGGGCTTCCTGCTGCAGTGGCCGACGCTGCTGACCTTGCTGATGTTCCCGATCCTGCTGGTGATGTATTTGCGGCTGGCCATCACCGAGGAAGCGGAGATGCGCAAGCAGTTCGGCTCGACTTACGAGACCTACGCCGCGCATACGCCGCGCTTCGTGCCGTCGCTGGTTAAGCGGGCATCTATTGCGTGAAGCGATATTGGATCGTGTCGGCCCATGCCGCCGAGTCCCGAGGCTTCATCCATCCACCCAAAGAGAACTCACCATGCAGACCCTCAAATTCGATGTCCACGGCATGACCTGCGGCGGCTGCACCGGCAGCGTACAGCGCGCGCTCAGCAGGATCGATGGCGTCAGTCACGTTGACGTATCGCTGAGCCCCGGCTCTGCCACCCTGGAGGCCGACACCGCCCGCGTGAAGCCCGGCCAGATCGAGGCCGCGATCATCAGCCTTGGCTATCAAGCCAAGTTGCACCCCGCAGAGCTCAGGCCCACGTCATGAGCAAGAAAGATCGCAAGGACAAGCACCACGGTGCACCGAGTGACAACGGCAAGGCATCCGTCGCGCCTTCCGCCGACCCACCCGAAGAGACGACAGCGATCTCTGCCGAAGACTACCAGGCGCAACTGCATCTGCTGCAGGTCGAACTGGTCAAGCTGCAGCGTCACTTTATCGGTTGCGGCGACAAGATCCTGGTGGTCGTCGAGGGTCGAGACGCAGCCGGCAAGGACGGCAGCATCAAGCGCATCGTCGAATACCTGAGCCCGCGGGAAACGCGCGTGGTTGCACTCGGCAAGCCCTCCGACCGGGAACGTCGCGCCTGGTACTTCCAGCGCTATGTGGCCCAGCTTCCGCTGGCCGAGGAATTCGTCCTGCTCAACCGCAGTTGGTACAACCGCGCCGGCGTCGAGCACGTGATGGGCTTCTGCTCCAAGGAAGAGCATGAAGAGTTCATGCAGTCAGTGCCGAAGTTCGAGGCGATGCTCGTCAATTCGGGCATCAAGCTGCTCAAGTACTACCTCGACATCGACAAGGACGAGCAGGCAAGCCGTCTGGCCGACCGCCAGCGCGACCCGCTCAAGCAGTGGAAGACCAGCCCCATCGATGCCGTGGCGGTGAAACACTGGAAAGCCTATTCGGCGGCACGCGACGCCATGCTGCTGCGAACGCACACGGCAATAGCACCGTGGCACATCGTGCGAACGAACAACAAGCGCTTGGCGCGCTTGAACCTGATCCGCGACATCCTCTCCCGGCTCCACTACGCCGGCAAGAAGAACAAGCTCGTTCAGCCCGATGCGGACATCGCTTTCGAGTTCACGCCCGACTGCATCCAGTCGCAGCGCCTGGCGCGCTGACCCCACTCACAAAGGAACCACGATGAAGACCAGCGCCATTGAAGTGCACGACATGCTGTCGGTATTCAGCGTCGACGAAGTCGAAAAGCGAATCGGCGAGGTGCCCGGTGTCCAAAGCGTGACCGTCAATTTTGCTGCCGGCAACGCCACCGTGCGCTATGACGAAACACAGCTCGAAGCGACCGATATCAAGTCGGCCGTGCGCCAACGCGGTCATGACGCGGCCGCGCCGGCCGGTACCGCACCCGACGAGGGCCACGCTGGACATGCACCACCCGCCGCGGCGTCTGAATCTCCCCAGTCGGCAGTACCGACGAGTGCTCCAGGCGCACCTGCGGCCGATGGATCGGCTGACGCAGCTCCGCCGGACAAGGCAGCGCCAGCGACAACGCCGGATGCTTCGGTAGCCGCGCCGGCTGCTGTGCCTGCCGGCGACGCCCAACCGGACAAGGCCGCAGCCGAGAAAAGTTAGAGCCGTTGTCGGCTCATCGAACCAAACGCACGTGGCACCTGACCCAGCCACTTTGAATGGGCCAGCAACCGCTCTGCAGGAGATCACCATGACGACAGCGACCGCTACACAACG